>CAMCSO010000096.1 GCA_945877545.1 Bifidobacterium breve | reverse complement strand
TTGTAGGTGCGGTCCTGGCTGAACTTCACCGGGACCGGCGGCAGGCTGGTGTCGACGAGCATCCGCAGGGTCACATCAGCAGTCGTTTCAGACGTGCAGTCAGTCACGGCCTCGCCGCGCACTCCCGCGTAGGCACCAGTGCCGCCCAGAATGATGTCGGTGAACTTCGATGGCCAGGCGGTGCCCGTGCGGTACTGAGAGAAGGCAGCAACCAGCACTGATCCACGGGGGAGGTCGTAGCGGCACAGCCATGAGTCAAGGCCGATCCCGCCTGGTCGTGACTGGGCGAGCTTGGCGTCACCGCAGGTAAATGTGCCGTCCTCGCCCTTCATTCGAAGCCGGCCCTGCGAGCCGTCCTGAGACAACGTGTTGAAGTCATTCGTGGCCTGCCCTGAACTCGTGGCATTCACGAGGCGCTCGAAGGCGATGGTGGTCGCCTGCTCAGGATCGATGCCGATGTTCGGCATGAGATTCCAGGTGAGCCTCAGGACGCTGGCGGCAGCCGGCGCCATCGACACGACGCCCCGTGCATTGCGAAAATCTCCGGTGCCGCCCAAGATGACGAGGTCTGAGGCAGTGTTGGGTGGAAGCCCAGTTGGGTCGTCTTGGATCTGCTGGGCGTAGAGCGCCCCGCCCGGCATCGACACGTGAACGGTCGTGTCGCGCCGTTCGCGTCCGTTCGCGTCAGGCATCACGACGACGACTCGAGTGGCGAAGGTGCCGATAGCCGGACCCCCGTCGGTCATTGAAACTGAGCCACGAGTGATGGTGGTATCGCCAGCGCTGCTCGCAGGTGCTCCGATGTTTACGACCTGCCGACCTTCGATGGTCAAGAACGTCGTGACTTGGGATCCGCTTCGGGTCCTTGCCCCATCGGTCGCATGCGCCGGGGTCGCCGTCAGCAATGATGAGGTGAGCACTGAGCCGAGCAGCGCGCCAATGACAAAGGAGTGCATGAATCGGGCGGGTGATCTCATGGGAACCTCCAAGTGAAGTGAACCACCATTCACCGGGAATCGCCGGCGAGGTTGATGACAGGGTTTAGAGCGGCCGTCACTTTGGAGTGTAGGCCGCCTGCAGCATGGCGAGTGCCTCGCTGACGCAGCCCGCGTCGGTCGGCGGCCGACGCATGGCGGCTGTGCCACCTGAGAAGCCGACGAGTGCCGGGGCGCCGACGACATCGGTGACGTTGAAGAACTCGGTCCAGCGCAGGGCGGACTCCGGTGACTGGCCGGGGACCCCGCCGCCGACGACCCCGATGATTCGCTCCTTGCCCCACCATTGGGCGTCGTAGCGGAGGATCACCTTCTCGAGGTCGCCGGTGCGAATCTTGCCGATCGCTGCTCTGACGGTTGCTGGCATAGGAGTGATCAGGGGTAGCGATGCCTGAAGCAGGGATACTGGCACGGCAACCACTACTGAGTCGGCTGTGAGGGTTGCCCCTGATTGCAGGGTGACGGTGACATCTCGACCGTTGCTGGCGTCAACGTGAGCGACTGGCGAGTTCAGACGAATGTCGAGACCGGTGGCGAGAACTTTAGCGATCCCGGCATAGCCACCCGCGACGAATGCGTCACCCCCGCGGAGGTCCTCGCCCTCGGTCATGGCCCGAACTCCGAGCGCGCTCGCGTTAAGTCCGTACTCCTGCACGGTATTCGTCTCAACCGCCCACGAGGTGAAGCGATTGCGCTGCATGCCGTTCTTGCGAAGCCATGTTTCGACCGACATGCCGGCCGGCGGCCAAGAGTCGCCCAGCCGATCCGTGAGGCGCGAGACTTGATCGTCAGCCCGGTAAGCGGCCGCAGACTCCTTGCCTGTCACAGTGTCGCGGATGATCTCGCTGTCGTAGTTGCAGGGGACGAGGCGCAGGCCCGCCTGCTGGCTGAGCGCGACTACCGGGTTGCCCTTCACGCCATGGACCCATGCAGCGCCCATCTCGACCGGGACTCCCCAGGAGGTGTTCGTGTGGACTCGTCCGCCGATGCGGTCACGGGCCTCGAGAACGATGACGCCGGCGCCGCCGGCCGCGAGGTCCCGCGCGGCGGTGAGCCCGGCCACGCCGGCACCAATGACGATGACTCGCGAGCCGAGGTCCTCGTCGAGCAGTACCTCAGCCGCGCGATTCCCTGAGCCGATCGCGCCCTGCACGGTCCCGGGGTACTCGGGGTCGCAATACTCACCCGCGAGGACGATTCGATCAGCGATGAGTGCATCGGCGAGGATTTCGCGCACCGCATCGGTCGAGCCGACCGGGAGGGCAGAGTAGGCACCCCTCGACCAGGGGTCGGTGTCCCAGCGAGTGACGAGGGATGCGACGGGCGTCGGGAGCACAGACGCTGAGGGACGCGACCGGGTGCCCGCCGACGCCGGCGAGCCCGCGGCTGCAATCGATGCGAATCCAAGCGCGCCAGCACCGATGAGTGCCCTGCGACTCATGGATGTGTCGTTGACCATGGGTGTCCTCCGGTTGTAGCAATCCACGCGACGATAGACCGGACTGTACTGAATTCGGATCTGTCGATGTTCTTCTCCGGCCCGGTCCATCGATGGGCTATGAATGCCACTATGGCAGTGACTCCTCCGACTGATGCGCAACTCGACACCTTCATCCGGGCGCGACTCGCCCTCATCGGTGTCGACCTCGATGATCTGCCGATGGACGACCCGGTCGCTCCAGCGGATCAGGTCCGGCTCATGTCATCCCTGCGCACGTTTTTGCGAGATGTCCCACCAGCCATCAGCGTCCTCTCGATGGATCCGCAGTTACGCATCCCCACCCTCTATCCTGCCGAGTTCCTCTCTTGGGCACCGTCAAACGAAGGTCCGCGGTGACTGACCCGCCGGAGATGGCCGGACCGAGCGACGCGGACCTTGATCGTCGCGCGTTCATCCAGCGTCTCGCGGCGGTGTCGGCCTTAGCCGCAGGTGTCGGAGCAGGGGTGGTCGCCGGACCTGCGGCGGCCAGTTCGCGAACACGTCCAGTCGTTGACGTTTACCTCGATGAGACACCCGACCCCTCCCTCGATCCGATCGACCTGACGTTGGCACAAGCGGCGCTCCTCCTTCGGCGGGGATCGCTCACACCAGTTGAACTCGTCGAGCGCCACCTTGCGCGAATTGCCGAGTTTGACGTGACGTATCAGGCATGGAACACCGTGCTCGTCGAGGCTGCCCTCAAGCGGTCCAGGCGGCTTGAGCGCGCGTCACCGCGGAACGCGCTATACGGGATACCGATCGCAGTGAAGGACAACTACTACACGAACGGCGTGCGCACCACGGCCAACAGCTTCATTTACCAGGACTTCGTCCCAACCTTTGACGCAACGGTCGTCACGCGCATCCAGCAGGCGGGCGGCATCGTCCTGGGCAAGTCGCAGATGGGGCCGCTCGCGACGACAAGGGCCACGACCCCCGACGGCATCATCACGACGGTCAACGCTTGGACGCCAGAGGATCCTGCTGTGTATCCCGGAGGGTCGTCGACCGGGTCGGCGACCGCGGTCGCTGGACGGATGGCGACGTGCTCGATCGGGACCCAGACAGGGGGATCGATCACCTACCCGGCACTCGCCCAGGGGCTGACTGGGCTCAAGCCGACGATGGGACGCTGCTCGCTCTTCGGTGTCATCCCGCTCACCTATACGCGGGATCATCCGGGACCAATTGCGCGCGACATCAAGGACGCGGCGATCATGCTGCAGTCGATCGCGGGACCGGACGCCAATGACGCGCGCACGCTTGGATTGCCCGAGGTGCCAGATCTCGTTGCTGCCGCGACCCCCGTGCGACGCGGCAAGAACGTGGTGTGCCGATGGCCGACGAGGCTCGGCGTTTTCGCCGATGACCTGTCGGGTACGAGCGCAGCCGTCGCCCACCGACGGGTCATGCTCGACATGATGTCGGGTCTGGGGATTCGAGTGGTCACGGTCGAGCGTCCCCCGGAGTGGAACGTGCTCTCCGGGTACGCGTTCAACAGTGCCAGGCTCCCCGAGCGCAGCGAGGCCTTCCTTGAGTACCTGCGCACGGACCTCAAACTCTTTGGAGTCTCCCTCACCACTTGGATGCAGGGCCTATTCCTCGGTGGCGACGAGTACGTGCGCGGGCAACGCGCCCGGCTACTCCTCGCAGAGATGGCGTTCGAGCAGGTCTTCAATCGTTGCGACGTCGTGCTGCAGGGCACCCCCGATGCCTTCGACATCATTGGGTTTCCGCTCGTCGCCTTCCCGATCGGCCTCGCTCACGACGAACGAGCAGGTGCCGACCTGCCGGTTGGCGCCATGATCGGAGGCCAGCCGTATGCCGAGGATCGACTGTGCGCGGTAGTGGCCGCGTATCAGGCGGTCACTGACACCCACCGGCTGCGGCCGCCGGAGCCGGACCACGTGCGCCCGCGGCGCAGTTCGGCGGATCAGCTTCGACTGACCCTCGATGATGTCGAGAGGCTGGGCGCCTAGCCCCCGAACAGGGGGGTCGGATCTGGATTCAATACTGCGTGATCCCCCTAAGTTGGCGAGCACTATCCCACCATGTTCTGGAGGATCGCCTTGTATACAACGAAGATACGCCGCATGAGTTTAGTTCTAACATCAGTCCTGACCCTCGGTCTTCTTTGGACAGGAAGTGCGATTGCCGCACCGTCGGTAGCGCCGATGGCGGTGAACTGCACCGCGGTGAATGACGATTTTGTGGCTTCACGAGCCAATTCGATCAAGGTGCAACTGGCGCAAGCCGCGTCCAAGAACGATGCCAACGCGGCCCTGGTCGCCGCGAATGCTGCTGTCAAGGACCTTGTTGGCCTTCTGGGCTCAAAGGCCCCGGCATCTCTCAAGGTCTGGTCGACGCAGTTCACTGCATTCACCAAGCAGATGAAGTCGAAGCCAATGGTCCAGATCAAGACGCAGTGGCGCACCTTCGCCAACAGTCCAGCGACAGTGCAGGCGCTCGCTGATACCTACAGTGCGGTGAAGACAGCCTGCGGCTCAACGTTGTCGGGCAACTCGGGCCTCTATGACGACGATATCGATGACATCGACGATGCGGATGGCGACTGAGGTAGGTACCGAAATCCAACAACGGGTGCCCCCCGAATCATGATTGATTCGGGAGGCACCCGGGTGTTGCGAACACACCTAAACGGTGGCCGTTACAGCGTCACTAGGACACTCGCGACCATAGCGAGGGGGCGAGGATCCAGTTGGGATCTCCGTACCCCTGATGGGCCTGAATACACCGGTAGGTTGTTCCCGCGTTGGTGACGAGATCACCGACGCGGTACCGAGCCGTGGAACTCCAAGCGCTGGTGCTCGTCGAACCTGTGCTCGTCGAACCTGTGCTCGTCGAACCGGTGCTCGTCGCACCTGTGCTCGTCGAACCGGTGCTCGTCGCGACGGCCTTCGTGGTCACCGTGAGCGGGGTGGAGCGGGTTGACGCGTTAGCGGCCGCGTCGGTGGCAAGAACCTCGTAGCGATACGTCACTCCCGGTGCCCGACCGCTGTCCAGGTAATTCGTCGCCGACGTCTGGGTCACGATGACGCCGTCACGTAGCACGGTGTAGGACGTGACACCAACGTTGTCTGTGGAAGCCGACCACATGAGGTCGACGCTCGACTCGGTGACGGTCATGGAATGCAGGCCACCGGGTGATGTTGGTGGCTGAGTGTCCTTCAGCACACCAGCAACTGTTGTCATTGTGACGGTGGTTGATGCTGCCGAGGTGTTACCCGCTGCATCATTGGCCTGCACCGTGTATTTGTAGGCACGCCCGGACGTCAGCCCGCTGTCTGTGAAGCGGGTGGTTGCAGAGGTTCCAACGATCGCGCCATCGCGAAGCACGGTATACCCGGTGACTCCCACATTGTCCGTCGATGGGGCCCACGTGAGATCCACGGTGCTTGACGTCGCGCCAGAACCGACAACCTGGCTCGGTACCGAGGGCGCTGAACTGTCGCCTGCACCCGGAGTCACGTTGACGTCGATGACGTTGTAGAAGGCGTTGACCGTATCTGCCACGTCCCAGATCGCGAGAATCACGTGATACCCACTGCGGTTGGCCGGCACCGTGATTGAGTGGGCCGGCTTTGTGTTGGCGGCCGAACCATCATGGCCGACCGTCGAGACCAACTCAAGGTCAGCGCGCTTGAGCGGAGCGTTCGGATCCCAGCTCTGCTTGGTCATGTAATAGGACCACTGCGACGTGCGATGGGCCGCCGTGTACGTCCAGTTGATGGTCATCGGGCCGGTGCTGATGTTGTTCTTGTACCAACGGCCGTACGTCTGCTGATCCAGTTCGGTGAAGCCAGTTCCGGCCGAGGCGATGCGCCCATCCATCGGTCCGGTCAGCGGAAAGCCCTTTGGGGCTTCCAGGCTTTGCGGCTCATAGACGATGCCACCGCAGTTGGTGTTGAGTGCCATTTTGCAGGCAGCCGCCCGACTGTACGGGCCACTGACATAGCCGTGGGCTTGGACCGGGCTGGCGAGCGCCAACGCGGTTCCCAGCAGGGCGATCGGACTGAGCAAGGCGGCCACTCGAGCCACCATTGTCGGTTTCATTCGAAGCTCCTCTTCGTTTGGTAGGTGTTCGTTGGACGCTCTCCGACTGGCTTCGGTTCCGGATCCGTGGCCAAGGTGCGAGGGTGTACGTTCCCCGAATATCGTCCGAACATGATCCGAACATTGAGATTGGCCTCGTCGAACAGTCATCGGCGAATGGGTAGTGTCCAATGATCGATTGGAAAACTTTGACCAGAACGATTTGGGTGCGCATCCTCGTGCTCTCCTCATGTTGCGTCATCGCACTCGCTGGCAGCGCGATTGCGGCGCCCTCCCACCGCGTAGTCGTGCCGGAAGTCCGCGCGACGAACTTCATCTGGGACTACGTCTCCGCGATTCCGGTGCTACCGGGGACGTTGGTCGACGGATCCCCGCTGGCATTGCAGGACCAGTCGCTGAACTCATCCTTTGTTGTACGTCTCACCGCTGGGGGTCGGCCGGTGGCCGGCGCTCTCATCACCTGGCGCGCGAGCGACAGCACCTCGCACATCACCTCGTATCAGCCCAGAACGGATGCAGATGGCCGGGCGCGCATCTGGTACTTCGCCGGGGGAGCGCGTCAGCAGCGGATCACTGCGACCGATCGTTCAACCGGCCGCACGATCAGCTACACGGTACGTAGGTCAGACCGGTCTAAGCCGACCGTCGGTCGATACGTGGCCTTATATTTCAGCGCGCCGACATCCGTCACGTCGTCTGGCACCAATCAGGCCTACACAGTGACTGCGACCCCGCATACCAACCCGACTCGTACCTACTACCAACTCATCACGGTTTGGCAGCAGCCGGATCCGAGCGAAGTCTCGTTCTATGGCGGCCTCCAGAGTTTCGACTGCGGCGACAACGACCTTTCGATGTCGCCGGGTATCTGCGACCCCGTCCGCGGTCGGCAGCGCGGCCAACTCGCGATCTTTTCGGCTTGGAATGCCAAGGATGCATCGGGAAACGTGCTGACGCCCAAGGTCGCTCATCTGCCGGACACGACCTTCTGTGCAGATTTCACGGGTGAGGGCGAGGGTCTTAAGTGCACCGCCGCCCTTGACTGGCGCAACGGAGAAAGGGTTATCTGGAAGGTCGAAAAACTACCGGGTGCAGCCAGTCCCTCCCAGCGGGTAAGGAGTTCGGTCTCGCTCAATGACGGTGGCACCTATCAGGAGATTGCCACATTCGATGTTCCTGTGCAGCCGGACTTTCGGACCATTGCCCCATTCGTCGAGAACTGGGGCGGCGACGAGGCACCGTCCTGCCTTGACGCGGCACTTCGACACTTGACGATCAACGCGGTGAGCTTCTTCGACGGAATGATCTGGTCTCGTCCGACATCAGCATCGGCCATGGGAGGTATCTACTCCGACGACACCACCGCCTGTGAGAACTACTCGATCACCCCGACTGTGGACGGTCTGAGTATCAAGTCCGGCGGCCGAGGCAACTGGCTCGACCTCCGGCCGGTGCTCGCTTGGAGCGGAACCGACTTCCCGCTGGGATCCGGGTTCACCGACGGCGATCAGGTGCTCTACCAGTGGCAGGACGTGGACATCAGCACCGTGAGGTAGCGAATAGCCCTAGGGTCTGCTCATGAGTGGGCCCCGGGTGGCGCTGATCGTCAATCCAACTGCAGGTAGTGGTCGGGCTCGGGGTATCGCTGAGCGAGCACGAGACGCCATGAACAGCGAGGGGGTGGACGTCGACCTCATCGTTCCCACGGATCTCGGTTTGATGCGCGAGAGCATCGTTGAAGCCATCGAGTCGGTGCCGGCTGGGATCATTGCCTGCGGAGGCGATGGCACGGTTCATCTCGTTCTGCAGGGGGTTGCCCCCGCAGCGACTCCGATGGCGATCATCCCGGCGGGAACCGGAAACGACATTGCGCGATCCCTTGGCATTGCGATCAAGGACCACGATGTGGTGGCACGCGGCATTGCGCGTTCGCTGCTTGCCGGGCGCACTCGGGCGATTGACCTCACCTGTATAGAGCACGGTTCGCGGCAGGTGTGGTCACTTGGCGTGACCTCAATGGGGTTGGACTCCGCGGTGAACGAGCGTGCGAACCGCACCCGTCGATTCAATGGGACGACCCGCTACGTGCTCGGCCTCCTTGCTGAGATGCGTTCGTTTCACACGTATGAGTTCGTGGTCACCGTTGATGGGGAGCCGATGGACGGCCCGGCAACCCTCATCGCCATCGGTAATGGCTCCAGTTATGGGGGAGGTATGAAAATCTGCCCGACGGCGAGCATGACTGACGGCATCCTTGACGTCACGTGGGTCGACCGGGCATCGCGCACGACGATTCTGCGGGTGTTTCCGAGGATCTTCAGTGGCAGCCATGTGAAGCACCCTGCGGTTCGGGTGCTTCAGGGTCGAACCATCACGGTCCAGTCGAAGGGGCCGGTGGTCTATGCAGACGGCGAACGCGTTGGTGACCTGCCCATCGTTGCAAGCGTGGTGGCCGGCGGCCTTCGGATGCTTGATCAGCGGCTGTGATCGCTCGTCATGTCATGATGCGATGGCCTCGAGACTAGGAACGGTTGCCACGGGCTCAACCGGGAGGTCGCCGATTGAGGCTGCGGCGGTGGTGATAGCGGCAGTGATCTTCGTGCCCTTGCGCTTGAACCCGAGTTCGACCATGACGTCCGCAACCAACTCGGCGGCATCGCGCGGCTTGGCGTCGCGACCAACCCAGCGCACCACCGCCGCGAGTTCCTCCTGGGAGTAGGCGGTGATCGGCTGCCCGGGAAGGATCCCGTGGCCGACTGGTTCCGGGCCGGGGAGGTCGAGGGCGGGGACGTCGAGGGCGGGGATGACGATCTGCTCGGGAGTGGGAGCCAAGGACACCTCGCTGAACCTCGCGCTGGGTATCGGACTCGGCGTCTCGCGCACCTTTGGAACCGAAGCAGGGATGGATATATCGAGGGTGGGGACCTCGAAGGGCGGCAATTCAATTGCAGGCGGAGGGCCTGCAGGTACGTCAATGACGGCTACGTCGGGGACGAGTTCACCTGGGGGAGCGGGGATCTCAACGGGTGCGACTGGGCCGGATGACCGGGGGGCTGTGGTGGTGGAAGTAGGTGGCACACGCCTCGAAGCGCCGGTGCTGAACCGGGTGAACCTCGCCTCGCGCAGTGCGCGCATCTGATCGGTCTTCGACATCGGTGGTTCCCTTCGAGTACACGGCCCCC
>CAMCSO010000095.1 GCA_945877545.1 Bifidobacterium breve | reverse complement strand
CGCGAGGTGAAGCAGGTCGCAGCCATCGAGGGTTGCTCCGTCGGTTCGGTGATCGAGGACGCAATCAGCCTGCTGCTCGCGCGACGATCCGCAGCACCTGACACCAGCGACCTCCACTTCCCCGAATTGCCAGTCTTCACTGGCGGGGGCCTGCGGCCCGGAGTGGACCTCGACAGCAATGCATCGCTCAGCGAACTCCTCGATGAGGGAACCGCCGTCCATGCATTGCGTTGACGTGAACGTCCTGCTGAATTCAGTCATCTCGACGTCACCACATCACCACTTGGCCCGCGAGACACTTGAGCGCCTGCGCAGATCACCCGAAGGCCTTGGCCTGTTCTCCACAGTGATCTCCGGCTTCATCCGAGGCGCGACCAGTCGGCGAGTCCTCGTAGAACCCCTTGACCTGTCTTCAGCACTTGAGGTCGTCGATCTCCTCGCCGCGTCGCCCTTCGTCCATGTGCTCAATCCGGGCCCGGCGCACTGGTCGATCTTCCGGGGCCTTCTCGACACCAATCGTCCGCGCGCTCACGACATCACCGACGTCTGGCTCGCCGCCGCAGCCTTGGAGATCAACGCCACATGGGTGTCATTCGATCGGGGATTCAACCGGTTCAAGCACCTGCGCTGGCTCGACCCTGCGGCCTAGGCCACCGGCGGTCAGTCCTTCTTGGGTGGCATGATGCCGGGGCTGTCCTTCGAGGATCCGGCGGCCATCCGCTTGTCGGCGCGCTTTTCCTTGATCGATTTGCCGACCTTCTTCGTTTCGGTTTTCTGCCGTGACTTGTCGCCCATGACCGCTCCGTCATCCGGGAGTCTTGATGGCTCCGATACTTCGACACTACGCCTACTTCGACAGTTATCCGCGAATCCACCCGAAGCAGCCTGTCTCATCGAGAACCGCCCGCCGAAGCGCGGCATCGGATACCTTGACGGCAGACATTTCTGGGGGTTGGCGATCGACTCCGCAATCTCGGCGAACAGGTGGGACAAACATGACACAGGCACTGCCGACCAAGGCACTCATCAACGGATCCTGGGTCGACGGCTCAGCCGGCACCTTCCCGGTGCACTCCCCCCAATCCGGTGCGCTCATCGCAGATGTCGCCCGCTGCGATGAAACCGATGTGGCGCGCGCCGTCGAGGCCGCCCGCGCTGCCCAGCCCGCATGGGCTGCCACTCCGCTGATCGAGCGAGTGAAGATCATGCGGCAGATTCACACCCTCTTCGCCGCCCGCGCAGAGGAGGTGGCGCAGGTCCTCATCACCGAGATCGGCAAGACCGTCGCTGAGGCACGCGAGGAGGTGCATGAGTACGCGGCCCCCTCGTGGCAGAAGGCCGGCGAGGAGGTGCTCCGGCATCGCGGGCTGTCGTTCCCGTCGACCCAGGAGCAGACGAACAACAAGCGGCTCGTCCTCACGCATCGCCCACTGGGCGTCGTCGGCGTCATCACCCCCTACAACTTCCCCACCGACATCGCCTCGATCGCACTCGCCCACATCATTGCCGCCGGCAACACGGCGGTCTGGAAGCCCTCCGAGTTCTCCCCCATCTGCTGCAACATGGTCGCCGAGATCTGCACCGAGGCCGGCCTTCCGCCCGGCGTGCTCAACGTCGTCCACGGTATGGGCGATGTCGGCGCCGCCATCGTCGAGCACGAGGGTGTCGATGGGCTCTTCTTCACCGGCTCGACCGCGACTGGCAAGCGCATCGCCGCCAAGGCCGCGCTTCGCCCCCACCTGCTCGAGCTCGGCGGCGACGGGCCAGTCATCGTGCTCGCCGACGCCGACATTGATGCTGCGGTCGAGGGAGCGATGAACGCCTGCTTCTACTACGCCGGCCAGGTCTGCACCTCGGGTGAGCGACTGCTCGTGCACGCCGACGTACACGATGAATTTGTTGCGAAACTCAAGGCACGCGCATCCCAGCTTCGCATCGGTGATCCCGGCCTTGATGAGACCGACATGGGCCCACTGCGAAACGCTGCGACACTCGCTCGCGTCGTCGAGCATGTGGACCAGGCGCGCGCGCAGGGCGCCGAAATCACCCAGTACGGCCCGAAGGACGGTCTGTTCTACCCGGCCACCATCCTCACCGGCGTCACTCCTGCCATGACGATTGCGCGCGAGGAGACCTTCGGTCCCGTCGCCCCCATCATCAAGATCGAGTCGATCCCCGAGGCCATCACCATCGCGAACTCCAGCAAGCTCGGCCTCATCGCCTCGCTTTGGACCCGCGACCTCGCGACCGCCTGGCGAGTAGGCGAGGCGCTGCAACATGGCACCGTGAACATCAACGAGACGAGCAACTACTGGGATCAGCTCGCCCCATTCGGCGGCACCGGCAACAGTGGCGTCGGTCGCGAACTCTCACAGTGGTTCCTCGAGCGATTCACCGAGCAAAAACTGCTCGTGTTCGACCTCGGCGATACCGAGGTTCGCTACAACCGCCGAGCAGAGGGTGGCTGGTAGACCTCTGCCCGTTCGGCTCGTTAGTCCTCGATTAGCCAGGCCACATTTAGGGTGACGGTCACCTCGCTCGTGCCCGCTTCGATAGGTGTCTCCACGACCTTTTCCTCACTCGGCGCTGAGTCGGCGTAGGCGACCATCGGCATCGGCGCATTTGACGTCGACTCTGACACCGTCGCCACCTCGCCGAGCGTGAAACCAAGCAACTGCGCATATTGCTCCGCCTGAGCCCTTGCGATGCCGACAGCCTGAGCCCGCGCCTGCTCGGTCGCAGCGGCGGGATCAGTCACAAACGGCTCGAGCGAGTCGATGCGCACAGCGTTCCCACCGGCCTTGACTACTCCATCGAGGGTCGCGCCGGCTGATGCGAGATCCCGCAGGGTGACGTTGAGCGTCTGCGAGGCGCGGTAGCCGATGAGGGTCTGCCCGCCCACGGATGTGTAGTCGTACACCGGCCCGACATTGATGGCCTTGCTCGCGATGTCCTTCGCGTCGACGCCAGCCGCCTTGAGAGCGTCGAGCGCCCGGGTTGCCGACTCAGCGGCAGCCGCCTGTGCGGCCTGAGCCGAAGTGGGGTCGCTCGTTTCAACGGTCACCGAGACACGGGCGGCATCAGGGGTCACCTCAGCGGTTCCGGTTGCCGCGACGCTCACCGTGCGTGCCCCCACTCCGCCTGGCGCCAAGACGGTGGTAGCAGGCGAGCAGGCGGAGAGGAGCGCCGTCGCGATGGCGAGCATTAGGACAAGGGCGGGAAAATGTCGACGTGTCATGGAGCAATAGTGCATGTTGACCCTTGCCGTTGTATGCCCCGGGCTCGGCAATGTCGGCACCTGAAACCGTGCGGTGATACTGGGTAATCCTTGTCCCGCCCCGGCGGGGGGGTAACGTGGGTGCGCCTGTTGAGGCTTGTCGTGTTCGCAGCTGTTCTTCTCAAGTGTTGCGGAGGTGACGCGCCTTCTCGTGTAGGTCCGAAGGTGTCGCATTCGGCGTGTCACGGAGTGCCGATAGGTCGTACGTGGACCCCTTGACTTCCCTGCGGAATCCAGTTGCCAGCGGGCGAGCATTCAACAGCATCCCCGAATCGATCACTCGCCTGCAGCAGGAGCAGGCGTGTTCAAGGCTGGCTGGGCTAATGGCAAGCCCAAGATCTATACCCGGCAGGCAAGGGGCGCGCGCGGACCACCTGGCCAAAAGGCCGATTCAAGCCCCCTGGCGGACCGCCGGACCCGTCTCCATGCTCAGCAACTAGGTCAGGCGGCCACCACGTTCTAGCTGTAGGCTTCAGCCACGGTCGCTCCGTCAGCGGCCCGCTGCACCGCAGCGCAGCCTTCCTTCGCTGCCGCGATGGTGTCGTAGGGCTCGCCCAGGGCGACGACCTCGCCGCTGCCGGCCTTCAGGCGGAACCGGTACTTGCCTGCTTTGTCCTCGTACACCTCGAACTTGCCTGCCATGCAGCACCCCTTCACTCGTTGGTGGGAATCGAGAAGTGACCAGCATTCGCTGAAGGGATCAGGCGAAGGAGCCGCCGCGATCCTTCAACGGGTCGAACCACCGAGTCACTGCCTGGGATGCTCCGCTTCACCGACGGGCAACCATCACCCGACCGTCGGATCTGCCGCCTTCACCTGCCTTCTCACATGCGCCCCACTCATGCGGCGGGGCCGACTCGATTCACGAGTCGGCCCCACCGTTCACGCGGATGTTCGGCTAGCAGGTGGTGCAACCTGGTGCCAGGGTAGCAAAACCTGAGTTTCAGCGAAGGCGCGTACTCAACTCCACTTCTCCACGCGGACCACGCGGCCCTGCGGGTCGCGCGGTGGCGGAACCATCGCACGACCGAGTGCTTCTCTGCCATTCCCAGCAAGGTCGAGCATCAAGCACCATTGGTGGTGGCACCTCGCTTGGGCAGAGCGAACGCTCCTTCCGGAAGTGGCGCTCCCGGAAGGAGCGTTCACATTGCGCTAACTCGTGGTGAACCTGAACGTCTTCCTCGCGCTCGTCGCCTCTAGGTAGCCGGTCGACGCCGCTTTCGTCGCATAAACAACGCATGTCGCCGGAGGCGTCGCGTTTAATGAGGTCGCACTCACTGAGCAGCCGGTCCCCCAGACTTCGTATGTGACAACTCCATCGCCCGACCCGCCCAACGTCGCAAGTGCGAAACCGATCCCGTCGTCTACCGCGTCTGTCAGCGTCGTATTCGACACCGTCAGTCTGGCCTGGGCGACGACCGGGGTATCAGTGAACGTGAAATAGGTTGCCGCGCTCGTCGCCTCTAGGTAGCCGGTCGACGCCGCTTTCGTCGCCGTAACAACGCATGTCGCCGGAAGCGTCGCGTTCGATGAGGTCGCACTCACTGAGGTCGCACTCACTGAGCAGCCCGTCCCCGTGACGGTGTACGTGACAACTCCATCGCCCGACCCGCCCACCGTTATCAGTACGATATCGTTACCAAACGTGCCGCTCGGCGGCGTGGGCAACACGAACAGCGTGAACTGGGCTACGGCTACGGGCACGTCCCCGCGGATCATTGGGTCAGCACTGTCTGCCGCGCTCCCACCGCAGCCCGCGAGGAGCAGGACCGCGCATGCGACCACCACGCCAGCGGCCTTCCCTTTCCCTCTACTTGAACCGAATCCACTGAATCGACTACTACGTGCACTCATTAGGCACCGAGCCTCACCGGGACTATGTCCCATCATCGTGCATGTACATGCAGGCTATGGGGTCACAGGCCTGAGCACTACCGTGTAAACACGGTCCTTCGCATGAACTCTTGCCCCATCTCGTGCGGATTTGTCCGATTTCACGTCGCTGGAGCGTGCTCTCCGGGTCGACCAACGCCGTGCATGCACCCACCGTGCCGGGCGCGTCAGCTGATGACGTACGGGTTCATCTCCTCCTCGACCATCCGCACCTCACCCACCGACAGCATCGATGACCAATTCGGCTCTTTGGTGAGTCCAACTGAGACCCGGAAGCGTCGCAGAGCCTCCAGAACCTAGGTTTCCGTTGCGGCAGAGGAGCCACGGTTTCGCTAGGCAGGTGTCGCCGCCGGATCCGAGACTCGTTGTAAATGTCGTCTCTGGACCTGCGAGTTTCGGGGATGGACTGACGACTGTCGCGGCTGGATTCCCATGAGGAACGACCGCGACAGGGCGCAACGCGCGCACACCACACCCTGGCCGGGGCGGGACAAGGACTGCCCGGCATCACCGCACGGTTTCAGGTCCCGACATTGCCGAGCCAGGGCTGCCCAAGGCTATGAGAGTCGCGGCTGCTCCCCCGCCGGATCGAACACATACGTCTTCGTCGGGTTGACGTGGACGCTCGCCCCGATGGCCGGCGCCTGGAATCCGCGCGACCGAGCAACAAGGTCAACATCCGTACCGTCTAATCCTGGCGCCGTGCCATAGACGAAGGTGTCGGCACCAAGCTCCTCCACGAGAGTCACCGTCATCGGGATGCCGATATCGCCGAGCTCGAGATCCTCCGGGCGAAAGCCAAGGAGGGCGACGTCGCCGCTCGCCTTGGCTAGAGTCGCTCGGTCGACTAGGACCGTTGCACCATTGACCTCTACTCCGGTCTCGACGATGCGCGCGCTCACGATGTTCATTGATGGGGATCCAATAAATGCTGCGACGAAGGCGTTCGCCGGAGTGTCGTACAGCGCCCGCGGAGTATCGACCTGCTGGAGGACCCCGTCCTTGAGGACCGCAACGCGATCCCCCATGGTCATCGCCTCGACCTGATCGTGCGTGACGTAGACCGTGGTGGTGCCGAGTCGCCGCTGGAGTGCGGCGATCTGGGTGCGTGTTTGCACTCGCAGTTTGGCGTCGAGATTCGAGAGGGGCTCGTCCATTAAGAAGACCTGCGGCTCGCGGACGATCGCTCGGCCCATCGCCACCCGTTGACGCTGTCCGCCTGAAAGGGCCTTCGGCTTGCGATCGAGGTACTCGCTGAGGTCGAGCAGTTTCGCTGCCTCCAGCACTCGGCGGCTGATCTCCTCCTTCGAGACCTTCTGGATCTTCAGTGCGAAGCCCATGTTCTCGGCCACCGACATGTGGGGGTAGAGCGCGTAGTTCTGGAACACCATCGCGATGTCTCGATCCTTCGCGGACACATTGGTGACGTCGCGATCGCCAATGTAGATGGCCCCGGAGCTGATGGGTTCGAGCCCAGCGAGCATCCGCAGGCTGGTGGACTTGCCGCACCCGGATGGGCCGACGAGGACAAGGAACTCGCCCTCGGCGACCATGAGGTCGAGGTGGCTAACGGCAGGCAATGTGCTGCCGGGGTAGACGAGCGATACGTCTTGATAGCGAACGTGCTTGGTCATGGCGATGCCAATCCCTTCACCGGCAGGAACGTGCCGGACGATCCGTTGTGGGGGATGTTGTCAAATCCGCCGCAGAATCACAGCGATAAACAAAGGATATTGCGAACTGAGCTGCGGCACCGGTCGTTCGATAAAGCAATACTTTTATCCCGAACACTTTACTTTTGTCCAGCAAGGATCACGTTGAAGGCACTAGCCTCGAAACGTGGAACTCGGGCACCCCTTCCGGACGGTGACGCCGTCGCTCGACGGCGAGATCCTCGCGGTCCTCGTCCGCACGACCGATGAGTGCACCGCGCCGCGCATCCACTCCATCATCGGCGAGTTCTCCGAGTCCGGCGTGCGAAAGGCCTGCGCTCGCCTGAGTGCGCAGGGCATCGTCCTGCAGCGCAGGGTCGGCCACGCCGACGTCTACCAACTCAATCGCGAGCACATCGCGGCCGATGCAGTTATCGCGATTGCCGAATTGCGCGACACATTCGTCGATCGGCTCTCAGCGCACCTCAGCAACTGGCAGCAGCCCTGCGCCTATGCGGCCCTGTTCGGCGCCGCCACGAGGCGCTCGATGGGTGGCAAGACCGACATCGACGTCTTCATCGTTCGGCCCCACGCGGTCGATGAGTCTGATCCGCAGTGGCGCGGGCAGGTTGACTCCCTTCGCGCCCGCATCAAGGACTGGACGGGCAATGGCACCCGAGTCCTCGAGTACCGCGAGCGGCAGATGCAGGACGGGCTGCGGCTCAGCGGCAATCCGATCGCCCTGACCCAGCCGAGATCATGGTCCAATAAAGGCTGACGACGGTCGGCCTTCAGCCACCCGACTCCGCTGACCGCTCGTAGGCGTCGATCTCGGCGAGGATCCGCGATCGTGAGTCACCCGATGCGAACGAAGCGCGCACCGACTCGCGAGCGACCTCAGTGAGCGCAGGGGCGTCAAGCCCAAATACCTCGTTCGCGACAAGGTACTCACGGTTCAAGTCGGTGTCGAACATCCCCGGGTCGTCGCTATTGAGGGTTACCCGGACGCCAGCGCCGCGGAGGACGTTGAACGGGTGATCCTCCATCTCCGCGACCGCGCGGGTGCAGATATTCGAGGTGGGGCAGACCTCCAAGACGATGTCGCGGGCGACGAGGTCATCCATGAGGGTCTGGTCGCTCGCCGCAGCAATGCCATGGCCGATTCGGACAGCACCGAGAACATCGATGCTGTCACGGATGCTCTGCGGGCCAGTTGTCTCGCCGGCATGCGGGACACTTCGCAGGCCCAGATCGCGGGCGCGACGGAAGATGTCCTCGAACATGTCACGCGGAACCCCCTCCTCAGGCCCACCGAGGCCGAACCCGACGCTGTGCTCCGGCAGGTGCGACTCAGCCCACTCGATGGTTCGGATGCCGGACGGCACCCCGAGCTCACCTGGGATATCGAATACCCACGCGAGCTCAATGTCGTAGGCGTCGAGGACGTGCGCGCGACCCGAGGTGAGGGCGTCGGCCAGGGCATCCGGCTCGATCCCCATAAGGAGATGACTGTCAGGGGTGACCGTCACCTCGGCGTAGCGCACGTTGACGTCCGTGAGATCCCGGCCGAGTCCCACGACGAGGTCGCGAACATCATCAGCAGTTCGCACGAGCCGGTTGACGCTGATGTAGACCTCGATGAAGTGCGCGAAGTCGGTGAACGTGTAGAAGTCGCGCAGCCCTTGCTCCTCAGTCGGCACCCCGGCCTCAGGGTAGCGGCGGGCTAGCTCAAGCACTGTCGGAACCGACGCGGCCCCTTGGAGATGCACATGGAGCTCCGCCTTCGGCAGACCGCGGACGTAGGCCTCAATCGAGGCGGCTTCACTCATCCTCGGACCCTATCCACCCCGTCGGCGACACAAACTACGGATCTGGGGCAGACTTGAGGCATGACCTCCGCTGATTCAGCCCCCGCGTCACGCCTGCAGGATCTCTCCTTCGTCGACAACCACGGGAGCACCGTCTCGTTGGCGGATTACGCAGGCAAGCCGGTGCTCATCGTGAATACCGCGAGCAAGTGCGGCTTCACCCCCCAGTACGACGGCCTGCAGCGACTTCACGAGGAGTTCGGGCCCCTCGGCCTGGTCGTGCTCGGCTTTCCATGCGATCAGTTCGCCCACCAAGAGCCGGGCAGCGACTCCGACATCGAGGAGTTCTGCAAAATGAACCACGGCGTCACGTTCCCGCTGTCGACAAAGGTCGATGTGAACGGCAAGCACACCCACCCGGTCTTCCAGTTCGTCAAGGAGCGATCGGGCGGACTCCTCGGCTCCATGGTCAAGTGGAACTTCACAAAGTTTCTTGTGTCACCCGACGGAACGACCGTTCGGCGCTACGCACCGAAAACAAAGCCCGAGGCGATGGCCGATGACATCAGGGCGCTTATTCCCCGCTAGCGCTTGATCGTGTTCGCGATGACGATCTCGGTACGGCGTGCCTTGCGACCAACCTGCGCGGCACGGTCACGCCCGCCCGCGTAGCAACCGCCAGCCATTCCCTTGGCCTTGAGCCTCGAACCTACGATCTTCGCTCGCTTCGAAGGACACATCAACTAGGGAAGCGCTGATCATCGGGGTGTTTGCCGCGAGGGTTGTTTCCGAGCAAGCGTGGTGAGTCGAGGGAGTGCCGCTTCGGCCAGATGCACCCCGAATCCCGACGAGTCCCTCGTCAGAGCACAACTCATCGGGTTTCGGGGTGCATCTGACTCAGGTGAGACCCGAGGGGATGAGGAGGGATAGGAAAATCAGCGCTTCACTAGCAACCAGCAGACGCTCATTTCATAAACAACTCGACAAGCCCCTCCGGTCCACTCATCGCTCACGTGTTGAGCTACCGCGCTACTGCTTCTGGGATCCTTACGATTCCCGAACACGATGCCTACGACTCGATCACGTTGTTGCCCAATGCTTCGTATCAACCGGGAAGCGCCCGGAAACTATGACAGCAGGAGTGACCATGAGCATCACCCGAAGCACCATCGCGGCAGTCTCGATCACCGCTGGCATCGCCGGCGCCCTCATCATCTCC
>CAMCSO010000094.1 GCA_945877545.1 Bifidobacterium breve | reverse complement strand
ACCTGACACGTGACGTTGTAGCGGTTTGCAGCTCCCGAAAGGGAGGCAAAGATCTTGCGGCCGGTGACCAGATAACCGCCCTCGACCGGCACGGCGCGGGTCATGATGCCCGCGAGCGCACCCGGGTTGAGCCCCTCACTGAAGGGCTGTGAGTGGATCTCGCCGTCCTCGACCACGCCGCGGAACATCTCGGCGCGCCGGCGCTCGTGGGTCTCACGCTCCTCGGGACTCATGTCGAGCAGGTCGGCCACCTGACCGGCCCACAGCATCGTGGCGTTGTGCATATTGAAGGTGAGGCCAGTCGAGCCGCAGTGGCGTCCAATCTCCTCGGAGACTCGCATGTAGTCGGCGTAACTTGCGCCCATCCCGCCGTACTCCTTCGGGACGCACAGGGCCAAAAAGCCCCGTTCGCGCAGATCGCTGAAGTTTCCCCAGGGGAATTCGGCATTGAGATCGGTCACGACCGCGCGAGCGTCGAACGCAGGTCCAAGGTCTGCGATGACCTGCACCATGTCGTCGCGAGACAAGCCGGAGTCAGGTCGGCCGACCTGACCTGTTGGGCCCGTCGTTGAGCCGGTTGCGATTGATGAGCCCTCGTGCGGGGCGACTGTGATCGTTGATGACATGGGATGAGAATAGAGCCGCCTGAGCAAATGTCAACTGTGTTGACTAAAATTATTTGACGGCGCCAATCCGCCCGCGTTGACCTTCCCCACCTGGTAAACGACGATAGCGACGTGTCGAAGACCATCATCATCAATGCTGACCTCACACCGCTCGGCAAATCGGCAAGCCTGATCGTCGTCGAGGACGGACGCTTCAGCACCATCCTCGACATGCAGGATCGCAGTCAGGTGAGCATGCTCGGGGCCACGGTGATCGATGCCGAAGGTCGCACGATGCTCCCCGGGATTGATGACTCGCACCTGCATGCCTACTCATACGGCCGATCACTCACCGCGCATGATTTCCGAGGCACTGTTGGACTTGAGGACTTCCAGCAGCGACTGAAGGCCGCAAGGCCTGAGGGCAACGGCTGGATTCGCGGGGTGGGCTGGGACGATTCGAGTATCGCCGGAACGGGTCCTGCCGGCACCATCAGTGCGGCCGACCTCGACGCCGCGCAACCCGATATTCCATCGATCCTTGGCGATGTCACCGGACACCAGGCGGTCTGCAACAGCGCTGCGCTGCGTGCCGCCGGGGTGAATGCGCAGACACCAGATCCATCGGGCGGCTCATTCGTCCGTGATGAGCACGGGACTCCAACCGGGCTGGTCTACGAGGCCGCTGTCGGCGTCATCAATGACGCCATCCCTCCCCTGACGATGAACGAGCAGCGAAGCGCCATCATCTCCGCCCAGCGGTCCCTCCTCGCCCAAGGCATCACCGCATTCACGGATCCCGGACTCGGCCCAGGCGCCCGCACCCTCATGGACGGAACCGGTGACTTGTTCGCCATCCGCGCCTACCAACAACTCGATCGTGAAGGACTGCTCACGAGCAGGGTGAATCTCATGCTCCTCTTCGGTGGTCTCGGCGGCACGCGAGCAATCGACCTAGAAGCCGGACTCGACAACTGGGGTGGACCGGTGAGACAAGGTCCGTTTTCACATCTCGACATCGCCCAAGTGAAGGTGTTCGCCGACGGAATCCCGCGCAGCCGCACGGCGTGGCTGAGTGAGCCGTATGACGACTGCAGTTGTGGCCACCTACAGGTGGCAGGCGAAAGCGATGATGAACGCGTCGCGGAGTTGCAGGCAATCGTTCGCGTAGCAGCCACCCGCGGCTGGCAGATCGGTGCGCACAGCATCGGCGACAAAACGATCACCGCATATCTTGATGCCATTGAGCGGTCCGGCGCTTGGTCGGGGCGTCGCCACTATGTGATCCACGGAGATCTCGTCGAGCAAGGTGACCTTGGGCGCATGGCCGCAATGCAGATGACGCTCAACACAAACCCGAGCATCCGCTGGATGGTCGGTCGCTCGGTCTCACCAATCCTCGGCGACGAGCGCAACGTCCGACGACAACCGCTGCGCACCGCCATGAGTGAAGGAGTCCCACTCGCGTTTTCATCGGATGCACCGGTGATGGATCCGGACTGGCGCATGATCGTGGCATCCGCCATGACGCGCGCCTTGCGAACAGACCCGGACTACACCGACGGTCAACGGGTTGATGCTCGGGAGGCACTCCTGTCGATCACCGCAGCGGGCGCTTGGCAGAGCCATGCCGAATCATGGCGCGGGGCGATCCTTCCAGACATGGCAGCGGACTTCATCCTCCTCGATCGCACAGCTGACTGGCACAATCCATGGTCGCTCACGCAAGCCGGTGTCGCAGCGACTGTCGTCGACGGGGAGTTGGTTCATGGGGAGTTGGTCTATGGGGGGCCCGCATAGTCCACTCCTCTGCTAGCCTCAGCGAAGACTCATATGCGCCTTTTACTTGCGACTCCCCGCTTCACGGAGGGCCCATGAATATCGTTGTGATCATTGCCGATCAACTTCGTCGAGATCATCTTGGGTTCGCCGGGCGAGTACCGGTTCGTACGCCTCATATTGACGCTCTCGCCTCCGGCGGACACAACTTCAACCGTGCCTACGCCGCCAATCCGGTATGCATGCCAAATCGAGCGACGATCATGACCGGAAGGTGGCCATCCGCCCACGGGGTGCGCACGAACGGAATACCCCTCGATCCGGACTCCGACACGTTCGCGCGTGCACTCAGGCGCAGCGGTTGGAGAACATCTGCCGTCGGAAAGCTTCACTTTCAGCCGATGGGTTACGAGTACGAGGACTACCAACTCGATGAGATACGGGCGAACACGCCCGAGTTGTGGGACGCAGCAGTCGCGGATCGGTTCGGTGAGGGATTCGTGTCATGGGAGGACTACACCCGCCATGCTGACGGCGACGTCTCGATGCCCACTGATTACTACGGATTCGATGACGTCGCACTCGTGTGTGGTCACGGTGATCGGGTGTCGGGCAACTACGTGAAGTGGGCCCGCGAACGAGGCTTCGACCCAATGACCCAGGCCGGACGCAAGCGGGCATTCTCGGAATTCTCAGGCTGGAACCACGTCTATGAGTCGGCCACGCCGGCCGCCCTTCACCCAACGACCTTCGTCGCGGAGGAGTCGAGCAACCGGCTTGGGGAGTTCGCAGCCGACGGCAAGCCTTTCCTACTCTTCGTCTCCTTCCCCGACCCGCACCACCCCTTCGCTCCGCCAGGTGAGTACTTCCATCGTCATGATCCCGCGGACATGCCCCTGCCTTTGTCATTCCACGATTCCCATGACGCCTCACCCGACCACATCCGCGAGATCATCTCCCGTCGCGGAGTGCCCGACGTCGACCCGATGATGCTGTGGTCCCCGACCGAGGAGCAATATCGGCATGCGCTTGCCGCCGAACTCGGATCGATCGAATTCATTGACGACTCTGTCGGGCACATCCTCGGCACCGTCGACCGACTCGGAATCGCTGACGAGACGCTCATCGTCTTCACATCTGACCACGGCGACCTCTTCGGCGACCACGGGCTCATCCTCAAGCACTTCACCCACTACGAGGGAGTCATTCAAGTCCCGCTCATTATCAGCGGAGCCGGGGTTGGCCGGGGCTCCCATGACGATCTGGTGAGCAGTGCAGACATTGCCCCGACGCTCCTCGACCTCGCGCAGGCCCCGCCCTTGTGCAGGGCCCAGGGTCGGTCGCTGCGGCCGATCATGGAGGAGAACGGAGCACCTTGGCGGGAGGCAATCCTCATCGAGGAGGATCAACCCTTCGGCATTGGAACCTTGGAAGGACCCGTTCGGATCCGAACCGTGGTCACCCGAGATTTGCGGCTCACCCGCATAGTTGGTTCGCGCTGCACCGAATTGTTCGACCTTGGCCTCGATCCCGGTGAGCAGGTTAATATCGCCGATTCACCTGAGGCTGCGGAACTGCTCTCGCGGGCAACAACCCTCATGCTTGATGAACTCATGTCGGTCGCTGATGAGTCAGTCGTCCCGTTTCATGCCGCATGAAGTCCCATCAGCGGTGAGCGGCGAAGCCAACGCACCCGGGCCTCGTTGGGCTCGACGGCTGCTCTCGGTCGGGGTTGATCCCGATCCGCGATTCTCACTGGCAAATGAACGCACATTCCTCGCGTGGATTCGCACCTCGCTGGGGATGATCGCCCTCGGGGTCGGCATCGCCACCTTCGTGTCGACCAATGCTGCGCGTGGGTTCTCAATGCTTGTCGCGGCCATCCTCGTTGTTCTCGGGGGAATCTTGGGGACCCTAAGCTGGTTTCGCTGGCTCAACGTCGAGCGTTCGATGCGTTTGGGGCGCGGCATTCCACCCTCGAGGACTGCGATCTACCTCGCCATGGCCATTTCCGTCCTGGCAATGCTCTCACTCGCTGTCATCCTCACTGTTTCGTGAACACGGAGCCAGATCTGCCCAGTGACATGAGTACCGGCCTTCAGGCCGAGCGAACATCGCTCGCCTGGAGTCGGACCCTGGTGGTCGTCGCAGCCATTTTCGGAATCATCAGCGTGCATGCGCTTGTCACCACGCAGCCATGGCCCCTGACACTCGCCACTACCGCAACGGCCGCCGCAGTGCTAACCGGAAGCACTCCCATCGCGCGCCGCAGACTCGACATCATCAAGCGCGACCTGCATCGCCATACCGCCGTGCGTGCCGCGACCCCCACAGTCGCCGTCTCTGGTCTCACGAGTCTCGCCAGCATCCTCGCACTCATCACGATCATCGCTCAGTCCCACTGAGGGCAATCCCCACTTTTCCGGTAGGCATTGCGCTCGGGCGGAATTGATGATTTGATCCTCCTCAAGAGAAAGATGCCCGGGCATTCGTTTGGCGAAACCCTTTATTTACCGATTGTTCATCGCTAGTCTTCCAACACCATAAGTCGTCCGCTCCATGTGGGGCGACCCAACGTTGGAGGAATATTGAACATCAAGAGGCTCAAGGCCATCACCGCTGCAGGAGCAGCGGGCGCGATCACCGCATCAATCGCAATTGCGGCAGGTGCCACGCCAGCTCTGGCAGCGACAGATATCACGATCGGCACCGTGGCAATCAACGCAGCGGGGACAATCCCCTACGCTCGAGACAACGCAATTTTCTCCAAGAACGGTCTCAACGTCACTGAATTAAAGATCTTCCCTGCGCCCCCGCCCTCACTTGCTGCTCTTGCTGCCGGCGCTGTCAACTTCGTGTACGCACCGTCAATCCCGATTCTCAACGCCTACGCCAACGGCGGAATGGCCCTGAAGGTTATAGCACCCGCCGACGGCTACCAGCGCACGGTACTCGCGGCTGCCAAGAAGGATCCAGCCCTCGCAAGGAAGCTAGATGACACAGGCGTCTGCATCTCGCCGACCTCCGGTATCAAGTCGTTTAAGGACCTCAACGGCAAGACCGTCTCGGTCCCGGCGCGTGGTGCCCAGGGAGAGGTGACGATCGCTCAAGCGGTGAAGAACGCAGGCGGAGATCCCTCGACAATCAACTTCGTGACCCTGCCGTTCCCTCAGGTCGTTGACGCGGTCAAGAACGGTACGACGAGCGCCGGTTTCACCGTCGAACCATTCACCTCCGCCTGCACTGGGGCTGGCATGCTCAACCTCGGTTCCCCTGGCATCGCCTTCTTCGACGATGAGAGTGCAATCGGCATGTGGGTCACGACGGCCGATTACGCGGCCAAGAACCCGGCGACCGTACTCGCCTTCCAGAAGTCGATCTATGAGGTGAACAAGTTCGGAGCCACGAAGGCGGGCTGGGACAAGATTCTTCAGGCTTCGCTTCCACTCACTCAGGTGGACCTTGCCACGGCACGTGCCGCGAATCCGTCCTACTTCCCGACGACTATCGTTGCCCGCGACATGAAGGCACCTGCTGAGAAGATGCTCAAGCTCGGGTTCCTCAAGACCCCCGTCGACATCAGGGGCCTCCTCATCAAGCAGTACCGCCCGTAACCCCACCAGGTATCTAGCGAAGGAGTCGCCTTGCCAGCGATCATCCGCCGTACACCGGCCGGAGTGATCTCGACGATCGTTGCACTGCTCATCTGGCAGTTCATCGGATCGTTCGGCCCACTGGCAGGCGACTCCTTCGCAACGGCAACCGAGGCCATTACCGCACTCGCCGGCCTCTTGACTGATTCGGTGTTCTGGGCTGCCGTGGGGCAAACCCTCCACATGGCAATCCTCGGTTTCATCATTTCCATCGCGGTGGCCGTACCTCTGGGCCTCCTCATCGGACTGAGCCGGTTCTCCTACCGCTCGTCGAAGTTCACCTTCGACTTCTTCAAGGTGATTCCGCCGATCGTCATCATCCCGATCGCCATCCTCGCGATCGGGCCCAACATCACGATGGGCGTCGTCCTCGTCATCTTTGCCAATGTGTTTGCCGTTGCGATCCAGACGGCCTACGGGGTCCGCGACACCGACCCCGTGCTTCTGGAGACCATGCGCTGCTATCGCTTCAATGTGATCCAGCAGGTCCTTCACGCGCGCCTGCCGAGCGCGGCGCCCCAGATCTCCGTGGCCATCCGACTCGCTGCCTCGGCGGCCCTTATCGTTGCTGTCGTCGCGGGCCTGGTGGGTGGGGCTCCGGGGCTCGGCAACCTGCTCATGCGGTACCAAAGCGGTGGTCAGGTCGATAAGACGTACGCGGTGCTTCTCGCCCTCGGCATCTTCGGCATCCTCGTCTCGCGACTCATCGTCAGGGCACAACGGCGCATCATCTTCTGGACCGGACGATGATGCGCGTCTGGCGATGGATCCTCGCCATCCTCATCGGAGCCTGGCTCCCGATCGTGTTCATCGCCTGGTGGTGGAACGCCAGCGCCGAGTCAACCAATCCTTATTTCCCGCCCCTCTCGGTCATCTGGGAGCAGTTCAAGGTCAATTGGATCTTCGAACTCGTTCCCGTCCACGTCGTTCCGAGCATTCGTAACCTGCTCGTGGGATTCCTCATTGCCGCAGTCATCGCGATTCCGGCCGGCACACTCATCGGAGCCTCACGAAGCGGTACCCGCTACGTCGAGCCCGTCGTCGACTTCATCCGTTCCATTCCGCCCGTCGCACTCGTGCCGATCTTCATCCTGCTTCTCGGACTCGATGCCCAGATGCGCATCACGTCCATCGCCTTCTCCGCATCGTTCCCCATCCTTCTCGCGACAATCGAGGGCGTTCGCTCAACCAACCTCGTCGTCCTCGACACCGCGAAGTCCTTCCGACTATCGAGGAGTGCCATCCTGTGGCGGGTGCGCCTGCCTGGTGCCATGCCGACAGTGTTCGCGGGTTTGCAGGTCGGCTTTCAGATCGCGTTCGTCGTGACGATTGCGTCAGAGGTACTCGGGTCCGGGTTCGGCCTCGGCGCCTTCACCCTCATCGCCACCGACTCATTCCTCATCGTCGATGCATGGACCGGAGTGATACTCCTCGGCATCCTCGGATACCTGCTTAACCTCGTGTTCGACCTCGTGGAGCGCATCTCACTCCGCTGGTACTACGGCCAGAAGAAACTCTCCTAGGCGATGGAGCCACTGTGACGACCCCTGCCATCTCGATTCGAGACGTAACGATGGACTACCCCACCCCAGACGGCGTGAACCACGTCTTGGACGGCGTCTCATACGACGTTGCCGAGGGTCATTTCGTGTCAATCGTCGGGCCGTCCGGCGTTGGAAAGACCACCCTCCTTCGGCTCCTTACCGGCTTAGCCACCCCGACCGGCGGGGAGATTCAGGTTCGGGGGCAGCGACTCACCTCCTCGCCGGAAGGCCTCGCCGTCGTGCTCCAGGACTACACCCGTTCACTCATGCCCTGGCTCACCGTCGAGAAGAACATCGCCCTGCCCCTCCGAAATGCGAAACTCTCCCGGACTGCCACGCGAGAACGGGTCGAGGAGTCTCTCGCAGAGGTCGGCCTGACAGGTACCGGCAGGTCATATCCGTGGCAGTTGTCCGGTGGCATGCAGCAGCGAGTCTCCATCGCCCGAGCGATCGCAGTTCGGCCCAGCATTCTCGTCATGGACGAACCCTTCGCCTCTGTGGATGCCCAAACACGATTCGACCTCGAGGATCTCGTGCTCAAGGTCCGTGACGACTTCGGCATCACGACCCTGATGGTCACACACGACATCGATGAGGCCGTCTACCTCAGTGACGAGATTGTCGTGCTGTACGGAAAGCCAGCAGTGGTTCGCGACATAGTGAAGATCGACATCCCCTTCCCTCGATCGCAGATGACAACACGGAACGATCATCGATTCGCCGACCTCCGAACACATGTGTACGGAATGGTTCGAGGACTTGAGTAGGTTCTGCCAAACTCCGCGCCTGCCAACGTTCCTAGAATGTCAACATCGTTGACTTTCACATGCTCTGACGTCTACCGTTCGGGAATGGAGAGCGGAGTGTCGGTAGTCGACGTCGACGCGGTGCCTACCGCTTGGCGTGAGGCTGGTTCTGGTCGACGCGTCGCTGTGCTTCTCCACGGACTCGGCGGGAGCCGCATCGCATGGCGACCCCAGCTTGGCCCACTGTCAGCGCACCGCCGCGTCGTGGCGTGGGACGGCCCTGGCTACGGGGTCTCCGAGCCCATTGCGGCAGCGACGTTTGATGCGTACTCAGATCGTGCGGCCGCGCTTATCAGCGAGGTGTCGCCGTCAGCACCTGTCGATCTCGTCGGTATGTCGTTCGGCGGCATGATCGCCCAATACACCGCGCATCGATTCCCCCAACTCGTCCGTTCCCTCACGCTGCTGTGTACGAGCCCAGCCTTCGGCCTCGATGGCACCGACCCGGTGGAATGGCGCGCAGCACGCCTCGCGGGCCTGGAGACCTTCGGGTCCCCCGCTGCCGCGGCACCAGCCATCCTCACCTCGCTCGCCGGCCCAAATGCCGCACACGTCGTGCCCGAGGCCGTCGAAGCCATGACCCGAGTGCCGATGGATGGCCTGCTGGCATCACTCGCCACGATCACCACCCATGACTCACGGGCGATCCTCCCGACCATCACCATCCCGACCCTCGTGCTGGTCGGCGCTGATGACGATGAGACCCCGCCGTCATACGCTCAAGCCATCGTCGACCTCATGCCAAATGCCTACCTCGTCGTCATCCCCACCGCGGGACACCTGCTCAACCTCGAGGCACCCGACGCCGTCAACCAGGCCATCCTTCGACACTGGGAGAGCACATGAGCGGATCGAACGCACCTACCGAATGGCGCTGGATCGCACGTTTCGCTGAGCAGTTTCGACTCAACGGACTCGGCCCTGGTGACGAATGTGTCATCCTGTCTGAGAGCTCGAGTCGTGCTGAGCTGGTGGCAACCGCGATCCTCGCTGCGGAGTCCCTCGGGGCCAAGCCCTTCGAGGTCGTCATGCGAACCCCGGCGAGCAGCACCCCTGTCGCGCTCCGGTCAACCGGTACGTCGCTGGCCCTCAATGGGCAGGCCGGTGCAGTGGCCGCACTCACCTCCGTCTCCTTCGTCATTGACATCACCGTCGAAGGGCTCCTTCACTCCAAGGAACTGCGCACCATTCTGGGTTCCGGCACGAGCGTGCTGATGATCAGCAATGAACACCCCGAAACCTTCGAACGACTCCCGCACGATGTCGGCATGGCCGAGCGGGTCTTCGAGTCGCACGAGGTGATGACGAAGGCAACCTCGATGCGGGTGACGAGTGCTCATGGGACCGACCTGCATGTCGAACTCGACGGCGCCTTCACCGCGGGCTCAACCGGCGTCATCTCCGGGCCGGGGTCAATCGCTCATTGGCCCGGCGGGCTTGTTCTGGCATTCCCTGCCCGTCACCG
>CAMCSO010000093.1 GCA_945877545.1 Bifidobacterium breve | reverse complement strand
TATGACAACGAGTTCGACGATATCTTCGGCCCGCTACCGCGCCCGGTTCAGGACCCGACGGTTTACGCCTGTGTACCGAATGATCCCCTCATGCGACCCGACTCAGACCACGAGTCGTGGTTCGTCCTGGTAAATGCGCCTCGCCACGGTGACGGCCGTCATCGTACTGTGGATTGGTCAAAGCCCGGCATCGCCGAGGACTACGCCGATCACGTGCTGGCGGTCCTGGCCGAGCGCGGAACCGACCTGCGCGAACGCATCCTGTGGCGCGAGATTCGCACCCCGGAAGACTACGAGCGCAACGTCCGGGCCCCCGGAGGATCGATCTACGGCACGTCAAGCAACGGTTCTCGCGCCGCGTTCCAGCGTCCCGCAAATGCCTCACCCATACCGGGTCTGTTCCTCGTCGGTGGTTCCGCCCACCCGGGAGGCGGGCTACCCCTCGTCGGGATGAGCGCCGAGATCGTCGCAACGCTCATCGGCCGAGCCCCGTCCAATTCCGAGTAGCCGAGCAGCAATCCGGGCAGAATGAATGAATACGCCCCCAGACCGTGGTTATTCGTTCAGGCCGCCCGGATTCCGGGTCGGATGCGAGGACGATCGCCGAGCCGATGAGGAGCGCCGGGGCGAGGCCTTCCAGCGACACCATCCGCTAGTCCGAGCCGAGGCCTAAGGCCTCGTACACCTCACGCGTCGAGGTCGAGCGATTGAGCGTGTAGAAGTGCAGGCCCGGAGCTCCGAGGTCAAGGAGCTCTTGCGCGAGCTCCGCCGCAACTTCGACGCCGAGGGCTTGGACAGCGTCAGGATCGTCTTTGACGAGGGCAAATCGGGCTGAGAGCGCCGACGGGAAGGCAGCGCCCGACAGCGCCGCGAACCGTTCGATCTGCGCGACATTCGTCACGGGCAGCAGGCCGGGCAGGATCGGCATCGTGCAGCCATGGCGGCGCGCATCGCTCACGAGCCGCCCATAGTCGCGAGCTTCGAAGAAGAACTGGGTAATTGCGAACTCGGCTCCGGCATCCTGCTTACGGGCCAGCACCAATGCGCCCGCATCGAGATCGGATGATTCGGGATGACCCTCGGGGAATGCGGCAACGCCCACACTGAATCCGCCCATCGATCCAATGAGCTCCACCAACTCATCGGCATGTGCGAAGCCATCAGGATGTTGGGACCACGCGGCCCCCGGGCCGCTCGGCGGATCCCCGCGCAACGCGAGGATGGCACGCACTCCCGCGGCCGCGTACTCTTCGATGACCGCCCGCACCTCGTCTCGGCTCGCACCGACGCATGTGAGGTGCGCGAGTGGGGTGAGTTCCGGCTCCGCAGCAATCCCTGCGACGATGCGCACGGTTCGATCGCGGGTTGACCCTCCGGCCCCGTACGTCACCGAGATGAGGGTGGGGTTGAGCACCTCGAGGTCCCGGATGGTCTGCCAGAGCGCGCGCTCACCATCATCGGTCTTCGGCGGGAACAGCTCAAAGGAAAAGGATCGCTCGCCACGTGCGAGCACCTCACCGAGCGAGGGGCCGGGAGCGGCGCTCACGTGGTCGCCGACGTGGATCCCCGGTTTCCGCATAATTGAATCGTAGTCGTGCGAGCAGGAGAAGCCGGAAGGTTCGAATACCCGTAGGCTCTGTGGCGTGTCAGAATCCGTCCGCGACCTCGCAGAGTTTCGTTCTCGGGTCCAGACGGTCATCGCTTCCGTCCTGCGGCAGGAAGAACGTCTCCTCACTCACATCAGCGCAGATCTCGTCCCGCTCAGCGAAGCCCTCGACGAGTTCCTGTCCGGGGGGAAGAGACTACGTCCGGCCTTCTGCTATTGGGGCTGGCGGGGCGCGGGCGGGGATGCGAGCAACCCCGCGCTCGACGAGGCCGCGATCCGCGCATCTGCGTCGCTTGAGTTTCTTCAGGCATGCGCCCTCATCCACGACGATGTCATGGACTGTTCCGACACCAGGCGCGGACGCCCCGCAGTCCATCACCGTTTCGCCAGCCTGCATCGCGAATCCGAGTGGCTCGGCTCACCCGAGACTTTCGGAGTTGGATCCGCGATCCTGCTCGGCGACCTCTGCCTTTCGTGGGCCGATCAAATGCTCCTCACCTCAGGAATGTCAGCCGATGCGCTTGGCCGAGCGAAGGTCGTCTATGACGAGATGCGCACCGAACTCATGGCGGGGCAGTACCTCGACCTACTCGAACAGGCAAGGGGCGGTGGATCGATCGAGCGAGCCCTCCGCGTCGTCCAGTACAAGTCCGCGAAGTACACCATCGAGCGTCCCCTGCACATCGGTGCGGCGCTCGCCGGCGCTAGCCCGCAACTCACCGACGCCTACACCGCCTACGGGCTACCCCTCGGCGAGGCATTCCAGATGCGTGACGATGTCCTCGGAGTATTTGGTGACCCGAAGGAGACCGGGAAACCCGCGGGCGACGACCTGCGCGAGGGCAAACGCACCGTCCTCATCGCAACTGCCCTCGATCGGGCGAGCGCGGCCCAAGCCACGATCATCCGAACCCACCTCGGCGACCCCGACCTTGACGCCACCGGCCTCGAGGCATTGAGGAGCGTCATCCGCGACACTGGCGCCCTTGCCTTCGTCGAGCAGCACATCCAAGCCCGACTCGACGATGCTCTCGCCGCGTCCGCCAGCCCCCTCATTGAGCCGGTCGCGCAGCGGTTCCTCACCGACCTCGCTCACGCAGCGACGAGTCGAAGCGTGTGATCGGCCCTCACCCCCCTGATGTCACCACCCAACTGATGTCACCACCCAACCGATGTCACCACACAACCGTTCGTCACCGACCCACCTACCGTCACCAGCAAAGGAGTACGCATGAGCACGCGCGACATCACCAGATGGCTACCGGGCAGTCGGATGAGGACCGTCACCGGGCCGACTGAGCATGTCGTGGTCGTTGGGGCCGGGCTTGCTGGCCTCTCCGCCGCAATGCGCCTCGCGGGTGCAGGCCGCACCGTTACGGTCCTCGAGCGCGAGTCGATCCCGGGCGGACGCGCGGGGCGACTGAACATCCCCTCGGCTGACGGCACCTATCAATTCGACACCGGCCCGAGCGTCCTCACCATGCCCGATCTCATCGCCGATTGCTTCGACGCGCTCGGCGAAACCATGGAGGACTGGCTCACCCTCGAGCCGGTTGCACCTCTCTACCGCGCGTTTTACCCCGATGGCTCGGTCCTCAATGTCCACGCCGACGTGAATGAAATGACCGAGGAGATCCGCGATGTCATCGGCCCGGACGAGGCCGCCGGCTATCGCCGCTATGTCGACTTCGTCTCGGAGTTGTACCGCTATGAGATGAAGGACTTCATCGACCGCAACATCGACTCACCATTCAACCTCGTAACCCCGGACCTTGCGAAGCTCATCTCGATCGGCGGATTCCGCAAGCTCGCACCGAAGGTTCGCGAATACATGACCGATCCTCGCACCGAGCGGATCTACTCATTCCAAGCAATGTACGCAGGGCTATCGCCGTACGACGCCCTGGCGATTTACGCGGTCATCGCCTACATGGACTCGGTCGCTGGCGTCTTCTTCCCCAAGGGCGGAATGCATGCCCTGCCGACCGCCATGGCCGCTGCCGCGCAGAAGCACGGCGTCACTTTCCGCTACGACACCACGGTCACGAAGGTCGAGACCGTGGGGTCGCGGGCCGTCGCCGTCATCACCTCGACCGGCGAACGCATCGAATGCGACACCGTCGTGCTCAATCCCGATTTACCTGTCGCCTACCGCGATCTCCTCGGCCGCGAGCCCCTCTCGTTGAAGCGACTCAATTACTCGCCTTCCTGCTTCGTGCTCCTCGCAGGGTCATCGGCGTCCTACTCCAAGATCGCCCATCACAACATCCACTTCGGACGAAGCTGGCGGGGCGTCTTCGAGGACCTCATCGACAAGCGCCAACTCATGAGCGATCCCAGCCTGCTCGTCACGAACCCGTCGCAGTCGGATCCCGACCTTTCCCCCGAGGGCAAGGAGATCTACTACGTGCTGTTTCCCACGCCGAATCTGGACGCCGACATCGACTGGCGAACGGAGGGTCCTCGCTATCGTGACGAGGTCGTTCGAGTCCTCGAGGAGCGCGGCTACATCGGGTTCGGCGATGCAATTGAGGTCGAGGACGTCACAACGCCCCTCGACTGGCAAGAGCGGGGTATGGAACGCGGGGCCCCATTCGCGTCCGCCCACTCGTTCATGCAGACCGGCCCATTTCGACCCGGAAACCTGTGGGGCGAGAACGTCGTCTTCGCCGGGTCCGGCACCCAGCCCGGAGTCGGAGTGCCGATGGTCCTCATCTCAGGACGCCTCGCTGCGGAGCGGATTCTCGGCAAGGATCCGCGGTACACCTCACGCGCTCGACGGTGACCACACCGGGGGGATCCGGTCGCGACGCGATCGTGCGCCATGGCCTGCCGGGGTTCGCGGGATCCGGCCTACTGGCCATCGGCGCGCTCGGCGTCGGCTGGCTGCCGCTTGAGACCAATCTCCTCGCCAATCCGCTCGTCGATCTCCTGCGCGGTTCAGCCGGAGGCTCGCTCGTCGCTCGCGCGTTCGTCTTCCTCGGCCTCGCGGTACTCCTCCAGGCATGGCTGGTGCTCGGCGCAGACCTGCTGGACGAGAGACAACCATCGCTGCGGTCGCTCACCTGGATCCTGGGGATCTGGTCCGCTCCCCTCCTCCTCGCGCCGCCGATGTTCAGCCGCGACGTCTACTCCTACTACGTGCAGGGCAGACTCCTCGACGCCGGATCAGATCCGACAACCATGGGGGTGGGGAGCATCCCGGGCTGGTTCCAGGACGGCGCGGACCCGATGTGGGCCGAATCACCGACCCCCTACGGTCCGGCCTTCCTTGCGATCGAGCGCGCGGTGGCGTCCTTCGCCCACCCGAACGCCTACTTAGCGGCACTGCTCCTGCGGGTCGCATCACTCGCGGGTGTCGTCCTCCTCGTGGTGTTTGTTCCGAAGCTCGCTGCTGTCCACGGCGTCGATCCGGTTCGAGCCACCTGGCTCGCCGTCCTCAATCCGCTGGTGATCATGCACTTCGTCTCAGGGGCCCATAACGACTCCCTCATGGTCGGGCTCATCGTGGCCGCGTTCTGGCTCGCAGCCACCTGCCGATGCGCCTGGGGCGCGGCCCTCGTCGGCATCGCCTTCGCCGTGAAGCCCATCGCGATCGTCGCACTGCCATTCATCGGGCTGCTCTGGGCGGGGTCCGGGGCCTCGTGGCCGCATCGGACTCGGGCGTGGCTCCTTGCCGCCCTAGTCTTCGTTCTCACCGCGGCATCCTTGTTCCTCGCGGTCGATTCCGGATACGGAGTGCTGTCTGCGACGTTTGGCACTCCCTCCGGCGTGCTCACCTGGCTCTCCCCGACGACTGCTGTCGGCCAGATCATCGGATACCTCACCACCGCCATCGGGGTCACGGCCGACGGCGCACCGGCCGTCTTCATCGTCCGGGCGATCGGCAGTGCCGCGGCCCTGATCGTCATCGCAGTAGTCATCCTGCGGCCATCCGGGCGCAGCCCCGTGCGCGGCGCCGCACTCGCAATCGGCGCCCTCGTCGTCCTCGGTCCGGTCATCCAGCCGTGGTACCTGCTCTGGGCACTACCGCTCTTCGCCGTCAGCGGCCTGACCCATCGGGGAATGCAGGTGGCCGTCCTCATCACGACCGCTTTCACGGTGCACGGCATGGTGGAGAGCAGTACCACTTCAGACAACTTCCTCGACATCACAGACGGGATAACCTTCGTGATCGCGGTTGCGATCGTCGCCCTCGTCGCGCTCGCAAGCCCACGCGAACGACGCCTTCTCCTCGGTGCGCCGACGAGCGACATGGCGGATGGGAGGATGCGCTAGTGAGCTCACGAGACCTTGACGCGGCCGGTATTCACGATCCCCTCTTGAGAGCGTCCTATGAGCGCTGCAGGCAGCTCAATGCCGCCCACGGCAAGACCTATTACCTCGCCACCTTGCTGTTGCCCCCGGGGAAGAGACCGTACGTCCATGCCCTTTACGGCTTTGCGCGATATGCCGACGAGATTGTCGATGACCTGAGTTCGACCCTCACCGATGCCGAGAAGAGCGAATGGCTCGTTGGCTGGGGCCAGCGGTTCCTCGATGACCTCGCCCGCGGCCACTCCGAGGACGGGGTCTGCAGGGCCGTCGTTGACACGGTCCTGCGATGGGATATTCCGGTCGACTACTTCACGGCCTTCCTCCACTCGATGCGGATGGACCTCACGGTCACCGAGTATCCCGATTATCCGGCGCTTTACGAGTACGTCTACGGGTCGGCTGCCGTCATCGGCCTGCAAATGATCCCGATACTTGAGCCGACAGCGCCGGAGGCATTCCAGCGCGCGAAAGAACTCGGAGTCGCGTTCCAGCTTGCGAATTTCGTACGCGACGTCGGTGAGGACCTCGACCGCGGACGGGTCTACCTCCCGCTCGACGAACTCGCGGCCTTCGGCGTCACGCGTGGGGATCTCGAGGCCCGGGTGGCCACACCCGCGGTGAAGGACGCCCTTCGCTTTCAAATCGCCCGCGTGCGAGAGCTCGAGGAGCAGTCTCGCGGAGGCGTCGAGCTCCTCCACCCTTCATCGCGTGACTGCATCGAGGCCGCGCGCGTGCTCTACTGCGGCATCGTCGATGAAGTCGAGCGCATCGACTACGAGGTGTTCACAAAGCGGGCCAGCGTGCCAATGCGCCGCCGCCTGCAGGTCGCACTCCCTGCGTGGTCGCGGGCTAGGCGGGCCCGACGCCGCTACGGACCGGGGCAGGTCAAGGGCCTTCATCCGGTTCAGTAGGAGCCCTGCGCCAGATTGGTGGGCCGGAGATCGGGGTTCGCTGGAGGCCACGGCGTCCGAGCCAGATCCAGCAGGAGAGCGACAGCAGGACGAGTGCGAATCCGAACAGCAGGTCCTCGATCGGCGCGAAGGCAAGGCGTCCATCCCCGACGAACGGCGGTGGCCCAGCATCCGGCGAGGAACTGCCCATGATCGCGTCGCCTGAGTACCGGACGATACCGAAGCCGGTGAACATCCCGTTCGTGATGAGCTGGAAAAACACGATGATCGCGTACGACACCCAAAACAACCGCCTGGTGACGAGCCTGGTCCGCACCGCCCACAAATCGAAGGCAATAACGAGCAAGACCGCCAGAACACCGAGCTGCGTGTAGGTCACGACTCATCACCCGCCATCCAGCCGCGCACCGAACGCACCGCCTCAAGGGTGAGGATCGCGGCGAGCGGGATCACGAGGAAGAAGAGCACCTCGTCGATGGGAACCCCGCCCGGCAGCCGGATGCCAAGGATCCGACCCGGGTCGAAGGTCCAATGTCCCGACGCCACGGCATAGGCGTCCCAGGCGTAAAAGACGAGGACGGGGACAACCATGCTCGCGAACAGTCTCCGTGCCCGCACCAGCACGCGGGTGCGCAGGGCGAACTCCAACCAAAGACAGCCGATGAGCACGAACCCGAGGACGGCAACGTACGACCAGCGTCCGGGATCCATCTGGATATCCTCTCGTATGCAATCGCTGGGCACCCCCTCGCTAGGAGCGATGCGGATCGGTCTCATCGGCGGGGAATGCACCGGCAAGTCAACGATGGCAGCAATGCTCGCCGAACGCCTGTCGGGGTCGGTCGCAAGCGAGGTGCTCCGCGAGTTCGTTGCGACTCGGGGCCGGGTGCCGCGGCTCGAAGAGCAACGGCAGGTGATGCTTGATCAGATCGCCCGCGAGGAGTCGGTCATGGGCGCGATGATCGGCCAATCAGCGAACGGTGGGCACGTCGTCATTGGAGATCCGGCACCCGCCATGACCGCCCTGTATTCACACGTTTATTACGACGACAACTCACTCCTCGCAAGCGCCGTGCAGCACACGGGCAGCTATGACCTGCTCCTGTGGTGTCGTCCCGACATTCCGTGGGTCCCCGATCCGGGCCAGCGCGACGGACCCGAGTACCGGGCCCTCGTCGATGCCCGTATCGGGCTCTTCGTTCACGACTCCCTCGTTCCCGCTGGCATCGGGGTGGTCGAGCTCTACGGTGACGACGATGCCAGGCTCGCCACGGCGCTCTCGGCCTTCGACGAACGCTTCGCAGCAGTCCCCCGCGCGTGGCAGCCGCCTGCAGGCACGCCTGCGACCTAAGATCACGTGAGTGGTGACGTCTGCACAGGAGGCACTCGTCGGTCAGACGATCGACGGGCGCTATCAGGTGCTCGCGCTCCTTGCTCGGGGCGGCATGGCGACCGTGTACCAGGCCCTTGACCTTCGCCTCGACCGAACCGTCGCCCTCAAGGTCATGCATCGCCACCTCGCCGAGGATCCAGACTTCGTCGCGCGGTTCCATCGGGAGGCGAAGTCCGCGGCGCGCCTCACCCACCCCCACGTGGTCGCCGTCTACGACCAGGGCACCGCCGCGGGGCTCATCTATCTCGCCATGGAGTACGTCCCGGGGCGAAACCTCCGCGACGTGATCCACCAGTTCGGGCCGCTGTCCGGCGAGCAGGCGCTCGTCATGCTCGAGCCGGTTCTTGAGGGCCTCGCAGCGGCCCATGCCGCGGGATTCGTCCACCGTGATATCAAGCCGGAGAACGTTCTCATCTCGGACGATGGCCGAGTGAAGGTCGCCGACTTCGGCCTCGCGCGAGGACTCTCGTCGAATAACACAAGCGCAACCTCCGGACTCATCATTGGGACCGTCGCCTACCTCTCCCCGGAGCAGGTCGAGCACGGCGATGCCGACGGCCGATCCGATGTCTACGCGGCCGGCATCCTTCTGTATGAGATGGTCACCGGCGAGGTCCCGCATGACGGTGACAGCCCGCTCGCAGTGGCGTACCAGCACGTGAACAGTGACGTGCCCGCCCCATCACGGAGCCGGACCGGGATCCCTCCCGAGATCGATGCCCTCGTCGTAACCGCGACCCGGCGCGATCCAAAACTGCGGTACCAGCGCGCAATCGACTTCCTCGCCGATGTCCGTCGAGTCCGGACGGTACTGCCACCGGCAAGGCCCTTCACCGACTCGCGCGCCACCCTCGTCGTCGATTCAACGGCTGCGGCCGGTGGTGCGGCCCGCAGACGCAAGAGTCCCCCGACAGCAGGCGTCCGCAACCAGCCCTCCGTGCCGACGAGCCGGGCCTCGGGACCCCTTCCCCAGGAACGCCCTCGCAGTCGCAAGCGGCTGACTGTCGTCGCCCTCGTCGCACTCACGGTTGCGGTTGCCGCGTTCGCCGGCTGGTACCTCGCGGTCGGAAGAGCCGCCTTCGTTCCGACACCGAGCATCGTGGGGTTAACGCAGGCCGAGGCCGAGCAGGTCCTTGGTGCGGCTGGGCTTAGCCTCACTGTCTCTGACACGGCCTTCAGCGAGGAGGTGCCTTCGGACCTCATTCTCGCAAGTGACCCGGCCGCCGGCTTTGACGTCCGCGAGCAGGGAACGGTCGCTGTCATCATCTCCCGCGGCCCCGAGCGATTGATGATTCCCGATGTGCGGGGCCTGTCGGCCGCAGATGCCGCGGCGGAGATCACCGGGGTGGGCCTCGTCGTGGGCTCATCCAAGGAGACATTCGACGACACCGTGGCCGCCGGCAAGGTGACCCAAACCGATCCCAAGATCGGTGCCGAGGCAAAACGCGACACCGTCGTCAACCTCATCGTGTCGAAGGGCGCTAAGCCGGTGCCGCTCCCGGATGTTGTCGGGCGAAAGGCGGCCGGGGCGAAGAAGACACTGTCAGGCCTCGGAATCGCCGTCGTCACGGATGCAAAGTTCTCCGAAACGATCGCCAAGGGAGTTGTCATGACGATGTCCCCGAAGGCCGGCGCCGTCGTCAACTCGGGGAGCCGGGTATCACTCGTGATCTCCAAGGGCCCGCCGCCTGTGACCGTCCCCAACCTCATCGACTCGCCGAAGAGCAAGGCCATCGGAGAACTCAAGCGCCTCGGGCTCAAGGCGAGGGTCGTCGAAGCCGAGGCGACTCCACTCAATCGCGTGTACTCACAGGATCCGGTAGCCGGTACCCAGATTCCCAAGGGCAGCGCGGTCACGATCCGCATCATCTAGAAGGACCGTGGCGGGCTTCGCAACCATTGCGGATCAGGCGGCGACTACGTGCGACCGGCCCTCATACGGAGGTCTCG
>CAMCSO010000092.1 GCA_945877545.1 Bifidobacterium breve | reverse complement strand
GTGAAGCCTGCGCGCAGCGTGTGCGGCGCTCACCTCATCGGTCAGTGCCGCCCTCGCCCGTGCGAGTTGCTCCTCCAGCGAGCCGATACCTTCGACGGGCTCATCGAGCACCCGCCCATCGAGGCTCGCGAGGGCAGCCTGCGCATCAGCCTCGATTCGAACCGCTGACGCCTGCCGGTCGATTGCATCCCGCAGGCCAACCACATCGGCCCGCATCGCCGCTACTGCCGCCAGCCGCTCATCGACCGTGGCGAAACCGCCCAATGCGGCGCCCAACTTTCGATCGATGGCCGCGATGGCCTCTGCGTGCTGCACGGCCAGCGCCCGGTTCGCGCTCGAGCGCTCGGCAAGCCGCGGCAACTCCTCGGCGATCACCTCCAGACGAGCTCGCACCTCAGCGAGCATTGCTGCCGGATCACCTGCCCCGTCGAAGACCTCTTGGTCGGAGGTCTCCAAGTGCTTCGTGAGCACCCGAGCCGCAGTCACGTCGGGGGTGATCGCGAGCCGCTTCGCGGAGACCGACTCGACGCGCCTTCCGGCCGACTCAATATCCCCCGGCGTGACGGCCAGTTCAGAGGCAACCGCCGGATGCGGATGCTCTGTCGCCCCACAGACCGGGCACGGGCCGCCGCCGACAAGCCGGTCAGCGAGCTCGCCCGCCATGCCGTCCATTCGGGCCTGAATGAGGGCATCGCGCTGGGCCGTCGCCTCGGAGTAGGCACCCTCAAGTTCCCGCGACCGCTGTTCGAGTTCTCCAGCGCACCAGAGCAACCGGGCCGGGAGATCTCGCTCGCGTTCAACGCTCAGTCGGTCGGAAATCGCATCGTCATCATCGGCCTCGCGTTCAAGTCGATCAGCGTCTCGCAGGAGTCCCGGACGTGCCTGCGCCTGACCCATCACCTCGCGGAGCGACCCGATCGCCTCGTCGACCTTGGTCAAGACCTCATTCGGATCCTCGAGATCAATGACCTGGGCAGTAAGGACCGTCAGGTTCGTGAGGTGGCTGTTCGCGACCACGCGAGCTGCCGCAACGCGCTTCGTGGCCTGCGCCGCCGATTCACCGGCCTCGGCGAGCGCCCGACGGGCCGCCTGCCATTCGCGGACCCGCTCAACGACCTCTTCGAGGTTCGCGACCTCAACTTCCATCGAGACAACCGAGCCAGCGGTGCGCTCCAGTCGCTCGGCGGTTATGGCTGACACTCGCGCCATCGACTCCGCCACCGCCTCTGCGGTGGCCGCCGCATCGCCGAGGGTCAAGCGCTCCTCGGCGAACTCTTGGTCGGTGAGCCGGCCAACGAGTTGCTGCAGGGTGTCCCTGAGGCGATCAGCGCACACGGTGATTTCTCGCTCAGCGACCCGGCGCTGCTCATCGGCCCAGTCCTGCAGTCTGGCGAACACACCCGTTGCGAATACCTGCTCCAAGATGGCCTGGCGCTCGGCGCTCTTGGCCTTGAGAAACCGGGCGAACTCGCCCTGCGGAAGTACGACTGTCTGAAGGAACTGACTCTTGTCGAGTCCGACAACAAGCTGGATCTCGATATCGGCCTCACGGTGGCGCCCCGAGACGAGCTCCCACCCCTGTTCGCCGGTGGAGCGCCACACCTGAATGGTCGAAGCGACCCTCACGTCGGCGCCCTCGCCGCGTCTCCTAGAGGTCAGGTACTCCGGCGTGCGGCGGACCCGATATCGGCCCGCTGAACTGCTGAACTCGACCTCCGCGAACGACTCGGAGCCCGAGTCTGCAAATCCCGAACGCAGCCGCTGCTTATCGGAGCCCTCCCCCGCGACATCGGAGTAGAGGGCGAAGACGATCGCATCGAGAATTGTCGACTTGCCGGCCCCGGTTGGCCCTTCGATGATGAAAAGGCCACTGCCGCCGAGCATCTCGAAGTCGATGAGATGCTCGCCTGCGTACGGGCCGAGGGCAGCGAATCGCAGCCGTTCGAGGCGCATCAGCGGCACTCCTCATAGCCGGCGCGAAGGATCGCGAGCTGGGCATCGTCAGGGACAGCACCGGTGACCTTCCGCAGGAAGTCAGCGATCACGTCGAGTGGCTCCTTGCCCCTCGAATCACCGCGGTCGCGCTCGAGCGAGACTCGATTCGCGGGCTCATGGCTCTTCCTCAGGGCGTACGCGAACACGGCATCGAGTCTGGCGTGCATGCGCTCCGGCGGAGCGTCATCGGTGACGACAAGTTCGACGAAGTGCTCGCGCGCGTGGGCGTACGTATCGGATAGGAGGGCGTCGATCGAGTCGCGCAACCGACTCATGGGGCGTGGCTGCGGAAGCGACACCTCCCGGATCTCACAGTCCGTGCCCGGCGCCCCGATATCGACGATGACGACGTGCTTGTCGTGCGCGGCCTCGGAGAAGGAGTAGCGCAGCAGGGATCCGCTGTAGCGAACGATCGTGTCGCCACCCGAGACCTCATGCCCGCGGTGCAGGTGGCCAAGCGCAACGTATTGGAGACCCGCGCCGTCAAAGACTCCGGCCGGCACGACTTGAACGCCGCCGACGGTGAGATCGCGCTCGCTCTCCGAGGTGGTGCGGCCCTCGTCGGTCCACTCCTCGGGCCTGCCGACATTCGCCACGAAGGCATGGCCAATGGCCACCGCGCGGGGGGTCGGGACCGATCGGCCGGCGAGATCGCGGCGGATGAGGGCGACCGCAGCGCGCATAACCGCCTCATGACTACGCTCAAGAGGCTCGTCATCGCCGCTGAGGCTAACCCTCGCAACGTCAGGCTCAAGATACGGGAGCGGGTAGACAAGGACCGGCCCAAACTCATCCTCGAGAACAACCGGGGTACCCACCGAATCAAGGGAGCCAACAACGTGAACTCCCTGCGCAAGCACGCCCGAGTAGGTCGCGAGGCGGTCGCCACTGTCGTGATTGCCCGCGGTAATGATGACGGTAACCCCGGCGGCGGCAAGGGCATCGATTGCTCGGTTCAGGAGCCGAAGTGACTCGATCGGCGGGATCGCTCGATCGAAGACGTCACCGGCGATGACGATGCAGTCAACGGACTCCAACACCGCGAGGTCGATGATGAACCCGACCGCTTGCTCCTGGGCGGCCTGAAGTGAGGTTGAGTGGAGCGATCGGCCCAGATGCCAATCCGAGGTATGAAGCAGTCGCATACAGGTCCCCCGTCCCTGACGTCTTTATGCGGTTGCTGCTGGAAGGTTCGATGACGGACCGGTGATCCTTGACGTATCCACCGATCCGGTGACGCTCACGAGAGCAGACTTCGCCAGCCACTGCGACGCTGGGATGTTCCAAAGCCCGCCGGGCCCGTTGCCCGGCTCGACGGTCGAGCCTCCTGTGTTCGTGTAGAGAACTACATCGCCCGGGATAGTCACGTCGTAGATCCACTTCGCATCCTCGGGACGCATGTTCGTGCAGCCATGCGAGCCATTCCACTTTCCGAGGCGGGACAGAGCCCAAGGGGCGGCGTGCATGAACTCGCCGGTGGGAGTGAGTCGAGTATTCCAAGGGATGTCCTTGAGCTCATACGGCTCCTCGACATTGGGGTCGATGTCGAGTGCGACACTCGTGTACGTGTGCTTCGGCTCCTTCTGGGTCGAGACCACCTTCACGCCGTTACGGGTCTCCCAGCCACTCTTGCCGAGCGAGATGGGGAAGGTATGCACCCGATCCCCATCGACATACACCTTCATCATGCGGGTAGCGCCGTCAACGCGCGCGATGAGCGATCGCGCCGTCTGGAAGACGTAGCTCGTCCCAAGGCTCTTCGCACCCACGACGTAGTTGGCCCCCGACCTGCCCATGACGACGCCGTCGAGGCTTGACGTGATGGTGATCGTCGAATTGCCCGGCCAGAATGTCGTTGGCCGGAAGATAGCGCTGCGGTCATCCACCCAGCCCCATGATCCGGGGATGGATCTCGTCACGCCCGTTAGGTTCGAGGTGGCCGTCACCGCGAGGTGTCGCTCGGCGGCTGCCTTGTCCGGGATCGCGCGAGTGAACCGCAACTTGGGAAGGGTCCCGACCCCAAGCTTCGTGACCGTGCCATCGACACCGAGACTGTTGCTCGCAGCGTTGAAGGTGGCGCCGACGCGCACACTCGGCCTCGGCAGCGTGACGGGCTTGTCGGGGTCGGTACCTAGCGGAAGTGATGGGGTCCCGGATGCTGGCGCGCTCGTCTGGCCGGGGCCCGCGGCGCTTGTGGCCCGCAGAACGACGGTGTAGAGCCGACCGTTGACGAGGTTCAGGAGCGGACAGGCGCCCACGGTGCCCGAGCACGGAAACCAGATGGTGCCGTCATCGAGGGACACCTCGTAGCCGGTGATCGCAGCGCCCCCATCGGAAGCGGGAGCCGTGTAGTTGACCGCGAGTTGACCGCTCGCAGCGCCGCCTGCCACGGTCGTGATCACTGGGGCGTCAGGAACCCCGTTCGCGGCGGTTGCCGGGGCCGCGAGCGCTACCGAGACGCCAAGAAACGTGGCAACGAAGGCTGCAACGACGCTGGATCCGCGCATAGCCAACTTCGGGCGGATCACAGACTGGAGGGAGGCTCGACGCACGATCCAACTGTACGTCGGACATCCCCTGTGGATAAAATCGGATGAACCTCCGGACGCCGGTACTCTTCAATCATGTCCACAATCGGCCAGGCCCTCACCGTCGAACACCTCTCCAAAAGGTTCGGCAAGGTCCATGCGGTCCAAGATCTGTCCTTCAGCGTCGAACCAGGCCGGGTCACCGGATTCCTCGGCCCGAACGGATCCGGAAAGACCACGACACTTCGATGCATGCTCGGGCTCGTCCGCCCAACCAGTGGCGCTGCCCGCATCGGGGGTCACGTCTACCGAGACCTTGACCACCCCGGAATGATCGTCGGGGCAGCCTTGGAAGCGAGCGGATTCCACCCCGGCCGAACAGCCCGTGGGCACCTTCGCGTCATCTCCGACGCACTCGGTCTGCCAAAGTCACGTGCTGACGAAGTACTCGAACTCGTTGGCCTCGCCGATTCAGCCGGACGCAAGGCTGGCGGATTCTCGCTCGGTATGCGTCAGCGGCTCTCCCTCGCGGCGGCCCTCGTCGGCGATCCGGGCATCCTCATTCTCGATGAGCCGGCCAATGGCCTCGACCCGGAGGGCATCGCCTGGCTTCGCGGGCTTTTGCGCGGGCTGGCTCGCGAGGGCAAGACCGTCCTCGTCTCCAGCCATGTGCTCTCCGAGGTCCAACAGACGGTCGACGATGTCGTCATCATCAGCCGTGGTTCCTTGGTCCAGTCCGGCACCCTCGCCGATCTCGCCGGTAACGGCGCCATCCGGGTCCGCGTGCGCACCCCGCGCCGAGAGTCGCTCGTCGCCGCGCTCCAGGCCTCAAGTGGCGGCAACCCGCCGACCAGTGTCGATCCGACGGGCCCCGATGAACTCCTCGTCACCGGGCTCACTCCGAGCGACATCGGTCGAAGGGCCTTTCTTGCGGGCGTCGAACTCCACGAACTCGCCCAGCAGACCAATGACCTCGAGTCCTTGTTCCTCGAACTCACCGCAACAGGCACCCCTGGAGGAACCGCATGATCCCGCTTCTGCGATCCGAGCTCCGCAAGGTCACGACAACGAAGGTGCTGTTCTTTCTCACGCTCGCCGTCGCCTTCTTTACTGCCCTGAATGTGTTTCTGCTCGTCTACCTCACACCAAGGGCGATGGGGGTCGAGAACAACGACGAGCTCCTCATGAACCCCGACTACGTAACAAACATCATCGGGGCAGCGGGTTCGTCTTCGATCTTCGTGCTCATCCTCGGGATCGTTGCCATGACCGGTGAGTTCCGGCACATGACGATCACGTCGACGCTGCTCGTCACCCCGCGTCGCTCGCGAGTCCTCATCACCAAAGGCATCATTTTTCTCATCATCGGCGCGGTGATCGGCCTCATCGCATTCGCGACGGCGATCGCACTCGCGACACTCACGCTCTCGGGCAAGGCGCATGCCCCGATCGACACGGACATCGCCCTGCAGATCCTCGGTGGGGTTGTCCTCGGGTTCGCGATCTACGCATTCGTCGGGGTCGCAGTCGGCGCCCTCATCCGCAATCAGGTCGCTGCGGTGGTTGGAGCGCTCATCTGGGTACTCATCCTCGAGGCGCTCCTTACCGTTTTCGTCGACTGGATCGGCAAGTGGCTCCCCGGCGGGGCACTCGATGCAGTCCTTCAGGCCACGAATGTATCGGGCCGCGGGGGCAGCGAGGTGCTCTCTATCGGTGCCGGAGCTGCCGTCCTAATCACCTACGCGGTGATCCTCGGCGCACTCGCGTCCGCAACGACAATGCGCCGCGACATCACCTGACGGGCCATCACCGCGATCGACTCACCATGCAATGACCTCCCGGTCCTCCCATAGGAAACCCGAGGGAGCCGGGGTCCCATCCGGGAGCAGCGCCGGTCGACTGGCGAGCCAAACAATGGTGTCCGCGCCCTCTAGCGCCGAGCGGGGGGCTTCGGGGCCACCCATGTCCGTTCGGCAGTGGTTCGGGCACATCGCATCGACGAGCACGCCGCGCTTACCGAACTGCATCTCAGCCGCAAGATTCTTCACGAGCGCGTTGACCGCGGCCTTGCTCACTCGGTAAGGAGCCAGCCCGCCCGCAGTGCCGGGCCCGCTGAATCTGCCCAGGCATGCGCTCACGGCAATGATTCGGCCGCGCCGCCGCTCGACCATGCCCGGACCGAACACGCTCATCACGTTGAATACTCCGTCGAGATTCACCCGCATGACACGCCGCCACTCCTCATCACTCGTTCGCAGGGTCTTCGACATTCGCTCGCTCATGACCCCGGCGGACCCCACGAGGATGTCCACCTCAGCGAGGGGTCCGAGCCTCGCTGCAAGTGCCGCGACACTCTCGTAATCGCTGACATCGCATGAGGTGCCGAGCGCGTCGATGCCCTCGGCCTGGAGCGACTCGGCGGCGGCCTCCGCGCGATTGGGATCTTGGCCGACAAGTACGACCGTCGCACCGAGGAGTCCGATGCCGCGAGCGGCTGCGAACCCGATTCCGCGCGAGCCGCCAGTGATGACCGCAGTCGCGCCATCCAACTCACCCATGCCAAGCCTCCTTCGTTCGAACCTTCGCGGCCCCGCGTCCGTGGGCGACATTGCGTCCCACGAACCAACCCTCGCGCCTGCAGTACTGTTGAGCAAGCGCAGCAGCGTGCATCCAAGTGTCGAATGCGCCACCTCGGCGCGCGCGAGAGGACCGATAGTGGCGACCGACTCCAGCGACGGACGCTTGACCGGGTTCGGCCCGAACGAGTGGCTCGTCGATGAGATCTACGACCAGTTCCTGAAAGACAAGTCCAGCGTCGACCCTGCCTGGTGGGAGTTCTTCGAGGGCTATGCCCCTGCTGAGCACTCACCAGTGGCCGCAGCGCACGCTGAGGCTGTCGCCCTCGCCGCCCCGCCGATCGCCCCCGCCACTCCTCCTGCGAAGACCGCGCCGGTACCCACGCCGTCTCCCGCACCAGCCGAGCCGTCAGCGGAGGGCGAGGTCACCGTCCTTCGCGGCGCGGCCGCCCGGGTCGTCACGAACATGGAGGCGAGCCTCGCCGTCCCGACCGCGACGAGCGTTCGCGCGCTCCCCGCAAAGCTGCTCATCGATAATCGCATCGTCATCAACAACCACCTTGTGCGCGCCCGAGGTGGCAAGGTCTCGTTCACCCACCTGATCGCCTACGCCGTTGTCCGCGCGGCAGCCGAAATTCCGGCGATGAACGCCTCTCTCACCTCAGTGGGCGGCAAGCCCGCCATTTCGCTCAATCCCGACGTCAACCTCGGCCTAGCCATCGATCTCGCGAAGCCTGACGGCACCCGGCAGCTCCTCGTCCCGAACATCAAGCGAGCCCAGTCCATGGACTTCGCGATCTTCTGGGCGAGTTACGACGACCTCGTTCGCAAGGCGCGTGGCGGCAAGCTCACCGTCGAGGACTACGCGAGCACGACCATCTCCCTGACGAACCCCGGAACAATCGGCACGAACCACTCGGTACCGCGCCTGATGGACGGCCAAGGCTGCATTGTTGGAGTCGGGTCGATGGACTACCCCGCAGAGTGGGAGGGAGCATCACCGGAGGCGATTGCGCGCAATGCCGTCTCGAAGATCCTCACCCTCACCTCGACCTACGACCATCGCATCATCCAAGGAGCGCAGTCCGGGGAGTTCCTCGGCCGCATCCACCAACTCCTCCTCGGGGATAACGACTTCTACGGGGAGATCTTCCGCTCGCTTCGCATCCCCTACGAGCCAATCCGCTGGGCTAGGGATATCTCGTCGAGCCACGAAACCGACCTCGACAAGACCGTGCGAGTTCAGGAGATCATTCACGCCTACCGAGTCCGCGGTCACCTGATGGCCGACATCGACCCCCTCGAGTATCACCAGCGGATGCACCCCGACCTCGATGTCCTCCAGCACAGCCTCACCCTGTGGGACCTCGACCGCGAGTTCGCGACCGGGGGCTTCGGTGGGCGTCCGCTGATGAAGCTACGTGAGATCCTCGGGGTCCTGCGAGATTCCTATACGCGGACCGTCGGCGTCGAATACATGCATATCCAGGATCCCGACCAGCGACGCTGGATCCAGGATCATGTTGAACTTCCACACAGTAAGCCGGATCGCGGCGAGCAATTGCGCATCCTGCGCAAGCTGAACGAGGCCGAGGCCCTCGAGTCGTTCCTCCAGACCAAGTACGTGGGGCAAAAGCGCTTCTCACTCGAGGGAGGCGAATCGCTCATCCCGCTCCTCGACGCGATCCTCGAGGCAGCGGCGCATGATGACATCCTCGAGGTCGCGATCGGGATGCCACACCGCGGCCGGCTGAACGTTCTCACGAACATCGCCGGAAAGTCCTACGCGCAGGTGTTCCGCGAGTTCGAGGGCCACTACGGCGAGGAGTCGGTCCAAGGGTCTGGCGATGTCAAGTACCACCTCGGCACGACCGGGGTCTTCACTGCGCCAGACGGCGTCACCACCGCCGTCTATCTCGCCGCCAACCCCTCGCACCTCGAGGCGGTCAACCCAGTTCTCGAGGGGGTCGTGCGCGCGAAGCAGGACCAACTGCCGCGCGATCGGGTCTTCGACATTCTGCCGGTACTCATGCACGGCGATGCGGCGTTCGCCGGCCAAGGCGTGGTGGCTGAGACCCTGCAGATGTCGCAAATCCAGGGCTACCGCACCGGTGGCACGTTGCACATCGTCGTGAACAACCAGGTCGGATTCACGACAAGCCCGAAGTACAGCCGATCCTCGGTGTACTCGACGGATATAGCCAGGGCGGTGCAGGCACCGATTTTCCACGTGAATGGCGAGGATCCCGAGGCCGTTGTGCGGGTGGCCCGGCTCGCCTTCGAGTTCCGTCAGGCCTTCGCCAAGGATGTCGTCATCGATCTCGTCTGCTTCCGCAAGCGCGGGCACAACGAGGCCGATGATCCCTCGCTCACCCAGCCGCTTATGTACTCGATCATCGATGCCAAGCGGTCCGTGCGCAAGCACTACACCGAAGCGCTCATCGGCCGAGGCGATATCACTGTCGACGAGGCGGAGGAAGCCCTCAAGCACTTCCAGGAGCAGCTCGAGCGAATCTTCCAAGAGACCCGAACCGAGACCGACGACACCCACTTCTCGGAGGCCTCGCGCGACATCATTGCCACCGGCCAGCGCGAGCTCACCCTGCAGGGCCCCGCTGCAGAGGTTGCCACCGCGATCACTCTCGAGCAGATCGACACCGTCATCAGTTCGCAGGTAAACATGCCCGATGACTTCACTGTCCACCCACGGCTCGCACCGCAGTTGCAGCGGCGTGCCCAGATGGTCGCCGACGATGCAATCGACTGGGGGATGGGCGAGGCGCTCGCGGTCGGCTCGCTCCTCCTCGAGGGCAAGGTCGTTCGCCTGGCCGGCCAGGACTCTCGACGCGGGACCTTCGGCCATCGACACATGGTTATCGTCGACAAGGAGACCGGGTGGCAGTACAAGCCGCTCAAGCAGTGCTATCGGGGCGATGCCAAGCTCTACGTCTACGACTCGCTCCTCAGCGAGTTCGCGGCAATGGGGTTCGAGTACGGCTACTCGGTGGCCCGGCCAGATGCCCTCGTTATGTGGGAGGCCCAGTTCGGAGATTTCGCCGATGGCGCACAGACGATCATCGACGAGTTCATCTC
>CAMCSO010000091.1 GCA_945877545.1 Bifidobacterium breve | reverse complement strand
GCTCATCGGGGCCAATCCGGGCTACGACATCGCCGTCGTCAAGGTCGATCGGACGGGTCTGGCCACGGTTCCGCTCGGTGAATCAGGGGCGCTCCTGGTGGGCGATACCGTCATCGCGGTCGGATCGCCGCTTGGTCTTCAGGGCACCGTGACGACCGGCATCGTGAGCGCCCTCAACCGTCCGGTTACCGCCGGTGGCGAGGGCGAGCAGGCCTATATCAACGCTATCCAGACCGATGCTGCGATCAACCCCGGCAACTCGGGCGGCCCCCTCGTCAATGGCGCGGGTGCGGTCATCGGTGTCAACTCGGCGATCGCCTCGATGGCGGCAGGTGCAGGCCAGCCCGGCTCCATCGGGCTTGGTTTCGCGATCCCGATCGATGTTGTGAAGCGGATCACGAACGAACTCATCAAGACGGGAACCTCCAAGACCCCAATTGTCGGCGTTCAGTTGAACATGACGTTCGAGGGCCCTGGCGCGAAGGTTGCCGAGGTGACCGCGGGTGGTCCGGCAGAGGCGGCCGGGTTGCGCGTTGATGACATCGTCATGCAGGTGAACGGGTCGCTCATCGCCGACCCAACCTCGATGATCGTCACGGTGCGGTCCTTCGCGCCGGGCGACACGGTGGAACTCACCATCACGCGCGACGGCAATACCCTCACGGTTCCCGTGGTTCTGGAGGCCTCGAAGCAGGCCGACTAACGCGAGCGCCATCCATGACCGGGGCACCCGAGCCGAACCCCTCAGGCTCGGGTGCTCCGCCTCGTCGCCCACATCGCCCGCGGATGCGAATCGGCGGGTTTCGAGGCAGGCTTGGGCAGTGCCTCCTTCACCGCTCGGCCTGCTCGAGTCAGCCCGTGACCAGGTTGCTACGGGGTTTCGCAAAATCGTTTCGGGCGACCCGGATGGCGCCCCCGACTGGGTCCGTTCGATGGCGGACGGATCGGATGTTGGCTATTTCGGGCCGGGATCCGCGCCCTGGGCCGTGCACGGGTCTTTGCCGACGGTCGTGGGCGGGGTGCGGGCCCTGCTCATGCAGGCACTGCACCCTGGTGCCCTCGCGGGCGTCATGCAGCACTCGCGGTACGAGACTGATGCTTTCGGCAGACTTGCGGGCACGACGCAGTGGCTCACGGTCGTCACTTTCGGCGACCGCGCGGCCGCTGATCGGGAGTGTGCCCGGGTCAAGGGGCTTCACCGCAAAGTCACGGGAACCTACGAGTCCGCTCAGGGCACGACGCCCTATGCCGCGTCCGATCCAGATCTCCTGCGCTGGGTCCATGTCGCCTTCACCGACTCCTTCCTCGCGACCCATGAGGTCTGGGGCGGCCCAATCCCCGGTGGCCCGGATGCCTATGTGCGGGAGTGGGCGAAAGCTGGCGAACTCGTCGGTGTGGTCGATCCTCCGCGAAGTGTTGCCGAGCTCCGATCGCAGATCGCCGACTACGGCCCGGTTCTGCGCGGGGATGCGGCGTCCGCGAGAACGGTGTCCTTCATCAAGAACATGCCGTTTCCGCTCGCGGCCAAACCGGCCTACGCACTGCTCTTTGCGGGCGCTGTCTCGACGATGCCCCCGGAGCATCGAGCGCTCCTGCGCCTCCCGACAGTTCCACTCACGTTGTCTAAGCCGCTCATCTCAACCCTGCTTGGCACCCTAGGCCTCGTGCTAGGGCCTGAATCGCCCTCGATGCGCGCCGCCGTGTCGCGAGTCGAGTCGCTCGAGTCCGACGACTCCACCACGAGCGGGGATTCGACTCAATCGAACCCGGTGTAGTCCTGTAGTGAGCGGCCCGGACTGCGGGCCCTTCGCTACTCGCTGGCGAGGAGTTGCTCGACGGCGTCGCGTGTCGGTAGCGACGGCACGGCCCCGGCAATGGTTGTGGCGAGGGCGCCCGCTGCGCTGGCCCAGCGGAGGGCCTCAGGAAGGGGCTCGCCCGAGGCCAGTGCGGCTGCTAAGCCCCCGCAGAAGGCGTCGCCCGCAGCGACGGTGTCGACCGGCGAGACCCGATAGGCAGCGATGGATCCGGAACTTGACGGCGAAACCCAGACCGCACCGCGTGCGCCCCGGGTGATGATCGCGTTGGGTGCTCCCATGCCGGTGAAGTGCCGGGCGGCTTCGCTCGCGTCGACGAGGCTCTCGGTGGGCAGTCCGGAGAGGTGCGCCGCCTCGTGCTCGTTGGGGACAAGGAAGTCGACGAGGGCGAGCAATGATCCGGGGTAGTCGCGGACGGGAGCCGGGTTCAAGATGGTGCGAGCGCCGCAGGCGCGGCCTGCTGCCATGGCAGCGGTGATGGCCTCGAGCGGTATCTCCCCCTGCGTGAGAACGACGGCAACATCGTCCATTGCTGCGATAGCGGCGGTGACATCGGCTGCAGTGAGGGCCGCATTCGCCCCCGGAATGACGACGATTCGGTTCATGCCGGTGGCGTCGACCTCGATGAGCGCCGTTCCGGAGGGTCCGTCGGCGGTGATGATCCGGGTCGCGTCGATGCCCTCTTCGTGGACGATGCCCTGAAGCCAGACGCCGGAGTCATCGCTCCCCAGACTGCCGATCATGCTTACCCGCGCGCCCAACCGAGCGGCAGCAACCGCCTGGTTCAGACCCTTGCCCCCCGGGTGGCGCTCAAGAGTCTCGCCCATGACGGTTTCGCCAGGCGCGGGCATTCGCACAAGACCGACGACGAGATCAACATTGAGGCTTCCGACGACAACGACACGGCCGGACGTCGCCACGGGCTGATGATTCTGTGGGTCGGACTTCATGGCACAAGTATCAAGGGCAGGATGTCGGCCGCATCAGTGACGATCCAGTCGGCAGCGGAAAGGCGGGCCGCGGGCGTTCGATGCGAGAGGGCGACGACCAGCATGCCGGCACGATGAGCCGCCTCGATGCCGTGGGGGCTGTCCTCGATCACCAGACATCGCGCTGGTGGGATGCCTGCCCGCTGGGCGGCAAGGAGGAAGAGGTCGGGGAAGGGCTTGCCGCGCTCAACATGGTCACGGGTGGTGATGACGTGATCGGGGAAAAACTCGACGAGGTTCGTTGTCGTGATTCCCAGGTTCACCCGCTGCGATGAGCCGCTGCTTGCGATGACGAATGGGATGCCGGCGGCGTCCAACTGCTCGAGGAGGGCTCGAATTCCGGGGATGGGGTTGAGTTCCCGCCGAAACCCGTCGAATAGTTCGTCGTGAAACCGGGTATCGAAGGCCTGACGATCGATGACGTCCCCGGTAGCCTCGATGGCGTCCATCACGGCGTCGAGGCTGCCGCCGAGATACCCGTCGATCGCCTCGTCGACGGTGGTCGGAACTCCATGCTCGGTGAGCAGGCTCGCACAAAGGTCCATCGCGATGATTTCACTGTCGACGAGGACACCGTCGTGATCGAAGATGACGAGGTCGAAGGGTCCGGCTGACGGCAGGCCTGTCACTCGTCCAGACTAGCCCCATGGCATCGAACTCACTTGGCATTCACGCGCTCGTCTGGGTCGGCGGTTGGAGCCCCGAAGAGGCAGAGTTCGCGATCTCCTCTTCGGCGCGCGTCGGGTACGACCTCATCGAGATCCCGGCCCTCGATCCGTCGAGGATCGACGTCGCATCTACCCGCGAAATGCTCGAACGTCATGGCCTGCAGGCCTCAGTCACCGTTGGCCTCGCCGCTGACACGGACGTCAACTCCGAAGATGTCGCATGCATCGACCGGGGTCGCGACCTCCTCATGCGGGCACTCGAGGTGAGCAGCGGCATCGGATCGACGTATCTCGGCGGAGTGATCTTCGGCGCGATGATGAAGGACTCGGCGCCGACAACTGAGCGGGCTCGCGCCAACTCGATTGCGGTCATCAAGGAACTCGCGCAGGAGGCCAGGGGCTCAGGCACAACGATCGGCCTGGAATTCGTGAACCGCTACGAGAGCAACCTGCTCAACACCGCGCAGCAGACCCTCGACTACCTCGATCTCGTGGGCGAGGACAACGTCGTTGTGCACGCCGACGTCTACCACATGAACATCGAGGAGACGGATTTCCGGACGCCAATTCTTGCCTGCGGAAACCGCCTCGGCTACGTCCATGTCGGGGAGTCTCATCGGGGCTATCTCGGTACTGGGTCGGTCAACTTCCCCGAGTTCTTCGGGGCGCTGAAGGAGGTCGGCTACGCCGGCCCGATCACCTTCGAGTCCTTCTCGTCGGCGGTCGTCGACCCGCTCCTGTCGAACACCCTCGCGATCTGGCGGAACCTGTGGAGTGACAGCGATGACCTCGCAGCGAAGGCGCATGCATTCATCAGTGCTGGGCTCGCCGATAATTAGCGCGTGACGACCCTCGGTATCGACCTCGGCACGGGATCGGTCAAGGCCGCGGTCGTCTCCTCCGACGGCTTGGTGCTCGGTGAAGCCTCATGCACCTACGAGGTCGTCGGGCCAGAGCCCGGCTGGGCGGAGAGCGACCCTCGCGAGTGGCTCGCCGCGGTGAACGAGGTCGTGGGCCGGGTCTCTGCGGGCGCGGATACCGCCATCAATGGCGTCGGCTTCTCGGGGCAGATGCACGGTGTCGTGGTGACGGACGGCGACCTCGTGCCCCTGCTCCCGGCGATCCTGTGGGCCGACGCCCGAGCGAGCGCCGAGGTCGCTGACCTTGCGGAGTCATTCTCAGTGGAGTCACTCGCCTCGCTTGGCTCGCCCGCAGTGCCGGGCTTCGCTGCGACGACACTCAAATGGCTTCAGCGCCACCGTCCTGAGGTGATGGGTCAGGCGCGCTACGCCCTGCAACCGAAAGACTGGCTTCGGGCAGCGCTCGGTGGAGATATCGCCACCGATCCCAGCGACGCATCGGGAACCCTGCTCTACGACGTCGTGGCTGGTCGCTGGTCTACCGAGGCCATCGCCTGGACAGGGGTCGACCGGTCCATGCTGCCTGAGGTCCGCGGCTCATCCGATCCGGCTGGCACCGTGTCCTTCGACTGCGGGGTGACTGCTCCGGCGGTCGTTGGTGGCGCCGACACCGCATGCGCGATGGCTGGCATCGGGCTGAGGCTCGGCAGTGGCTTCATCGGTGTGGGCACCGGTTCCCAAACGGTGAGCGTGCTCGATCACCCGAGTCTCGACACGAGCCTCGTCACCCACACCTTTGCGACCCTCGGAGCGATCGGTGCCGGTTGGTACCGAATTGGTGCCGTCCAAAATGCTGGGCTGTCGCTGACGAAGGCGCTTGCCTGGCTTGGCGCCGACATCGCCGAGGCGGTCAAGGCGCTGCGCTCGGGAATTCAAGCGAGCGACCCGATCTTCGTCCCGTATCTCGCCGGTGAGCGCACCCCCTTCATGGACGCATCCCTTCGGGGAGCATGGGCTGATCTCTCGCTCGCGACAGACCGCTCCGCGATGCTCCGGAGCATCCTTGAGGGCGTCGCTCAGGCGGTTGCCCTTGGCGTGCAGGCGGTGGAGGCGACAGGAGCCCGACTGCCGACAATCGTGCCAATTGTCGGCGGCGGAACGCACGATCCGGCGTTCCGACAATTGCTCGCAAACGCAACGGGCCATGTGCTCGGCGTGACCGACGCCCCCAACGCCGCCGTCATCGGTGCGGCGCTCCTCGCCCAGGGACGCACCTGCGCACAGCAGCCGGCGGAGATTTCGTCCATCGTTGAACCGCAGCAGGCGGCGCGGGATCTGCTCACGGAACGGCGCGAGAGAATGGTGGCCCTCGTTCGGACGCAGGATCCCAGGGAGCACCCGTGAAGATCGCCATTGGTTCAGACCACGCCGGATTTCTCCTCAAGGAGGCACTCAAGGCCTGGCTCGCCACCCAGGATTACGAGGTCGAGGATCTCGGCACCTATTCGGCGGAGCGGGTCGACTATCCCCACTTTGGGGCGGCGGTCGCCAAGGCGGTCGTTGCTGGGCGTGCGAAATTCGGGGTCGCGGTGTGCGGCAGCGGTCAGGGCGTCTGCATGGCTGCGAACAAGGTTCCGGGGGCCAGGGGCGGCTTCATCAGAGACGTCAATGACGCTGAGATGACCCGGCGCCACAACAACGCGAATGTCGCGTGCTTCGGCGAGACCGTTACGTCCGAGAGGGTGGCGATCGACGCACTACACATGTTCCTCACGACTGACTTCGATGGCGGACGCCACACCGCGCGGGTAGCCCAGCTCGGACTGCTCGATCAGGGGGAGCCGGTCTAGCCTGAAGTGATGTAAGGCGGCGTGAAAAAGAACACTTGGGGGCACGTCAGGAAGGTTGGCGTGCCGTGGAACCGCAAGGCCTCGCCCTACGTCAAACTGACACGTCAGTTATTCTCGATCTCAAGGAGCTCCCCATGCGTCGTACCTCCAGCATCATCGCCGCCGGCTCAATCGCCCTGCTCGGTGTCACCGTTCTCGCCGGCTGCTCATCATCCAGTTCGCCCGAGCCTGCTGCTTCGTCTGCAGCCGCCCCCGCCGATGCATCGAGCGCCCAGGTGCTCCCCCCGGTGATGGTCGCCGAGGACGTCACCACGGCGAACGCCAAGGTTGGCGACTTCATTGTCATCCAGGTGACGAAGCTCGCCGGCACCACGATCGCGACGCCGAACCCGGAACTCCTTGAGGTCACCCAGGGCGGTTCGGATGGAAGCGCCGAATTCAACCCGGGCGCGAAGGCCCTTGCGCCGGGCGTCGGGATCATCACGGTGACGAAGCCGGATGGCAGCAGCTACGACCTCACGGTCACCATCACCGAGTAGTCGATCCACCTCACGACACCGGGCCGCCCCCCATTCGAGGGGGTGGCCCGGTGTCGTCCGTGAGCGATCATCCGGTCATGAGCGGCGAAGGACGCTTACGGCAAAGTCAGCATCGGCGTGCCAGGGGCGCAGATCCCAGGTCGCGAACCGGTGTTCGAGGGTGAAGCCGGCGTTGACGAGATGCTCATCGAACTCGGTGATGTTGTACCGATCGGTGTGAAACCCGGCGACGGCGAAGCCATCGGGCACGAGGTGTGCCGCGAGACGTGCGAGTACCTGGGTTTCGGTCTCCGGTGCGACGAACGCCAACACATTGCCGGCGATCACGACGGCGTCGAACGGTTCGGGCTCACCCAGTGCTGCGAGTTCAAGCGTGGCGAGGTCGGACATGATCCAGATTGGACCCGGGTGGTCCTCCCGGGCGGCGGCAATGAGCTCAGGGTCAACGTCGACGCCGACCACCTCGTGCCCCCGGGCGAACAGCGCCGCACCAACGCGCCCTGGCCCGCATCCGGCATCCAGAATTCGTGACCGGGGCTTGACCATCGCATCGATGAGGCGAGCCTCCCCCGCGAGGTCCTCACCCTCGGAAGCAAGGCCGCGCATGCGTTCAATGTATGACTGCGAATGGCCCTCGTCGGTCTCGGTGAACCATCGTGGTGATGCGGTCATGCTCGGACGCTAGTCCATGAGGCTGACAGCGGTTGCCCAGATGCGCTCAACCTCGGAGGCAGCGCTCGGTAGCGATCCAGAATGCCCGAACGACCCGTGAAACGAGTCGGGCGCGTGGAAGTGCCGGGTCATCACACCGGCGTCGGTGAGTGCGTGTGCGTATGCGATGCCCTCGTCGCGAAGTGGGTCATGGCCGACGGTGAAAACGACGGCAGTTGGCAGCCCTGCCGGCACAGCCCCGGTGAGATCGACGCGAGGATCCTTCGCGGACGCGCCAGCGAGGTAGTGCCCGTAGCACCACTCAAGTCCGGCTCGGGTGATGAAGGGGCCATCGACGAATTCATGCGCGGAGGGCGTCGACAGACTCGGGTCGATACAAGGGTAGATGAGCACCTGGCCGACGACGAGGTCGTTCCCCGCGAAGTGGCGAGCAACGACAGCAGCGAGATTGCCGCCCGCGCTGTCGCCACCCACGACGACCCGGTGGCCGTGCTCGAGAAGGGACGCGGTGACGGCTATCGAGTCGTCGACGCCGGCGGGGAACGGGTGCTGGGGTGCGAGGCGGTAATCGACGCTCACGACCCCCCAGCCAGTGAGGTTGCAGGCCGTGCGCGCGACAGGGTCTGCGGTATCGATATCTCCGAATACCCATCCGCCACCGTGTAGCCACACGAGCGTGGTCGTTGGTGCGGGGTTGCCGAGCGGGGCATAGCGCCGGACGGGCACGCCGGCGATGATCTCGTCAACCGCGGTCACAGGAATCGTGTCGGGGTCCGGACGCCACTTCGCCCTGCGGATGGGTGCCTGACTCCGATGCTGTGTCTGGACGTCAATCGGATCGGTCGACACTGGACCCGAGCCTTGCGCCGCAAGCAGTTCGAGCCGCAGATCCTCACAGTCAGGCGCGAGGGGCGCGAGCAGTTCGATGCCATCGTGCTGTTGATCCATGCACCGCACCGTATCGTCACCGAGTCGTCGCCCGGTGGCGTCACTCAGGCTTTATTGAGCCCGGCCAATTGTGGTTGGCTGTGCGCGTGACCTTCAGCCTTAGGCGCTCGATTCCCCGGGTCGTATTCGTTCTGGCGATCCCGCTGATCCCGGCCCTAGCCCTCTCAGCATTCGGTTGGGGCAGTGCCATCGGGGTGTGGATGCTTGGAGCCGTTACCGGAATCATTTCGACCCTGTCGAGCTCGGGGCGCACGGCTCTGGTCGCCGTCGCGGCGCTCTCGGTCACCGCTGGGCTGGGCGTTTTGAATAACGGAAACCCGTTGGGATCGATGCTCCTCATGGGCACGGTGGCCGGACTCTCAGGGCTGGTATCCGCCCGGGGACTCCAATCGGCATTGAGCATGGTCCCGATCGCGACTGCATTCATCGTGACGCAACCGCCCGTCGTAGTGGTGAACGCCTCTGATGTGAGCAACGCGGCCGTTGTTGCGCTCCTCATCGCGTGCTCGGGTTGCTGGGGGATGCTCGTCACCTCGACAGTCATGCGCAAGATTCACTTTCCGGCCGTCGATCCCACGCCACCTGTTCACGCCCGGATCCTCGCCATCATGCTGGCGATCGTCGTGGGAGTCGCAGCTTGGTTCGTGGCTGATCTGAATCTGGGTCACGGTGGAGCATGGCTGCTCATGACGATCATCATCGTCATGAGACCCGGCATCCGGATCACGTTCGTCACAGGCGTCCAGCGGGCTTTCGGTACGGTCATCGGATTCGTCATCGTCATCGCGCTGAGTGCCGTCGTGAACCGCCCGAGCACCATGCTCGTGGTGGGGGGCATCTTCATGGGGGTATCACTCGTGATTCGGTTGAATCCGCGTTACGCCTACTGGCAATTCATACTCGTCGCGACGCCGGGCATCGTGCTCCTTGTCGGTGCAGATGGCGCTGAGGGATCCTTGCTGGACGTCGCCGTGAGTCGTCTCGGCTACACGCTCATCGGCAGTGCCCTCGGGCTCATTGCGGTGGGGTTTCTCATACCGTTCACCCGAAGCGGCGCTCAGGGCACTGCCGCATCACAGGCCGATGCGATTCACGGGTCGGGCGTGGGTTCGTAATCCTGGGCATTGCCGAATTTGATGCTGAGTGTTCGGGTCGCTCGGGGTAGCACTGTGCAGTTCTGACCGGGGAGAACGCGATGCCACGCCTCGTGCCATGAGCAATCCAGCCCGACTGCGTGTTCGCAGTCGGGCTGGTCGGTTGTTCTTGAATCGTGCCTAGTTATGCGGCGGGTGTGGCTGGTGCTGCGCCGCCGCCGCGCTGGCCTTGGCCGCGGCCTGCGCCGTTGCCGCGGTTGCCCTGTCCGGGGGTGGCGTTCTGGACCGGTGCTTGGCCCTGGATCTGAGCCTGACCCTGAACTGGCGCGCCAGCCTGATCGGCGGGGACTGCAGCGTTCGGGTCTGTCTGGCCGCCACGCTGACCGTTCTGCTGACCGTTCTGCGGGCCGTTCTGCGGGCCGCCTGCGACTGCTGGGCGCTGTCCGCCGCGGCCGCCGAGCCGGTTCTGGAGGCTGTTGCCCGTCCAAGCCTCGAAGATGTCAGCGTGCAGGGTTGAGGCTGCGCCGCTGGCGAGGGTGACGCCGCTGCCGCCGGTGGCAGCGGCCGAGTAGCTGACGCTCAGGGTCACCTGGGGTACGCGAACCGGGTGGCTTGTCGGGCAGACGTTTGCGGTGGCGAGTGCGAGGTGGGAGATGTGGTCGGCGCTGTCGAGGCTGGTGCCGTCCCAGCACTGCGGGAACGTGATTTGTGCGACGAGGCGTGAGCCGGGATCGCAGGTCGGCACGGTGGCGACACTGGTGCCGAAGGTCGGCTGGGC
>CAMCSO010000090.1 GCA_945877545.1 Bifidobacterium breve | reverse complement strand
CGACCCCGAGCTTGAACCATTCATCGACCATCATCGACAGCGTGGTGAGCCGGTCAGGCGACGCGATAAAGCGCTCCCATTCATGACGATTGCGGAAGGCGGCGCGGCGATCATCAAGGGTGCGGGTGCTGTCCATCACCACTAGGTAGTCGTCCTCGGCGAGCACCGAGTTCGGGATGCGGGCAGGCCAGAAGCCCGGGAGTACCGGCGAGATTGGCTTCTGGTAGCCGAAGCGGCAGCTCGCCGAATCAGCCTGCCACGGAACCCCCATCCACTTCACGAGATCGCCGGGCCCGATCGAGGCGAGCGGGCCGGTGCGCGAGGTCGCGACGGCAGGGGTCAGCAGTGGGCCTGTCGTGCGCAAGTCGGGTACTGCAGCAGGCTTGGCGAGCCGCAGGTCGTCCGTCCAGATCCAGTCGGTGCGCGAGATCCACGGAAACTCGACCCCGGGGTGAAAAGCACCACCGAGGCAGCCGTCGAGCGCACTGCGGTCAAGCGACCGCGGGCGCTCGCGCAGGGGAAGCTCGTCGACTGAGGTCACGGCGCGACGATCGGGACCTACGGTGAAGTCCCCCTTGGCCCAGGCACGCAGGTGGGCGTACTGAACCGGAGATACGGCTAGCCACTGACGCGGGTCTGAGGTCTGTACGTCAGGCGAAGCTTTGTCGCCATACAGGTCGGGCGCCAGCATTGGCTGGACCACCCCGTAAAAGGCGTCGCGAAACATGGAGAGGATCGCTCGACGAAGCTCATCGTTCGCCCGGGATGTGTCCGACAGGCGTGCCTGCCACTGCGCTGTCGTCCAGTCCCTCAAAGATCCGAAGCCGTTCGTCGTGAGATAGCCGGCATTGACCCACTGCATATCGGTGATCCGCTCGAAGATCGGCGCAATATCGCGGTGGTATTCAGTTCGCGGACGCTTGCGTCGGCCCGCGAGGACAAGCGAGGAGAATGCGGTGTCATAGAGGGTGACGATGCCGGCAGCCATACCCGGGCCGTAGTTTGGGCTGCCGCACAGGACCCATCCGGGATCGGCCACCAGAACTCGGTCACCGATACGCACGGTCGCCTGAACCGGCCCATCGCCCGTCGTGTCGGTCCAGCCGTCATTGTTGGCAAAGCCCTCGAGCGCAGGTGCATTCGGGCCCTTCACGGCGGAGCCGCTTCCGGGCAGCACGATGAGGCGCCCCATCTCGTCAGTGAGGATCTCGCCGAGGGTCACCGCGCTTCCGAGGAATGACCCTCCCCCGAGGCTGGTCGGCCGCGACGCGGCCCCGGAAACCCGATGCCAGTCGGAGAGGATGGCAAGGGAGGCGCGGTCAAAGACATCAGGGTTTCTCAGGGGCATCGGCTCCGCTGATGGGAGGTCGAGGGGCTCATCGGCGCCGTACCAGGCAGCTTTGGCATTGCCGAGCCGAACGCTCCAGGTGATGCTCGCCTCTGCCGCGGTGATCTCAGCGACCACCTGCCCGTCGCGGTCATAGCCGTAGAGACGGAAGCGGGCCGCCTGCCTGGCCATGGCGCCCTCCGGGTCCTTGAAGGGACCGGTGGGAGTGGTGCCAGGAACTTCGGGTGCGAGAAAGAAGGCGTCGGGACTGTTGCCGACCCGTGCAACGCCGAGCGCCGGGTGGACGGCCACCCGGACGACACGGTCGAGGTTTCGCGGCTGTTCCCCGGCCCTGGCAACTCCACCGGTTGAGGCGAGGGCTGCAGCGCTGGCTGCGGCCTGGATGAACGTTCGTCGCGACAGAATGAGAGGCATTCGTGAATGCTGTCACACGCGGCATAGTTGAGGAAGGGCTTACACCATTCGGCCGCGAATCATCATCCAAGCGCGGACTTCAGCACGATATGACGACGATGCCTGCCATGCCCTCCAGCGCGGCGAAGTCGTCGTCCTGCGTTACCACCGGCACGCCGTGGCGCACGGCAGTGGCCGCGATCCATAGGTCATTCACATTGATTCGGCGGCCGGCCTCAGCCAATTCAACACGCAGTCGCGCCCAGATCTTCGCGACTTCGTCATCAACAGCCAGCATCTGGACATCTGCGAGCATGTCCAAGGTTGCCATGCGCCGAGCGCGCGTGTGCGTGTCACGGGCAGCGAGCACTCCTGCATACAGCTCCGCGAGCGTCACCACCGAGACCGCAGATTCTTCGGGCAGCCGGTCCATAGCGAGCGGCCGGCCCGTCTCCGAAGCGATGAACACGCTGGTGTCGAGCAACCCACGCGAGGCCATCAGATCTCACCAAGGTCATCGGTCGTCTCGCCTGCGAGACGGGCAAGGTCGTCGCGCAGGCCGGGGTCGGCCTGCGCGGTCGCGAGCCGCCTCACCAGATCCGCTCGCGCGAGCCAAGCCCTCCGCTCGACTGCAATGGGCACCACCCTCGCTACCTGCTTGCGGTTCACCGTGATCACGATGTCTTCGCCCGCCTGCACTCGCTTGAGCACGCCTGCTGTGTCATTACGCAGGTCTCGGGAGGCAATTTCGGTCATGCTACGACCGTAGCATGACCGTCGCATATCGGGTGCGGCCATGTGGCATCGCACTGCGTTCGTTCACCCGGCGCCTAGCGTGCTTTTCGGCCTGCACGCGCCGCTCGCAAGAGAAGGTAGACGTTCAGGCACTTGTGGTAGAAGATGGGGACATGAGCATGAACATCAAGAGCGCCGTCGCGCATCAGATGGCCAGGGAGTTGGCGGCAGTCGAGGGAACCACCGTGACCGATGCCGTCACCGGGGCCCTGCGCCTCGCCCTAGAACGCCATGCCCATGATGCTGCCGTCGATCGGCGACGGCAGAAACTCGAGTCCTTCATGCGCCATTGCGGGGAGGTCGTCGCCCACGACGTCGGGCCGTCCATCTGGCAGGTAGCTGATGACCTCTTCGACGAGCAGGGCCTCCCACGTTGATCGTCGATACCTCCGCCGTCATTGCGCTCGTATTCCAGGAGGGGGAGGCGACGGAATTCGCGCGAGTGCTTGCCGAATCCGACATCACCCGTATCTCCGCTGCCACGTACCTTGAGGCCGGGATCGTCCTCGACAGCCGCCAGGACCCTGCGCTCTCCCGACAACTCGACCACCTGATCGACTCGGCCGAGATGGTCATCGAGTCGGTCACCGCCGAGCAGGCGAGGGCCGCAAGGGTTGCGTACCGCGATTTCGGCAAGGGCTCCGGCCACCCAGCGCAATTGAACTTCGGTGACTGCTTTGCGTACGCGCTCGCGGTCGAGCACGGGGAACCCCTGCTCTTCAAGGGGGCCGGTTTCAGCCGAACTGACGTCACGCCTGCCTGGCGGCCATAGCTCAAACAAGGTGAGCGCGCCGGTGTCGGGATGGGCAGGCGCAAGCGACCCATCCCCTTGCGAAGTCAGATCACCGCTCGTATCGTGGCCGCATGTCACAGACACGATGGCACGATCCGAAGAAGGCCCTGTGGGCCGTGGGCCTCGTCGTGCCGAGCCTCACCTTCATCGGCGTCGGCATGCACGCCCTCACCGGGTGGGGAACCTGGCTGTGGATCGGACCGCTGTTCGTCCTCGGTACCGTTCCGATCATTGACCTCGTTGCCGGGCGCGACACAGCGAGCCCCCCGGACGATGCGATCGCCGCACTCGAGGCCGACCGCTACTACCGCTGGGTCACCTACCTCTACCTCCCCCTCCAGTACATCGGGTTCGTGCTCGGCTGCTTCGTCATCGCCCGGGGCGGGCTCAGCACCTCCGAGAGCGTCGGCCTGGCCATCACCCTCGGATTCGTCGGTGGGATCGGCATCAACACCGCGCACGAACTCGGTCACAAGCGCGAGGAGAACGAGCGCCGGCTCGCAAAGGTTGCCCTCGCGCAGTCCGGCTACGGCCACTTCTACATCGAGCACAACCGCGGCCACCACGTCCGGGTCGCAACCCCCGAGGATCCCGCGAGCTCCCGGCTCGGCGAGAGTTTCTACCGCTACTGGTGCCGCACGGTGACCGGGTCTCTTGCCAGCGCCTGGTCACTCGAATCACGGCGCCTGCGCCTGCGTGACCGCCGCGCCCTGCGCTGGGACAACGACATCCTGAGCGCCTGGCTCCTCACCGCATTGCTCTGGTTGGGCCTCCTCGCCTGGCTCGGCATCGGGTTACTGCCCTACCTGATCATCCAGGCCCTCATTGCCATCACCCTGCTCGAGGCGGTGAACTACCTCGAGCACTACGGCCTGCTTCGTCAACGGGTCACGAGCGGTGACCGCATCCGCTATGAGCGCGTCGATGCATCGCACAGCTGGAACTCGAACAACGTCGCCACGAACGTCCTGCTCTACCACCTGCAGCGTCACAGCGATCATCACGCAAACCCGACCCGCAGGTATCAGGCGCTGCGTGATGAACCGGCCGCACCCGTGCTACCAACCGGTTACGCCGGAATGATCCTCCTCGCGCTCATCCCACCGCTCTGGCGCCGCGTGATGGACCCAAGGGTCGCTACGCACTACGGCGGCGATCTCACCCGAGCGAACCGGGGCATCGCACCCAAGCCCGCCGGGGCGACTTCGGTCTCGAGTGGACTGACCGACGCCTCCGCTGTCGCCTGCCCGGGTTGCGGCTACACGTATGTGGCCGCGCTCGGCGACCTGCACGAGGGACTCGCGCCGGGCACCCCCTGGTCGGCGGTAGCCGATGATTGGTGCTGCCCTGACTGCGGGGTTCGCAGCAAGCACGACTTCACTCTCGCGACGAATCTGCCATAGGGGTGGCGGCGTGCCCAGCCGTGCAGTAGCGTTCCGCCATGGCTCTTTACTCATGCCCCCAGTGCTCAATGTCAGTCAACACCAATTGCGGTGCCTGCGATGCACCCCTCGAGGACCGCACCCTTACTCGCGACGATGGCTCCCAGGTGAATGTCTCCGAGTGCCCAAACGGCCACGGCAAGATCAAGTCGCCGATGTGCTGCGGCACCGACATGGCCTGCGCGGTCTAAGGAAACACGGTGAGCGACCAAAAGCGAAGTAGGTTTGAAATGAACATTTCTCGCCGTTCCATGATGATTGGCGCTGTAGGTGCGGCCATCACCATGCCAGCGCTGGTGCTCTCATCGACAGCATTCGCGACTACCGAGGTATCTGCGGACGCCGTGAGCCCTCAAACGGCTTTGCAGCGTTTACGGTTGGGCAACCAACGTTATCGAAGTGGCGACACGATCAAGAAGTCGTATTCACCGCCTGGTAGTAAATATGTGCAAGGCCAATGGCCATTTGCAACTGTACTGAGTTGCTCGGATTCCCGTGTTGATCCGGAAGATGTCTTCGACCTCAGCCCTGGCAACCTATTCGTTGTTCGAGTAGCTGGAAACGTTGTCGATAATGATGTGCTCGGCAGTCTCGAATACTCGGTGGAGCACCTGAATGTTCCCCTCATCGTAGTTCTCGGTCACAGTATGTGCGGGGCAGTGGCCGCAGCGGACGAATCCTTGAAGTCTGGGGTAATTCCCGCTCAGTACATTGGAGACCTCGTCGAGAAGATCCTTCCGGCGATCCGCCCGTTGCCCACTGATCATTCCCTTGCTACGGCCGTTGCGGCCAACGCCCAGCAGTCGGCCCGTCAGGTCCAGGCGCGGAGCGCGGTCATCGCCAAACACACGTCGGATGGCTCCGTCATGATCACTCAGGCGACCTATGGACTCGGAAGTCGAAGGGTGGCCTTCTTTTAAATCAGGCTGACGTGGCGGCCCGCCTCATTTCACCCGTCGCTGGCCCGCGAGTCCGGCATCCATGTCGGCGCGGGCCTCAAGGATGGTAGGTAACTCGCTCGTCACGGGTATACCGACCTGCCAGAAGGCTCCGCCCGGAGTCCAGTCGCTCTCCCTCGCTTGCACCACGATGACGCTTGTGCGGTCGTGGGCGCGGGCCTCGATGAGCGCCGCAGCCAACTCCTCGGATGATTCGACCGCGACCGCCCTCGCACCAAGTGCCTCAGCATGCGCGCGGAAGTCAACCCGAACATCGTTGCCCGGCCCACGTGAGTCGCGGAGCATATTGTTGTAGGAGCGCCCGCCCTTGCCCACCTGCAACCGTTCGATCACCGCGTAGCCGGCATTGTCGAGGACGACGAGGATGAACTTCTTGCCGGAGAGCACGGAGGCATAGATGTCGCTGTTGAGCATGAGATAGGAGCCGTCGCCGACGAGCGCAAACACCTCACCCTTCGTGCGCGCGAACGCCACCCCCCAGGCGCCGCTGATCTCGTACCCCATGCAGGAGAAACCGTATTCGCAGTCGAACGTGGCGATGCCCTTGCTCATCCAGTTCACGTTGAGCTCCCCCGGCAGACCACCGGCCGCCGTGATCACGTAGTCATCAGGGGTCGCAGCATCGTGCACGGCCGAGATGACCTGCGCATAGCTCATCGGCAGGACCCCGTCAGCGGCGCAACGCCCATCAACGAAGTCCTGCAACTCGCTTCGAAGCGTGCGTCCCCGGGCCGACCACTGCTCGGGTGCGCACCAGTCGCCGAGGAGGGCCGAGAGTTCGGTGAGGCCCTCGCGCGCATCGCCGACCACCGCGACGGCCACGTGCTTGACCGCGTCGTAGCGGGCGGCGTTGATCGAGACGATCGGGGTCGATGGGCCAAAGACGGTCCAGGAGCCGGTCGTGAAGTCCTGCAGCCTCGTGCCAACCGCCAGGATGAGATCAGCCTCGGCGCACGCCGTGTTCGCGGCGTCGGCTCCCGTGACCCCGACCGGACCGACATAGCGTGGATGGTCGGCGAGCAGCGAGGACTTGCCAGCCACTGTCTCCACCACCGGGATGCCGTGAGCCTCGGCGAAGGAGGCCAATTCGGCCTCGGCACGCGAATAGTGAACACCGCCCCCGGCAATGATGACCGGGCGCTGAGCCGAGGTGAGCAAGCGGACGGCCGCCGCGAGCTCTTCGGTGTCCGGACGAGGCCGCGGGATCGCGCGCACCTGCGGGGCGAAGAACGCCACCGGGTAGTCGTAGGCATCGGCCGCTACATCCTGCGGCAACCCGAGGAACGCCGGGCCGCACTCCCCCGGGTCGAGAAGCATCGAGACGGCGTGCGGCAGGGAGGAGAGCACCTGCGCGGGGTGGGTAATGCGGTCCCAATAGCGCACGACTGGTCGGAATGCGTCGTTTACGGTCGTGGATGGCGCGCCGAAGTGCTCGACCTGCTGGAGCACCGGGTCGGGCAGACGGGAAACGAAGGTGTCGCCTGAGATGAAGAGCATCGGCAGCCGATTCGCCATGCCGACGCCCGCTGCCGTCACGAAATTGGTTGCTCCAGGTCCGATTGACGACGTGCAGACCATGATCTGCTGGCGGCGCATCGCCTTGGCGAATGCTGCCGCCGCAAGGCCCATTCCCTCCTCGCTTTGGCCGCGCCAGACCGGGATCTCGTCGCGGTGCATCTCGAGGGAGTGACCAAGGCTCGTGACGTTGCCGTGCCCGAAAATCGCAAGGACGCCGGGAAAGAGCGGAACCTCTGTGCCATCAACGACGATGCGCTGGGCGATGAGGTAGCGAACGATGGCCTCGGCGGTCGTGACGCGGACGGTCGGAACTTGATCGCTCACGGTCATGATGCAGCGGCCTTGAGATCGCGAACGGTCTCCCAAGTCCGCGAGGTCCACGAGTCGATGAGGGCCTGCTGGACGCTCACGACATCAACTGCCTCGGCGAACCCGGGGCTGAACCCGCCGCCAGTGGCAAGGGACTGCATGAAGGCGAAGTCCTCGATCGCCACGAGATCCTCGAATCCGATGCTGTTCGCCTTGCCCGGGGCGAAGGCACCGTGGAACGGGAATCGGTCGCCTCCGAAGATCGTTGTGTAGCCAGAGTTGGGGCCCTCCTCCGTGCGGTAGTACTTGAGCTCGTTGATCTGCTCGAGGTTCCAGGCGAGCGACCCCTTCGTTCCGTACACCTCGAAGGCGTTCTGGCTCTCCGGGCCGACAACCGTGCGGCTCACCTCGAAGGTGCCCGTCGCCCCGCCATTGAAGCGGCAGAGCATCGACGCGAAGTCCTCGTTCTCAACCGCGCCGGTCGGGTCACCCGGATTGCCGCGGCCATAGTGACTGGCGGTGCCGGATGGCAGTGGGCGCTCGGTGATCGTGGTGTGACGCATGCCGACGACCTCCGCAATGCCCCCGACTAGATACTGGGCCATCGACACAGAATGGCTGAGAATGTCACTCGAGACGCCGTACCCAGCCTCGTCCATCATGAAGCGCCAGGTAAGGAGTCCAAGCTCATCGCTGCCATACATCGATAGGAACCGGCCGCGATAGTGAGTGATCTCGCCGAGGGCGCCACTCGCAATGAGTTCGCGCGCATGGATGACGAGCGGTGACCACAGGTAGTTGTAGCCGACGCCGGTGGCGACGCCAGCGGCCTTCGCAAGCGCGTAGGCCTGCACGGTCTGCTCGGGCTTGCCACCGATCGGCTTCTCGCTGAAGACGGCCTTGCCTGCCGCTGTCGCGGCCTCGATCATCGGCACGTGGAGCATGTTCGGGGCGGTCACCCAGACGGCATCGACATCATCGGCGGTGGCGGCCTCGCGCCAATCATCGGTGGCTCGTGCGAATCCGAAGTCAGCGGTGGCGCGCTCACGGCGGCTGGCATCGGTATCGGCGCACACGGTGAGCACCGGGTCGAAATCGCGGTCCGGGAACAGGGACGGGATTCGGAGCGCGGATCGACTGTGAGCCTGACCCATCCAGCCGAGTCCGAGAACGGCGATACGGATCTGCTTCTTCATCGGTCAAGCCTTCCTGTTGCTGAGGTCATCGGGCAGCGGGGGTCGAGGTCCTGCGACTCCCACCCCTCGCGGATCCAGTGGTGGGCGGGGTCGTCGCAGAATGCCATCGTCCGGTCATCGGCGGGGCCAGCGAGCACATTGAGGAAATACATCGGGTACTCCGGCGGCGCGATGCTCGGTCCGTGGTAGCCCTGCGGCACGAGGTAGACGTCGCCGTCGTGAATGGTCACAGTCTCATCGACGCTGCCGTCGACCGTGTACACGTGGAACAGGCCCTGGCCATCGGGGTGGCCGTGCGGGGAGTCCAACCGGCCAATACGGAAGTAGTAGATCTCCTCGTTGTTCGTCGGGCAATCGCCGATGCCGTCATGTCGATGGGGCGGCCACGACGACAAGTTGCCTCCCGGGGTGAGGACCTCGCACACGTTGATGCGATCGGCCTGCTCGAAGGACCCCGGGGTTGCGATGTTCGTGACCTGACGCGTCGCGCGGCCGCCGCCGCGAACTTCGACCGAGACATCTGCCGCAGGCGTGTGGCACACCGGGTAGACGGTCGTCGCGCGAGAGGTGCACAGCGCCACCTCGCCACCGGTGCCCACGATCGTGAGCACGGCGCCCACCGGCACGTAGAGCCAGTCGGTCACCGAATCGAACACCCCTCTTCGCCCAGCGAGAGTGAACACCGCACCATCGACCGTCACCTCGACCTCGCGCGCCGAGAGCGGCACGAGCACGCCTTCAATGCCGTCCATCGGACGGGTGATCGTCGAACTGGCCTCGAGGTCGAACACCTCCATGCCGCTGTAGGCCCAGCCGGCATCCTCCGGCGTGACGGTTGCGAGGGTGTCGGACGTTGCGAGGGTGCCCGCGGGCCGGTGCCAGCTCATGCGCCACCCCGATGGACCATGAGTGCCGCCCGACCGACGGCCTCCTCGACCGTGAGCGAGTCGGGGTAGAGCAGCGCGCGTCCGGGGACGAGCCCGCGGATATTCGGCACCTCAAGCGCCTTCTCCCACCGGGCGAACACCTGCTCCCACTGGGCACCGGCGTCGCCGCCAAGCAGCAGAATCGGGCAGGTGGTCGCGGCTGCCACCTTCTCGGGGTTTGCGGATGCGGGGATCTTCAGCCAGGTGAAGGCGGACGACGACCCAAGCCCCGAGGCAATCGCCACGACCTTGATGAGCCGCTCCTCTAACGGATCAAGGCGGGCGCCGCCATGCTCGTTCTTCAGGTAGGGCAGCGGCTCGATGAGCGACATGATCCCGAGGTCGGACAGTTCGGTCGTGATGCGCGCGACCATTTCTAGGGTTCGCGGGAGTCCGGGATCGGTGTCCTCGATGCGGAGCAGGGTCTTGCCGCCATCGAGGCCCATGCTCGCGATGTGCTCGGCGTCATATGCGGTGAGCCGGTCATCAAGCTCCCACCTCGCGCCGATGATCCCGCCGCGATTCATCGTGCCA
>CAMCSO010000089.1 GCA_945877545.1 Bifidobacterium breve | reverse complement strand
ACGGTGCCGGAAGCGCATTCGATCTGCGACTCGGCGCGAGCCGCGAGCACATCGGGGGGCATTGGGGGCGTGCATGCGGCAATGATCATGACCGCAAAGGGAACGAGGACGATGCCCCGGGTTCGCATTGACATCCGGGACATCGTCCTCATCCTTAATTCGTCTAATCAGTTCTGACTGAGAGGTTTCAACTACTTGATCTTGGCGACGAGACCCTTAGCCACCGTGAGCACCTTGCCGGCAACCGGCACGTAGCCGAGCGAGGCTGCACGCGCAGGTCCGCACTTCTGGATCACATAGTCCTGGAACTGACGGACACCGAGGCCATTGGGGCCCTTGCCATCGGTACGTGCCAAGGCGTAGCTGAAGATCGACATCGGGTAGGCCCCCGAGACTGCCACCTTGTAATCCAGCTGCACGAGACCGAGTGCGTCGACGTTGGTTTGGTTCGCAAGGTTCTTCGCGGCCGAGGCAGACGACGGTGCGATGAACTCGCCCTTCGCGTTCTGGATGCGCGCCGACGGGTAGCCCTTGGCATCGCCGAGGTCAACGTAGCCGAGGGTGCCTTCCTTCGCGAGCACATTCGCCATGACGCCCGAGTTGCCCTTGCCTGCAACAGAGTTTGCCGGAGGCTTGCCACCGGGGAATGCGGTGGTCATGTCGTCCTGAACCTTCGGCCAGATGGTCGGCGCCCAAGCGTTGAGGTACTGAAGGAAGTTGTTCGTAGTACCAGAGCTGTCCGAGCGGTAGGCGATGGTGATCGGCGTCGCCGGGAGTGCCGCCGAGATGCGCGGGTTGTCCTTGACGATCTCGGGGTTGTTCCAAGTGGTGATGACGCCTGAGAAGATCTTCGCGAGCGTGACCTGCTTGAGCTGGATCGAGGATCCAAGGGTGCGGCCCGTGGTCGCGTTCTTCAGGTTGATCGGCACGGTGATCGCTCCACCGATGTTCGGGATGTACTCCCATTCGAAGGTCGGCTCACCCGAGGTGTACTTCGAATCCGTCTGCGCGTAGGCGAAGGTGCCCTTCGAGAAGTTGCCCTTGCCAGTGCCCGAACCAGTCGAGGTGTACTGGATGGTGAAATCGCTCTGCGACGCATTGAAGTCCGCAGCGCACTGCGACAAGAACACGTAGGGGAACGACGCACCGCCACCGGCGATGCTGTTGGCCGCGTTGGCCGGGGCGGCCAGCGCAACGGCTGAGGTTACGAGAACGCTGCTAGCGACGATCGCGAGAGTGCGACGCACGGTATCTCCTTTGTCATGGACGTTGCTTACGTCGATGAACCTACGAGCCTGTTCTTTACGTTTGGAGTGCATTCGGTGTTACTTCGCCAACGACTCGGTGAACAATCGGGGGCGAGATGAACAACGGGTTAACCGAAGCGACCATTCACGTAATCAAGGGTGCGCTCATCCTGCGGGTTACCAAAAATTTCGGTTGTTGCACCCTGCTCGATGACGCGCCCCGGCTCGTTCTCGGCCGCCAGGAAGAATGCGGTGTTGTCGGCGACGCGCACGGCCTGCTGCATGTTGTGGGTCACGATGATGATCGTGACCTCCTTGGAGAGTTGGCGGATCGTCTCCTCGATCTTCAGCGTTGACGCCGGGTCGAGAGCTGAACACGGCTCATCCATGAGGAGCACGTGCGGCTGTACCGCAAGGGCTCGCGCGATGACCAGCCGCTGCTGCTGTCCACCTGAGAGTTCGCCGCCCGCACGATCGAGCCGATCCTTGACCTCGGTCCAAAGTCCCGCCGCTGTGAGGGTCTCCTCGACGATGTCGTCGTGGTTGCTGCGCTTCATCCCGGACAGCTTCAGACCCGAAAGCACATTGCCTCGAATGGTCATGCTCGGGAATGGGTTGGGCTTTTGGAAAACCATCCCGATGGCGAGCCGGATGTGCACCGGGTCGACGTCACGTGAGTAAATGTCGCGTCCCTCATAGAGGATCTCGCCCGCGAGTGCTGCGCCCGGAAGGAGCTCGTGCAAGCGGTTGAGGGTCCGGATGAAGGTCGACTTCCCACAGCCGGAAGGACCGATGAGCGCGGTCACCGAGTTCTTCGGGAAGGACATGTTCACGCCCTCAAGCACCTTGCGCTGCCCGAACCAGACGCTCACGTTCCGCGCCTCGAGTTCCGTAGTAGCAGCCGCTGCGGGTGTGGTTATCTCGGACTCAAGCACATCGACACTCTCGAATTCGGCGGTGGACATTACGTGCTCCTTCTCTATCGGCCCAAGCGCCCGCGACTGAGCACGCGGGCGAGGGTGAACAAAATGGCGACGAAGATCATGAGAGCAAGTGCTGCTCCCCAGGCTCGGGTCACAGCATCCGGATACGGGAGTGCAACGTTATTGAAGATGTAGGTCGGAAGCGAAGCCACAGGTGATCCGGTGGGATTGAGGATCGTCTGATCGCTATTGCCCGCCGCGAGGAGGAGAGGTGCCGTCTCGCCGATGATCCGGGCGATCCCAAGGATTATCGCCGTTACGATGCCCGTTCGAGCCGCTGGCAGGACGACCCGAAAGACGGTTCGCGCACGCGTCGACCCGAGGGCCAGTGCCCCCGTCCGGAGTTCATCGGGGACAAGGCGGAGCACCTCCTCAGCGGTGCGGGCAACGGTCGGAAGCATGAGGATGGCGTAGGCGAGGCCGCCAGCGAGTGCGCTCTGTGTGAGTGCACCCGTGACGATGAGGGTCGTGAGGATGAACAGACCGGCGACCACGGAGGGAACGCCGCTCATCGACTGGACGAAGAACCGCACATACGGCACGGCTCGTCCGCGCACCTCGGTGATGTAGATGGCGGTCGCGATGCCGATGGGCACCGCGACGAGGGATGCCAGAAAGACGATGAGCGCGGTGCCGAGAACCGCGTGCCCGATACCGCCGTACTCCAGCGGTGTGCTCGGGCTGATGTAGATGTTGTTCTGCAGCAGGAAGGACGGCGACAGTGCCTTCCATCCGCGGACGATAAGTGCGCCGATGAGCGAGAGGAGGATCACTAGGCTGAAGACAGTCGCACCGATTGCGCTCACGATGACGATTGAGTCCGCGATGCCACGGCGGCCCCGGGTCACGATTGATGCCAGCGTGGATGCAATGAGCTGCATCGGCAGGTAGATGGCCACGAGGAGCACCGGCGTTGGAATCGTGCTCGTCTGCCAAAGGAACCAGGTGACCACCGCTGGGATTATGACGGCAAGAACGACCGCCAGCTTGAATCGTGGGGTGCGCTTGCGCCACGGGCGCTGCGGTCGCTGCTCGGCTAGGTTGGGCAGCGCCGTCGGGTCAAGGGTCTGAGTAGTCACTTCTGCAACCGTCCAGTCCGGTTAACGATGAGGTTTGCTAGGACGTTGACGATGAGGGTCATGATGAACAGGAAGAAGCCGGAGGCGAGGAGCAACTGCAACTCGTACGGGCCGCTGATCTCTCCGAAGCGTGAAACGATGAGCGTGGCAACCGACCCGCCGCCTGACTCAATGATGTTGTACCAGTTAGTGTCGAAGACGATCTTCAAGACGAAGAAGACCGCGATCGTTTCACCGAGCGCCCGGCCAAGCCCCAGCATGATGCCGCCGACGATGCCGCCGCGGCCATACGGGAGTGCGACGTACCGCAGCATCGTCCACATCGAGCACCCGAGGGCCTCCGAGGCGTTCACCAGGTCCGGCGGGGTCCGACTAAGTACCTCACGCGTGACCGATGTGACGATGGGGATCATCATGATTGCGAGGACGAACCCGGCGATGAACGGGGTGCCGAGAAAGTTGCCCGAGGCGTTCTGGAAGATTGGAATCCAACCGAGGTACTGGTTGAGGAGCTGCTGCCAAACCTCAGCGGTGGGGTTGAGGACGTAGAACGCCCACAGGCCGAGGATGACACTCGGGATCGCTGCCATGAGGTCGATGAGGTTCGTGAGCATCGAAGCGAGTTTCTTCGGGGCGAGAAACACCATGAAGATCGACATCATGAGCGAGGCCGGAACCGCAATGACCAACGCGACTACGGCGAGGAGGACCGAGCCGTACAGCATGCCCCAGATGCCCGCTGTGGGCGGATCAGTGTTGATGTCCCACGCAGTGGTCGTGAGGAAGGACAGGCCCTGGGTCTGAAGCACCGGAATCGTCTGCGCCCCGAGGAAGATCGCAATCCCGGCAAGGACGAACAACGCCGAGAACGCAGCGGTAGTGATCGTCCGGTTGAATATGCGGTCACCGCGGTGCGCTGTAGCCGAGGCAGACAAGTTCCGTCGTTCTTGCACGTCCAAGTCAGCCATGGGTTGAGTGTGGCGACAACCAGCGTCCGACGAGGGGGCTATATGCGAACGCTTGCCGACAAATGAATGAACGGAAGGTGAACGAAATCGCAGCGGGTTTCTACGACCGTTCAATCGTGTTCTCCACGCCCCTGGCGCCCATGCTCACGGTGAGGATACGCACCGGCTCAGTGCCCGTGTTCGCGCCGTCGTGCTCAACGGTGATGGCGGGAAGGCGCCTGATCTCCGAACCCTTTGACGAAAGCCCATGGCCCGAGCAGAACGGCGCATCTTCGCCCTGTGGTTGCATCCGCAGGTGGACATCCTCAGTTGGCTCAGGCCGGCACGCACCGTGCCGGTCACCCGCTGGTGTTCGTCCTCACGCTGGCGTGCCCGTCCCGTTACCCTGTCCATCCTGGCGCTGGGCCTGTATCTCTTCGGCACAGGCGACGCGATGCTCGTCCAGTCCGGGCTCGGGGTCAGCCCCTGGACCGTCCTGGCCCAAGGACTTGCCGCCCGGCTCGGAGTCTCCATCGGCCTCGCGACGTTTATCGTGAGCGTCGCCGTCCTCCTTGCGTGGATCCCGCTTCGTGAGCGACCCGGCCTCGGGACCATCTCCAACGCGGTCATCATCGCGGTCGCTCTTCAGGTCGGCGTGACGTTCCTTCCGAGCCCCACGAACATGTTCATTCAGTTCGCCTTCGTGATCGTCGGCATCCTCATCATTGGCCTGGGCAGTGGCCTATACCTCACCACCCGCATGGGCCCAGGGCCGCGCGACGGTTGGATGACCGGTATCCATCTGCGCACCGGGTGGCCTGTTAGCGCTGTTCGCCTCGGCATCGAGGTTGTCATGCTCGCCGCGGGCTGGCTGCTCGGCGGGACCGTGGGCGTCGGCACCGTTATGTTCGCCATCCTTATCGGCCCGTCGGTTGGCTACGGGCTCATGGCCGCCGGAGCCGTCGGAGGGGACCCGAATGCCGAGAGTCCCGTCGAACAAGACTCCGACTTCCCAGAACTCGACGCTTAACCCCATCCCTCCCCCGTTTGCCCCATGAAGTGGGACAAACGGCAGAGGGGGTTAGTTGGACCCTCTGGGTGCCGGCTTGGTGCGCGGCTTCGCGCGCTTGGCCTGGAACCCAGCGGGCCGGCCGTCGTCACGGCGAGCCGTTGCTGGGAAGGCCTCGGCCCGACGCTCAGCGCGCGCCGGACGTGCCGGGCTCTCCGCGCGCGGCGGTCGGGCGAAACTATCCGAGCGGGCCGGACGATCGGCGCGATCAGATCGCTCCGGACGGGACTGTCCCCCACCAAACCGACTTGACCCACCCGGGCGGCTCGAGCCACCCGCAGTGCGTCCGGTGCGATTGAATTCGCGCTTCGGCGAACGCTCCTTCGGCGGGTACCAGGCGATGCCCGAAGGCTCGCGCGCGCCCGTCACCTCAATGAGGTGCTCATCTCCCGGACGAATCCGCTTGACGGTCGGCTGGACACCAGCGCGACCGGTGAGCGCCGAGACCTGCCGCTGCTGCTTCGGGGAGGCGAGGGTGACAACCGTGCCTGACTCGCCGGCCCGTGCCGTGCGTCCGGCGCGGTGGAGGTAGTCCTTCGCATCATTCGGCGCATCGACGTGCACGACGAGCGAGATGCCGTCAACGTGGATCCCGCGAGCGGCAACGTCTGTTGCCACAAGCGCCGGCGTCAGGCCATCGCGGAAAGCCGCCAGCGTGCGCGTTCGCACCGCCTGAGTCTTGCCGCCGTGCAGGGCGCCCGCAGCGATCCCCTTCGAGGTCAACTGATCCGCGAGGCGGTCAACGCCGGCCTGCGTACGAACGAAGAAGATGGTCCGGCCATCGCGTGCTCCGATCTGCGCGGTGACCTCCTCCTTGTCACCGGGATGGACGATGAGAACGTGGTGGTCCATCGTCTCGACCGAGGCCTGCGCCGGTGCGAGCGAGTGCCGAGCTGGGTCCTTCATATAGGCGCGGATGAGCGCGTCGACGTCACCATCGAGAGTCGCGCTGAAGAGGAGTCGCTGGCTTCGCGGACGCGTCTGGTCGAGAAGTTCGCGGACGATCGGCATGAACCCCATGTCGGCCATCTGGTCAGCCTCGTCCAAAACGGTGATGGCGACCTCAGAGAGGTCGACGGCTCGACGGTCGACGAGGTCCTTGAGTCGGCCCGGGGTGGCAACGAGAATGTGAACTCCACGGTCGAGCGCCTGAATCTGCTTCGCGTAGGGCATGCCACCGACGATGAGGCGGATGCGCAGCCCACAGGCATCGGCGAGCGGCGCGAGGCCGTCACTCACCTGCATCGCGAGTTCGCGAGTCGGCACGAGGATGAGGCCATCGGGCTGTTGGGGGGTGGCGCGACGACCCGAAAGCCGGGTGAGCATCGCGAGGCCGAATGCGAGGGTCTTGCCCGAACCGGTCTGGGCGCGAGCGAGGACGTCGCGGCCCGCGATCGCGTCGGGCAGGGTTGCCGTCTGGATGGCGAACGGCTCATTGATTCCGGCGCGACTGAGCGCACCGACCAATGATGCGGGCACGCCAAGGGAGGAAAATGACACAGTACTCACGAAGAATCGTCCAATCGAAGACACATGCGTGTCTCGATAGCGATTCGGATTCAATCGCGTTGGAGCCAAGACTCGCGTGCAGGTGCATCAGCACCATGGGGATACCACTGCGGCGCAGCGGCTCACTAAAGGTACGCGACAAGCGACGAATCACGAAATCCAGCGACGCGTAGGGTGTCGCCCGTGAGTGACGCGGGAACCGGAAGGCGGCGCGGGATCCTCGCGCACTCGGATCGGAGAAGTCATGCACATTGAGGTCTGGTCTGACGTTGTGTGCCCGTGGTGCTACATCGGTAAGCGTCGACTTGACGAGGCACTCGCTGGATTTTCAGGACGTGACGACGTAACCGTCGTCCACCGTGCATTTCAACTTGACCCGAGAGCGGTGAGTGAGGGGCGCCTGACCGTCGAGGTGATCGCCGACAAGTACGGCATGGACCAGGCCGGGGCTGCCGCGATGATGAGCAACGTGAGCGAGGTGGCGGCCTCAGTCGGACTCGCCTACCACCTCGACGAGACGGTCAGCGGAAACACCCGCGACGCGCACCGGCTACTGCTGTGGGCGCAGGACCAAGGGCAATCGGCCGACCTCATCGAGGTGCTCTACTCCGGCTACTTCGAGTTCGGGCGCGACATATTCGACATCGACTCACTCTGCGATCTCACATCCGAGGCTGGTCTTGATCCTGTCGCGGCACGGACAATGCTCGAAGGCACCCGCTTCATTGATGACGTAAGCGCCGACCAGGCGCTCGCTGCCCAATTCGGCGCGACCGGGGTCCCGTTTTTCGTCTTCGACCGCGCTTACGGAGTGTCCGGAGCCCAACCCCTCGAGGCCTTCGTGGCGACCCTCAACAAAGCAGCCGAGGGCTCACCCTGATGAGCCCTCGAATCTGGCTCATCCGACACGGCGAGACCGAGTGGAGCAGGGCCGGACGTCACACCGGCAGAACTGACATCCGCCTCACAGGGGCCGGCGAGGAGCAAGCCCAGAATGCGGGCAGGGCGATGACCGATGTGGTGCCGGCGCTCGTCCTGTGCAGCCCGCTCATCAGGGCGAGGCGAACCGCAGAACTCGCCGGGCTTAGACCTGATGCCTTCGACGATGACCTCATGGAATGGGACTACGGAGCCTGGGAGGGCCTGACCACCGCCGAGATCAGGATCCTTCGCGGTGATCTCGGCTGGCGAGTGTGGGATGAGCCGATCCCGCCAGGTGCCGCCCCCGGATCAACGCCCGGTGAACAGTTGAGCGATGTCCGAGTCCGGGCCGATCGCGTGATCGCGCGCTGCACGCCCGTCCTCGAGGCCGGACGTGAGTGCGTCCTCGTCGCCCACGGGCACCTGCTCCGAATTCTCACCGCGACCTGGCTCGACCTCCCTCCGGACGCAGCAAGATTGTTCGCCCTCGAGCCCGCGCATCGTTCCTCCCTAGGATTCGAGCGTGAGCAGCGCGTCATCACGAGCTGGAATGCCTGACTCGCACCCATGATTAGCACATGACACACTCACGAATCCCAATCTAGGAAGGCCCAGAACGTTGAGCGACGAATACACGACCATCCCCGAGCATCTGGTGCGCCGCTTTCGGGAGCTCAAGGTTGAACTCGGATTCGGCATCGTCGGCGATTACGCCCTACGACTATTCAGCGAACTTGATGAACTGGGCTTCCCTATTCTCGTTACCGCTGACGAGCAGGGCGCCGGGTTCGCAGCTGATGCCTTCGCACGGCTCCGAGGATTCGGGGTCGTGGCCTGTACCTACGGCGTCGGTGGACTGAAGCTCACGAATGCGGTCGCCAGCGCCTGGGCCGAGCAAGTCCCCCTCCTCGTCATCTCGGGCGCCCCGGGGATGAAGGAGCGTGCGCCGGGCGCACTGCTCCATCATCGGGTGAAGGATTTCGACACCCAACTACGTGTCTACCAGGAACTCACGATCGCGCAGGCTGTCCTTTCTGACCCGCGCATTGCCGCGAGTGAGATCGACCGCGTCATCGATCAGATCCTCACCGCGCAGCGCCCGGGCTACCTCGAGATTCCACGGGACCTCGTCGATACCCCCATCGTGAACGTCAGCGGGCCGATCCCCCGGACTTCCGCCGAAATCAATCCTGACAACCTCGCAGCAGCGGTCACCGATGTCGTTGAGGCCCTCCGCTCAGCCGGAACGACGGTGATCCAGGCGGGCGTCCTAGTGGCCCGCCGAGGGCTGAGCGAGCACCTCCTCGGAATCGCCGAGCACCTCGGCCTGCCAGTTGCTACGAGCCCACTCTCCAAGGGCGTCTTCCCCGAGCGACACCCCCTCGCCATCGGTGTGTACCAGGGAGCGGTCAGTCCCGCCGAAGTCACCGAGCAAGTCGAGAGCGCCGCGCACATCGTTCAACTCGGAGTCCTGCCGACCGACATGAACCTCGGCGCCTTCACCGCCCACCTCGATCCCGACCACCTCATCGATTGCACCGATGACGACGTCACCGTTGGGCCACGCACCTACCGAAATGTGCCGCTCGAAGCCTTCCTTCCCGCCCTTCATGAGGCGGTCGCAGGCGGTAGGGATGCACCGATGCCAGCCGCGCACGAAGTTCCGACCTTCACCCCCGACGGCGCCGCGGAGATTCACGTGGAGCGGCTCATCCTTGCCGTCTCAGCGCACCTCGACGAGCGCCACGGAGTGCTTGTCGACCCGGGGGACTGCCTCTTCGCCTCGGTCGAACTTCCGGTGCCGGCCTGGTCGCTCGCCAGTGCCTACTACGCGACCATGGGCTATGCGGTCCCGGCTTCGCTCGGCGCTGGCAAGGCTGACCCAGACCATCGCCCGGTTGTGCTCACCGGCGACGGATCCTTCGCGATGTCGGGACTTGAAGCGGGATGGGCAGCCTTCAACGGCGTCTACCCGATCATCATCGTCATGGACAACAGCGGCTACGGAACCCAGCGGCCCATGCGCGACGGCCCATTCAACGACATCGCACCACTGAACATCTCCCGACTTGTCGACGTCTTCGGCACCGGACAGAGTTGGCGGGTAACCACCGAGGATGAACTCGAGTCAGCATTCACCGAGGCATTCGCGAGCGATGGGCTCGCCCTCGTGCACGTCGTCGTTCGCAAGGGATCGACGAGCCCCGCGCTTGCCAGGTTTGCCGCAGCACTGGCCAAGCGAGTCTGAGACGGACGCGATGTAATGGAACTCACCTGCAGCCCCCGTGGGAGGCCCTCCTCGTTGAATTCGACCGGATCCCCGATCTCGAGGATTCACGTGAGCCTCTCCTCTGGGATGCTCACGGACTGCCCGCGTGATCGTCGTCGACACATCCGCCATCCGCGCCATCGCCTTCAATGAGCCTGAGCCCCGCGAGTTTGTCGAACTCATCTCGGCCGCAGGCTCTGCATTCATCAACGGCGACAGTAGTTGAGGCCAGAAT
>CAMCSO010000088.1 GCA_945877545.1 Bifidobacterium breve | reverse complement strand
GACTGGGCGGAGGCCGGGTACATCACCGGTGGCTGGGCGGCGTTGAGGAGCACCGCCGCACTGGGGATGTTCGCTGAGGGTGACGGCCTCTTCACCCTGAACGGCTCCTGGAACGTGTTCCAGTCGGACACCCCGGAGAATTTCAGCCTCGTCCCCTTCCCCCTCGGCAGTGCAAGCGAGCTCGCCGCCATCGCCACCGGCGTCCTGCCGTGGGCTGGCCCCTCGATGGCAAAGAATGCTGATCTGGCGAAGAGGCACATCGACTTCATCACCGGACCGGAGGCCAGTGCCATCTGGATCAAGAATGGCCGGGTGCCGGCAAGCGTTTCCGGAACGAAGCCCATGGCGTGACGTCGATGCTGTCCTCGTGCTCACCAGCATGAACGAGCACGGAACCCTCACCCGCCAGGCTTTCGAAGGCGGAAAGCACGTACTCGCGGAAAGCCCACCCAAGACTCGTCTGCGCCCCTCACGTCCTGCTCTCCCCCACCTACCGGGAAATGCATGCCCGTCTCACATCGGGGGCGATCGGCGACGTGAAACTTGCCCGTGCACTCTACGGCTGGTCCGGACCATCATGGGGTGAGTGGTTCTACCGCCCCGGTGGAGGCGCACTCTTCGACCTCGGGGTCTATAACGTCACGAGCCTGTGCGGATTCCTGGGTTCAGTGCGTCGGGTGACTGCCCTCGTCGGGACCGCGGTCAAGGAGCGCCTCGTCAATGGAAGCCCGATGAAGTCCGAGGCGGATGACAACGCCCAAGTTCTTCTTGACTTCGGGGACGAGGTCTACGCCGCCATCACCACCGGATTCACGATTCAAAAGTACGGACGAGCCCCTGCCATCGAACTCTATGGGCTCAGCGGAACGATGAACATGCTCGGCGATGACTGGGCCCCTCGTGGCTTCGAGGAGTGGCGCAACGACGGTGGGTGCTGGGAGCTGTACGACGAGACCGATCCCAACTGGCCATGGTCAGATGGAGTCAACCACCTCGTGTCGTGCATTGAGCAGGGTCTCCCGAGCGTCACAAGACCTGAGCAGGCGTTCCATGTGCTGGAGGTCATGCTCGCGGCGTTGCAGTCAGCCGCCGAGGGCCGAGCTATCGAGATTGGGAGTGAGTTTCCGGCGCCTGACTACTCCAGGCATGCGTGGCCGCATATCGATCCACGACGCCTTCATGACCGCAGCAGTTAGCTTCGGGTGACCATCAGAGTCGCGGCTGAACTCTTCTGGCGAAATCCGGAATGCTCGATGGTTGAAATCCGGCGAAGTGGGGTAAACCTTGACCATGGAACCCGCGGGCAACTGGACTCTGCCTCCCGATACCACCGCTCCTGGCGTCGCACGTCGCATCGTCGCGAGCGCGCTCGCCTCATGGCGTGACCCGGATGACGCCGTGCTTGTCGCATCTGAACTTGTCACGAACGCCGTGCAGCACGGCCTGCCCCCGATCGAACTCAACCTCCACCTTGGCACTGACCGGCTTCGCCTGACCGTTTCGAATGCGGTTGGGACCACCTTGAACGTGCCTCGGATCGCCGCCCCTGGCGCCGATGACCCCGATGGGCGGGGACTGGCAATCGTCGAGACCCTCAGTACCGAATGGGGCTGGTCCGATACTGACCGGATGATCAGTGTGTGGGCCGAACTCATCGACTCGCCGGTCAGCGTCGACCAAACCGAAGCGCGTGGGGAAGTCGTCACGGACCGCGAAGGTCCACCGATTCCACAAATGACGAGTGGCGGCCCGACGGCCACCTCCACGGAATGTCTGCGTCAGGCTTCTGCCAGCACCTTGTCCAGGACCTCGAGGAAGACGGTGTCCCCCGAGATACCGAGGACGACTGCCTCGTAAACATCCGTGCCCTCGTCGGACACCGCGACGTGCTCACCTGCGGCGAACGCCTCACCATGACTCGGCACCGGTAGCACGCCGGAACCTGCAACGTTGTTGAAGTCAACCTGCAAATGGCGCATGGGGCACCTCCTCCCAGCTCATAGTGTGCCCTTCTCCCCGTCCGGCAGCAATCCCTGGGAGCGAGTCTTGCCCGGCTTGGGGCGGGAACTGTTGATGATCTCCTCGCTGAAGTGGCTGAGGAGCTCGTCGAGGACCTCGTCACTGAGGTCTGCCACGACGATGTCGTAATGGTCTCCGACCGGCTCGAAATGGCGTTCCCCCGTGTCCGTGAGGAGCACCGTGTCAGTGGGGAGGACCTCGTATCCGGCCAGTCGGAGCGAGGCTATTACGGCTTCGCGGTACTTGCCGTACCTGTTGACAGGATCATGGGTGGCGAGCCATCGCCGCAGGTCGTCTGCTCCGACAGCGTCGGGGAGCAGCCCGGCCTCCCCTGGTCGTGCGAACACGGAGACGACAGCCAACTCAGCTCCGTATTGGGCGGTGAGGCGGGCTCGCAGGTCCGGGTGGCGCTGCAGGAGTTCTTCGTAGGCCTCCCGTGCGGCGTTCGGGAAGGTGCCTCTGATCCGCTCGTTGTTCCAGACACCGCAGCGGACTACCACCTGCAGTTCGGAGCCACCGAGAGGTTCCTCGCGAAGAGTGACGTGAAGTCGCATTTTGCTCCTTGGTTTGAGACGTGCCAACAACTGTGGCGGCGATCCACTCACCCGCGTACATAGTCCGGCCCAGCCCATCAGCCCGATTCCCCCGCAACTCGCGGGCGTTACCTCGCGTGTCAGCGTCTCCATGGCCCTGGTGTTTCTCAATTGAGTGTCTGCACACATGTGTGACCTCGTCCTAGCTGCCGTCACGCGGGTAGGGATGCTTCGTCTTCAGCGACCGGCAGGCCGGACCACGGGTCCTTCTTCGGTGCGGAGGCCGCCCCTTCTGGGCACCAATCACGGACGTCGCACCAGCCGCAGAGCGGGCTGGGTCGCGGCGGGAAGACCTCGCTCAGATCCGCGCCGGCTCGCTGATCCTCCTCGGCCTGGGCCATCTCGCCAGCGATTTGAACAACCCGGTCAATCTGGCGCTGAAGGGTCGAAGGCTCATACACGTGGGCGGCCATCACCCCGCTCGGGATGTGATGGAGTTCAACGCGGGTGCACGGCCTTCGCAGCGATCGCTCGACGCAGACCGCGTAGATCGCCAGTGCGAATGAGCCGCGCGCATCGTCGCTCGACGGGATCCGCTTGCCGGTTTTGTAGTCGACGACGACGAGCGACTCCGGGTCACCGCCTCCACCATCAAGCCGGTCGATGCGACCGTTGAGTGCGATACCCGGAGCGATTGCCCCAAGACTGCGCTCGACACTGTGCGGTGCGAACGCAGGATCCAGGCCCGAGAGGTACGCCCACACCATCGCCGCCGCGGCCGACTGCCACTGGCCGCTCTGCTCAGCGTCGCGAAAACCGGCCTGCGTCCAGTGGGCCCGCACGAGCGACTCGGCACGCTCACGCGTACGCGGCGCGGCCGGCTCGTCGAACCAGTCGCGAAGCGCATTGTGAATTGCGTTGCCCATTGAAAGGTGGGCCCAGGATCCGCTCACGCGCTGGCGTTCGACGTACTGGAGGAAGAACCTGCGCGGGCAGTCGAGCCAGGTGCTGAGCTTGCTCGGCGAGATCGGATACAGGCGCCCCGTGGTCATGCCGTCACCGTACGGGCCTGATGCGAGGCGCCCGCCCCTTCAGCGCTCCTTGTGGATGAGATCCCAGTCGCCCAACGCCTCGAGCAGGCCGGGGCTCAGCTCATCGGGCACGAGGTCAGTCACCGTGAAGAAGCGCGCATCATCCGCATCATCACCGGCGAACGGCACGGCTCCCGCCGCCAACTCCACGAGGAAGTCGCGGATGACGTAGCGGCCGCCGCCCGGTGCGTCGCGGTACACGGTGCCGACCTCGCGAACGATCATCACCCCCAGGCCCGTCTCTTCGAGCACCTCGCGCACGACCGCGATCTCAGCGGACTCCCCCGGCTCCACGCGCCCGCCGGGAATAGACCAGAGCCCCTGTGCCGGCGGATTCGCGCGCTTCACAAGGAGCAGCCGACCAGAGTCGTCGAACGCCACTGCGCCAACGCACGCGATATCGGTGTGCTCCCGCCCGGCAGGTCCGCCGCCCGAATCCGTCATCAGTTGAGCCCGATCGTGACGTCGCCGCCCAGCGGATCCGCCCGACGAACAAGGGACCACGGCACGCGGAACACCCGACCTGGTGAAACGGGCCACGGCAGGGTCCGTCTGCCGATGATGGCGCCCCCTTGACGTGCCACCACGGTCGGGAACGACTGTGCTTGGTGCGACCACAGGAGCAGTCGATCCCGCGGAGGCCCGACCATGTGATCACCGATGAGGCCGGGAGCCACCCAGTCAAACGGGTCGCCAGCGACGAGGCGTACCGCTGATCGCGAGGCGGGCCCATCCCCGAGCCACCGGACCACCGATGCAGCAACGTGCCTGCCGTCGAGCGCGGCGACGTCAGCCGTGTCGACCGGATGCAGAAGGTTGCCCGCTGCAAACACGCCACCGACCGAGGTGGCGAGGTCGGTGTCGACCAGCGGTCCTCGATGGCCCGGATCGAGGTCGATGCCCGCTGAGCGCGCAAGCTCATGGTCAGGGACCCAGTCGCCGGTGAAGACAACGGTGTCGCAGGCGACCATCCGCCGCTGCCCCGTCACCAGGTGTTCGATCTCGACAGCCTCGACCCGGTTTCGTCCGATGATGCGCACAACCTTCGTGGCCCGCGCGAGCGGCCCGCCAAGGAGAGCCCGACCCGCGAACGCGACGGGCGCGTAGACCTCGGGGCATTCGAACTCGGTCGTCATAAGCGCCACGCTGCACCCGGCATGACGCAGCGTGAGCACCGCCGACCAACTCACGAGTTCGGATCCGACGATGACAGCCCGGGAGCCGACCTCAGCGTGACGCAGGTGGACCTCCTGCTGCAATTGACCGGTCGTGAACACCCCGAGGGGGCGATCGCCGGGCACCATGCGAGCAGCCCTCGGGCGCTCGCGTGCCCCGGTGGCCAGGATGACTGCGCCTGCATCGAAGCGGATCCGCCCGCTCGGGGTCGTCGCGAGAAGTGACCGCTCCCCCGCCCATCCGGTCACCGTGGCGGAGGTGATGATCTCCGCACCAGCCTGCTGCGCCCGATCGACGAGCCGCCTGGCATACGCGGGGCCTTTCATGACACTTCGCAGGTCCCTGATTCCGTACCCGAGGTGATCGCTGTGACGCGGGATGCCGCCGGCCTCCTCCTCCCGATCGAGCACAAGGACGCCGGCCACGCCTAGTCGCCGAAGGCTCCGCGCCGCGGTGAGCCCCGCCGGGCCGCCACCGACGATGAGAACATCCGGCCGCAGGGTCTCAGCCATGCGCAGCCTCAGCGGGAGCCCGGGGACCCTCCATGAGTGCCGCCACTTGCGCACCGCAGAAGAAACCCTGGCACCTGCCCATGAGGGCTCGTGTTCGACGCCGCAACCCATCAGGGTCGCGGGGCGGGATGGCCGATTGCAGCGCATCGCGAATCTCACCCTCGGTGACACGCTCGCAGAAGCAGGTCACCGTGCCATAGAGGGGATCCGCGTCGATGAGGTCATCCCGCTCGTACGGCCTCGGGAATGCCTCCCCGATATTTGGCATCCGGGGCGGCTCAGGCAGGACGTCGCGTACTCCCGGCGTCACGCCGTGCTCCCCGAGCAACGTTCGAACATGCTCGCCGAGCGCCATTGAGGCAGTGAGCCCGGTCGAACGGATACCGCCGAGCCGGATGTAGCGCTTCTCGCCGCTCGCAGCGACAACGAAATCACTGTGCTCGGTCGATGCCCGAAGCCCCGCGTAGGCGGCGGTGACGTCCTCCTCGAGCAGTGATGGCATGAGCGATCGCCCCTTGCCGAGAAGAAAGGCGAAGCCCTCCTCGGTTGTTGAGGTATCGGCTCGATCGGTGAGGTTCTCCGAGGTCGGACCGAGCATGACGTTGCCGTAGATCGTCGGGCTGATGAGGACGCCCTTACCCTTCGACGACGGCACGGGCAGGACGATGCGGGGCGCCTTCGGCCGGCTCAGCTTGTCGAACACGAGGAGCTCGCCGCGACGGGGCACAATGGTGAAGCGATCGAAGCCGAACATCCGGTCGATGACGTCGCCCCCGAGCCCTGCGGCATTGACGACCCAACGGGCCTGCACCTGCCCCCCGGTCGTCTCGAGGGTGGTGACTCGATCGCCCACGTTGACGCCGGTAACCGCAGTCGCGAGGAGCAGCGTGCACCCACGCGCCTTCGCCTCGGTCGCGTAGGCAAGGGCGGTCGTCCACGAGCAAATGATCGACTCCCCCGGGACGGTGAGGCCGCCGAGGGCACCGGAGCCTAGATCGGGGACCGCCCGGTAGACGGCTTCGCTATCGATGATCTCGCAGGCGTCATACCCGTTCTCCAGGGCCTTGAGCGCGAGCTTCGGCAGGGTGTCGAGCTCCTCCTTGGACCAGGCGACGAGCAGTGCGCCGGTTCCCTCGATCGGGATGCCGACGGTCGGCGCATAGTCGCCGAGAAGCCGGTATCCCCGCGCCACCATCGCCGACTCGAGTGAGCCCGGGACGCAGTCGAAGCCGGTGTGGAGGATCGCCGTATTCGCCTTACTCGTCGCGTCGCCAATATCGCCCCTCGCCTCAATGAGGGCAACCGACATCCGCAGTCCTGACAACTCGCGGGCGACGGCGCAGCCCACGACCCCGGCTCCGATGATCGCGACGTCGTACATCAGCATCTCCCCGAATGTCGTCATATCCCCGCCTGCGGCATCACGCGGTGAATCGCCGACCGCCAAGTCGCCAGATGATGCGCTGCCTCGTCTGCGGAGATTCGCGGCTCGTATGTCATTGATGGCACCCAGCCTCCCACAGCGTCAGCGGGCCGCAGGGCTGGATCTAGGGCGAGACGGGCGAGGGCAGCGGCACCCAGAGCAGTTGCGTGCGCCGATGGGTACACGTCGACCGGCGCCTGGAGTAGATCGGCCTGCGCTTGCATGAGGACACGCGAGTTCGTAAGCCCGCCATCGACCCGCAGCCGAGTGATGGGCACGCCAGTATCTTCAGCGATCACGCCGACGAGGTCGGCAATCTGCGCCGCGATGCCGTCGATGACTGCACGGACAAGGTGCGAGGCGCCGGTCGACAGGCTCATGCCGGTGAACGCTGCCCGCGCATCCGAGCGCCACCAGGGTGCTGCGAGGCCCGCGAGCGCCGGAGTGAACAGCACACCGTCGCTGTCCGCTGCAGCGGCCGAATCAAGCCCTTCCGCACCGCCGATGATGCCGAGATCCTCCAGCCAGCGAACAGCGGACCCGGCGGTTAGCACCTGCCCGTCTACGCAGTAGTCCGTGGCTCCCCTCATCCGCCATGCCACCGACGTCGTGAGCCCGGTTGTCGAACGGACGGCAGCGGCCCCCGTGCTCGCAAGCACGAACGCCCCGGTTCCGTACGTGCACTTTGCCATCCCCGGCGCCAGGCACCCCTCGGCGAGCAGCGCCGCCTGCTGGTCGACGATGAGACCTACCACCGGTACCTGGGGCCCGAACGCTGTTGTGCTGCCCACGATCTCATCGCACGCCACGAGGCGCGGGAGTCGCTCGCCTTCGAGCCCAAAGATTCCGAGGAGTTCAGGGTCCCAGCGGGTCGTATCGAGATCGAGGATGAGCGACCTGCTCGCGGTGGTGACGTCGCTCACGAACTCCCCGGTGAGATGGTGGACGAGCCAGGCATCCGTCGTCGTGACGACGCCCTCGAGCGTGACGTTGCGGCGCAGCCAGGTCATCTTGGGTGCGGAGAAGTACGGATCGAGGACGAGGCCGGTGCGGCGGGCGATGAGCTCAGCATGCGCCGAGAGCCCCTCACAGATCCCTGCCGACCGGTTGTCCTGCCACACGATCGCCTGCGACAGCGGCTGGCCCGTGCGGGGATCCCATGCGAGCACAGTCTCGCCCTGGTTCGCGAGGGACACGGCATCAATCGACAGGCCCGCGGTTGCGCACGCCCGGCGGCCAGCCTCGAGGACCGAGGCGAGCAATTGATCAGGATCCTGCTCGACCCCGCCGCCGGCGAGATACACCGGTCGCACCGGGACTTCAACCACGGCCCGAACCACGCCGGCCTCGTCAACAACAATCGCCTTCGTACCCGACGTTCCCTGATCAATCGCAAGAACGCTCATACCGGCGGCGCCTCGGTAAGTTCCGACGAGTCGCTCGCCCTGATGACAATGACAAGCCCGGTGACGATGAGGGCTGCAGCAGGGATGATCCCCCACGGCGGTACCTGCCCGAGGGCTACGGCGGCAATGATCGTTGAGGCCGGGAGCTCGAAGAGAATCGCGAGCGATACAACGGTCGCCGATGTTGTCGCGAGGACCTTGTTGATGAGCGAGTGGCCGAGGAGTTGCGCGGTCAACGTGAGCATAAGGATGAGGATCCAGGCCTCTGCGGTGAATCCGATGAGGGGCTGCCGTAGGAGCACGCATAAGGAGAGGAGCAGCAGAGCGGCGGTCCCGTAGAGGCCGAACGTGAGCGTCGCCGTCGAGACGGTCTTGCGCGCTTCGGCGGAGACCGTGAAGTACGCCGCTGCGAGCACCGCGCCAAGAAGGGCAAGAACGTCACCAATGAACTGTCGTGGATCGAGGGACACATCGACCCCCGTGAGAACAAGGACTCCCGCGAGAGAGATGGCCATACCGACCCACACGGGCCGCTGAATCCGGACGCCACGGGATCGGGCGATGAGGGCGGCCCACACTGGCTGAGTCGCGACGAGCGCGGTTGCGGACGCGACCGACGTGAACCGCAATGACGGCACCCACGTGGCGAAATGCGCACCGAGGAGCAGCCCGCTCACGATGATGAGGCGCCACTGGCCCCGCGAGAGACGTCGGAACTCAACTCTCGCCTTGAACCCGACCCAGATGCCTGTGGCACCCGACCCGAGGAAGCAACGCCAGAAGGCGATCGCGAGGGCGGGAGCCACCGTCGCGGTGATGAGCGGCCCCGATGCCGAAATAAAGACAACGGCGGCGCCTATCCACAGCACATCGATCCGAGAGGGCCGAGACATGTGCGCACGCGTGAGCCCGCCCGATACGGGCTCACCCTGCGTCGGCACCGCCATATTCACACCCGCGACGGTAGCCTTCGACCGTGACGACAGGTGCTGCGACCCGGGTGTTCCTCGCCCGCCTGTCCGGAATCGGGGTCTTCGATCCCAACGGCGATCAGGTGGGCAAGGTGCGCGACGGTGTCGTCGTGCTGCGCTCAGGGTCGAATCCCCCCAGATTGACCGGCCTCGTGGTGGAAGTTCAGCCCAGGCGACGCATCTTCGTTCCGATGACCAAGGTCACGGCCATTGGTAGCGGGCAGGTCATCGTCACGGGTGCCCTGAATCTGCGCCGCTTCGAGCAGCGCGCCGGCGAGACCCTCGTTACGGCAGAACTCTTCGATCGCTCCGTCGCAATGCTCGAAACCGGTGATCGCGTCGCAATCCTCGATGTCGCATTCGAGCAGGGCCGAACGACCGACTGGTACGTCACCCAGCTTTTCGTACGCCGGGGCGGTGGCGGATTTCGACGCGGCGAGCGGTTCGTCGTCGACTGGTCGGAGATCGGGGGCCTGTCCCTTCCTGCCGCCGACCAATCCGCCGAATCCCTCATCGCCAGCCTCGACAAGATGCGTCCCGCCGACGTCGCCACCGTCCTGCATGACCTGAGTCCCAAGCGGCGACTTGAGGTGGCTCGGGAACTCGACGACGAACGGCTCGCCGACGTTCTCGAGGAACTGCCCGAGGATGATCGTGTCGCGATCGTGTCGATGCTCGAAGCCGAGCGCGCGGCCGACGTCCTCGAGGAGATGGATCCTGACGATGCCGCAGATCTCATTTCCGAGTTGCCACCCGAGCAGGCCGCGGCGCTACTCGACCGCATGGAGCCCGACGAGGCCGACGATATCCGCCGTCTGCTCACCTATGACGACTTCTCGGCCGGCGGCATGATGACCACTGAGCCGATCGTGCTCCCGGCCGACGCAACCGTCGCCGATGCCCTCGCGCACATCCGCAACCCAGACCTCTCCCCGGCCCTCGCGTCGCAGGTCTACGTCACGCGCGCCCCGACTGAGACACCGACCGGCAAGTACCTCGGGGTCGCCCATTTCCAGCGCCTCCTTCGGGAGCCGCCAGGGACCCTCGTCTCCTCCGTCTTGGACACCAACCTCGTGCCGGTGGGCCCGGACGCCCCGCTCTCGGTGGTCACGCGCACCTTCGCGGCCTACAACCTCGTGGCCCT
>CAMCSO010000087.1 GCA_945877545.1 Bifidobacterium breve | reverse complement strand
GTTGTGGGCGTGGCCCCGAACGTCAAGGTTCAGACGGTTCGGGTACTCGGAACCGGGGGAGGCTATACGTCTGACATCGTTGCCGGAATCACGTGGGCGTCGGGTGGAACCATCTCGGGCATTCCGGCAAACCCCACACCGGCGCGAGTGATCAGCATGTCCCTCGGCGGTGCGAGTTCCTGCAGCATCGCGGAGGCGACGGCGACCTCCGCGGCGATTGCACGGGGAACGGTGGTCGTTGTTGCGGCCGGAAACAGCAATGCCAACACCGCAGGTTTCACGCCGGCGAGTTGCCCGGGTGTGATCGCAGTTGCAGCGGTCGGGAGCAATGGAAAGCGTGCCTCGTTCTCGAACTACGGCGCAGTTGTCGACATTGCCGCCCCGGGGGTCGGAATCTGGTCGACACTCAACAGCGGTTCAACGACCCCGAGCACGCCCTCGTATGCCTCGTACAGCGGAACGAGTATGGCGACACCCCATGTCTCGGGTGTGGTGGCGCTCATGATTTCGCAGGATCCCGCCCTGAGTCCCGCGCAGGTTGAGGCGCGGATGAAGACGTCCGGCATGTTTACGCCGTTCCCTGGCGGGGTCTGTGATCCTGACCCTGCGAAAACCTGTGGTGTGGGCATCATTAATGCGGGTGCGTTGCTGAGCGGCGGGTCTACGACGGTGCCCGTGACCGGCGTGACGGTTGCTCCCACTTCCGTCAGTTTGAACGTTGGACAGACTCAGGCTCTCACTGCAGCGGTCGCTCCGACTAGCGCGACGACACCCGCAGTGACGTGGGCTTCGTCAGATACGTCGATCGCGTCGGTGAGCGTCAGTGGCGTCGTGACGGCGGTCGGTGCGGGTACGGCGACGATCACTGTGAAGACGAGTGATGGCGGGTTCACCGCTACTGCTACGACCACCGTGAAAAAGGCTGCGCAGACGATCACGTTCAGCCCGTCGACCGCTCTTACGGTCGTTCAATCGCCGCTCACCCTTGCTGCTACTTCTTTGTCCGGGCTTGCTGTGACGTTTACGTCGTCGCCGTCGACGGTCTGCACTGTGTCGGGGACTGCTCTGACCGTGACTGGCGCTGGGAAATGCACGGTGACCGCAGCGCAGGCCGGCGATGGCACGTGGGCCCCGGCTTCGTCAGTGGCGAAGGTCATCACCGTGACGAAGGCTGCGCAGACGATCACGTTCAGTCCACCGACCTCCCTTGGCCTGTCCGAGTCTCCATTGACCCTTGCTGCAACCGCGTCATCTGGGCTTGCTGTGACGTTTACGTCGTCGCCGTCGACGGTCTGCACTGTGTCCGGTACGGCGTTGACCGTGAAGGCGGCGGGGACATGCACGGTGACGGCAAAGCAGTCCGGTAGTGGCACGTGGAGGGCTGCTGCAGCCGTTGCAAAGAGCATCACCACCGTGAAGGTGGCGCAGACGATTGACTTCACGAGCCCAAGCAGCGTGGGAGGACTTCCTCCCAGCTACTCGCTCATTGCAACGGCAACGAGCGCGTTGGCGGTCAACTTCTCAGCGACACCCTCGACAGTCTGCACGGTATCGGGCACCACCCTTCGACTTGTGAGCTCAGGGGCCTGCTCAGTGACGGCGAGTCAGTCGGGGTCGACCTACTACGCCAGTGCCGCGTCCGTTACTCGATCGATTTCGATCGACAAGGTCGGTACGTCGACAGTCCTCGTCACGAGTGCTGGGTCGGTACGCATCGGGACGCGCGCGACGTTATCGGCAACGGTCGCTCCGGCCTCGGGAGTAAATATCGCCGGGATGACGGTGAAATTCTTCTCCCGCACTTCGACCACGAGCGCTTGGACTCAAATCGGTTCAGCGCTGACCGGGGCATCAGGCGTCGCACAGTTGAGGCCTTCATGGTCAACCGCAGCGAACTACTTGCTGATGGCGGAGGTGCAGGGATCTGGCCTCTACACGGCGTCACAGGGGACCTCCCAGATCACCGTCACAAAGTAGGAGCGGCTCATTACAAGGTCTGATCTGATCGCAGACTGCGAGAGGGAACTCGTTGCCTGACTTACGCGCTCAGTGGGCAACCCTGGAAAGGCTCAGGTCTTGGTGTGCCGGGCTCGAGCCGTCTGGCGCCGGCGCCCTCAGTTGCCATCGCGTCGCCGGTGTTCACCAACTGGCAGCGAGCGAATGACAGGCATCCGCAGCCGATGCAGTTGGTGAGGTCCTCTCGCAGGCGGGTGAGCTGCTCGATCTGATCGTCTAGGCGCGTACGCCAGGCGGTGGAGAGCAGGAACCAGTCCGCTTCGCGGGGCGTGCGTCGCTTGGGCAGTGAATCGAGGGCGGTCCGGATCGCCGCAAGTGGGATGCCGACCCGCTGCGAGGCTCGAATGAATGCCAGACGGCGCAGCACGTCGCGGGTGTAGCGGCGCCGGTTACCGGAATCGCGGGTGCTGCGGATCAGCCCGCTGCGCTCGTAAAAGTGGAGGGCCGACACCGCGAGACCACTTCGTTCAGCGAGTTTGCCGACGGTAAGGGTCGGTTCCGTGCAGGCGTCGGCGGGCATGGGTCGAGGGTAGCATTTGACCTCAACCAATGTTGAGGTTTGATGATGGTGCAACTACTCATCCCTCTGATCAAAGGAACTCGCATGGAGTCATTCATGGTGGTCTGCACCTTCACACCCGAGACCGATATGGCCGAGGTCATGGCCCTGGTAGCCGAGGAGCAGGCGAAGGTAGCTGAGCTCAAGGAGCTCGGCCGCATTGGCGCCGTGTATCTGTCGACGCGTGAGCGTGGCACGGTGTTCCTGGAGGTCTTCGCCGACAGCAGTGAAGAGGCTCGCGAGACTGTGGTGTCGCTGCCGATGGCCAAGTGGTGGAATCTCGATATCTTCCCCATCAATGCGCCCGTGGCACGCGGTTCGGCTGCGGATCCGTCATGAGTGCCTTCACTCCGGCAGAGATTGAATACCTCCGCACTCAGCCGCTCATGCGATTCGCCACCGCGTCGCTGAATGGACGGCCCGACGTCGCACCGGTCATCTTCGAGCTCGATGGCGATGACATTGTCACGTCCGGCTTCGACATTGCCCGAACTGTGCGTTACCGCAACGTCGAGTCCAACCCGCAAGCCACGGTCGTCGTTGACGATCTCGCGTCCACGAACCCGTGGTCGCCGCGCGGCATAAAGGTCATCGGTTCCTGCATTGTCGAGAGCCATGGCGGTGGGGAGCGGTTCCGTATCTCGCCGGGAGTGATCATCAGCTGGGCGATCAATGACACAACTCCGGGGATCCCGGCAATGGAGCGACGCGTAGTCGAGCGCTGAGCGGATGGTCGGCAGGCGTCTGAGAAACTCGGTAGGTTTCTCCCAAACAATCCAAGGAGAGTCATGGCTATCGATCCCAGCACCGTTGCGAACATCGTCCTGAACGACGGCACCACGATCCCGCAAATCGGCTTCGGGCTATGGCAGGTGCCACCAGCCGAGGCTGAGGCGGCAACGCGGGAGGCACTCGCTGTCGGCTACCGGCATGTGGACAGCGCCGCGGTGTACGCGAACGAGGCCGGGGCTGGTCTGGCTGTGACGAATAGTGGGCTGGCTCGCGAGGACGTCTATGTGACGACGAAGCTCTGGAACCCCGATCATGGCTACGACGAGGCCATGCGTGCATTCGACCTGAGCATGAACAAACTGGGCTTCGAGTACCTCGATCTGTTCCTTATTCACTGGCAGTGCCAGCAGTTCGGGAAGTATGTCGACACCTGGCGGGCGCTCATTGATCTGCAGGCATCGGGGCGCGTCCGATCGATCGGCGTTTCCAATTTCAAGGAGTCGGCGCTGCGCGAGATTATCGACGTCACGGGTGTCGTTCCGGTGCTCAATCAGATCGAGCTGCATCCGTGGCTGCCGCAGCATGACATGCGAGCTGTGCATGCCGAGTACGGCATCGCGACAGAATCGTGGAGCCCGCTTGCATCGGGTCAGCTGATCAGCGACCCCTTGCTGGCCACGATCGCTGCTAAGCATGGAGTTTCGACGGCTCAGGTCATGATCCGCTGGCACCTTCAGCAGGGACTCATCGTGCTGCCGAAGTCGGTGACTCCCTCACGGATTGCGGAGAACATCGACGTGTTCGGCTTCGAGCTTGACGCTGAGGATCTCGCCGTGATCGCGACGCTCGAGAGCGGTCGACGCACCGGACCTGATCCGGCGGATTTCCTCATGCTGGGTTGGGAGTAACGCTCTCTTGGGTACCTTGGGCGGCCAAATGCGCGCTCGCTTGAGGTGGGCCGCCGCTACCCTGTTGATGGGGATGGCGGCCCTGGGGATGCCTGGCTGCAGTGAACAAGCGGCATCCCTGCCCACCGTGATTGTTGCGAACTGCTCGCAGGATGTCTCGGTGTGTGAACCCGGTGATATCGGTGTTGGGGGTGGGACCGTGTTCCTCGTTGGTGGTGACGTCACTCAGCGGGTTGTCCTCGAATACGCCCGAGCCGGCTGGTCCGGGACCAGCGAAGATCCGCGACTCGATTGGCGGGCGGCTGCATCGGCGGCGAGTGGGTACTCAACTGTTGATGCGCAGTCGTGGCGGCTCCCCAGCCAAGACGAGCTCAATGAGTTGTACGCATTCTGGAAACGGTCTGGCAACGGGGAGTTTTCGTCTGCCCTCTACTGGAGCGCGACGCCTTGGGGTGACGGCAGCGCTTGGTATGTCAGCTTCGAGGATGGCTCCGGTTACCACAGTTTCAATGAGGCGACGAACCTCGTCCGTCCGGTGCTGTCCTTCTCGTGAGATAGCGCGAATCACCCGACAGGCGTGAGCGACTTCGCGACCGTGATGAGCTGTTGATACGAGAGCGGATTCTTCCCGATGGATTCAATGACGATCTGCGTATTGCGCAGGTCGGCTCCAGCCGGGAGCGTCACCCGCAAGTGTCCACCACATTTACGAACATCGCTCTTAGTGCAGGGTGCACTGCTGGCGGGATCGACGCTACGCGGAAACGTCAGCGCCCGACGTGCATCTGGGGGATATTCGTCATCCCAGACCTCTGATGAGGGCATTGATCATGGCGGCGAAATTGGCAGCTCGATCCTGTGCGAAGTGCACACCTGCGATCTCGAGGCTCACAGCGCCATGCATCGCACTCCACAGCTCTTGGGCGACCTCGGTGCTGTCGCCGTTCGTGAGATCGCCTGAATTCATCGCATCCTGCACCCTGTCGACGAGAATCATGAAGGAGCGCTTCGCGGCCTCGCGAGACTCCGGCGACAGCTCCAAGAGCATCATCTGCTCGAACATCAGGTGGTAGAGCTGCGGGTTGTCGATGGCGAACTGCCGGTATCCCAAGCATCCGATGCTCAGCCGCCGCAGGGGGTTCGCATCTGAGCGAGTCTCGATCGCCACCTCGAGGGTGTCAAAGCCGTGTACGAAGAGGGCTTCTAGAAGACCGTCCTTGTTCCCGAAGCGCGAGTAGACACCCATCGGGGCGACCCCGGCCCTTGTTGCGACGGCCCGCACGGTGAGAGCTGGGAGGCCAGCTTCCTCGAGTATCGCGAGTGCGGCATCGATAAGCGAGGCGGTGACCTCGAGGCTCGAGGTGCGGGTTCGCGCATCTTGTCTGACACCTGCCACGTGGCTAGAGTAACGTCTCACAACTAGAGAACAACGTTCTATAGAGGAGATCGTGGCCATGAATACGTTGAATGCGACCCGTCGTTGGATAGCACTGGGAATCCTGTGTCTGAGCCTGTTACTGGCGGTAGTCGACAACACGATCGTCAACGTTGCGCTCCCCACGCTCAATAGGGAACTCGGTGCTGGAACCACCGATTTGCAATGGATTGTCGATGCCTACACGCTGGTTTTCTCGGCGCTCTTGCTCACCATGGGGCACTTCGGCGACCGATTCGGACGTAAGCGCATGCTCCAACTTGGACTCGTGCTTTTTGCCGCCACGTCGGGGCTCGCGGCATTCGCAACGACCTCGGGTCAGCTCATTGGGGCCCGGGCGCTCATGGGTATCGGTGCCGCGCTGATCTTTCCCGCAACGCTGGCGATTCTGGTCAACATCTTCACAGACCCCAAGGAGCGCGCAGCTGCGATCGGCATCTGGACAGCGATGGTCGGAGTCGCGGTCGCAATCGGACCGATCGCGGGGGGCCTCCTGCTCGAGCACTTCTGGTGGGGTTCGATCTTCCTGGTGAACATCCCGGTGGTGATTATCGCGATCGCACTCGGAGCATTCCTGCTGCCGGACTCACGCGACCCCAAGGTGGGACCGATGGATTACCGGGGGCTCGTGCTCTCGGCGGCGGCTGTGGGCCTGATCATCTGGGCGATCATCGAGGGACCAAGGTGGGGCTGGACCTCCGTACCAATTCTCGGTGGTCTCATCGGCGGCGTCGGACTTCTCATTGTTTTCGTCCTAGTTGAACGTCGCCTCGCCCACCCGATGCTCGACGTGCGACTGTTCAAGAACGCCCGGTTTACTGCAGCGAGTTGTTCGATCACGACGGCGTTTTTTGCTCTCTTCGGCTTCATTTTCCTCATCACCCAGTTCCTGCAACTCGTCCAGGGATTCACTCCTCTTCAGGCAGGGGTTCGCACGCTGCCCTTCGCAATCGCGACAGGGATCATGTCGCCGCTGGCCATCGTCCTCATGCATCGGTTTGGATCAAAGGCCGTCGTGACACTTGGCCTGCTCGTTATGGCGGCCGGATTTCTTATCGCCGCGACCGTCAAGGTCGACACTCCATACGTCGGGGCAGTGCTCATCTCCATGGTGACGATCGCTGCGGGCCTCGGTCTGGCCACGAGCCCGGCAACCGATTCGGTCATGGGCGCGCTGCCGCCGGAGCAGGCTGGTGCGGGCGCAGCAGTGAACGACACGACTCGCGAGTTTGGTGGAACGCTCGGCGTAGCGGTCGTTGGGTCGGTGTTCCTCAGCGTCTACGGTGCAAAGGTCATCGACGGTTACCGGAGCCTTGGGTTACCGGAGCAATACGAGTCGATCGTCCGGGAGTCGATGGGGGGCGGTCTCGCCGTGGCGGGGCAGCTGCCGGCCGATGTTGCAGCACAACTTGCTGGGGTCGTGAAAGGTGCATTCATCGATGGTCTCTCAAGGGGCTCACTCGTGTCAGCACTCGTGGTTAGTGTTGGAGCGGTGGTCGCATGGAGATACCTGCCGGCCCGCGCAGGAAGCAGTGACCAATGACCTCACAGAATGTGAATGATCAGTACTTCACCCCCCATCTCGGATTCTCCGGGCTTCCCAAGGCAGTGGTCGAGCGGATCACCGACTTCAACAATCCAAGACAGCAGTGGCGCCGGCTGTTCTCGGAGGTCATGGGCACCTTTCTGCTCGTCCTCGTGGCGGCTGGCGGCGGGATGATGAACGCTGCATTCGACGGTGCCATCGGCCGCACTGCAGCTGTTGTCGCACCCGGTCTCATGGTCATGGCGATGATCCTCTTCATGGGCAAGGTGTCGGGGGCGCACTTCAATCCCGCCGTGAGCATCGCCTTTGCGCTGCGGGGTGACTTCCCTTGGAAGCGGGTGCCGGGCTATGCGGTGGCGCAACTCATCGGGGCTCTCCTCGCCGCCCTGTTCCTCCAAGGGGTCATCAACGTCTCGGCATCCAACGGCTCGAACTACCCGGCAGCGAGCACGACCGACATTGCGGCATTCCTCATGGAGATGGTGCTGACCTTTGGCCTCGTCAGCGTCATTCTCGGAACTGCCTCGGGAGCCCAGAACATCGGCATCATCGGCGCGCTGGGCGTCGGCGGCTACATTGCGCTGGCCGGGTTATGGGCGAGCCCCCTCTCGGGAGCGTCGATGAACCCGTTCCGGACGCTGGGCCCGGATCTCGTGGCGAACGATTATCAGGCCTACTGGGTCTACCTCGCGGGTCCACTCCTCGGAGCGGTTCTTGCTGTCCTCGCGGCGTTCATCCTGCGAGGCTTCGGTGGAGGACGAATAGGTTCTGCAGCAGCGCAGGGAGCCCTGCAGACCGAGCCCCTTCGGCCCGACAAGGACTAGCTGACCCAGCGACGACCTCCGATGTTGTGAGAGGCATGACCCATCGTGGATTCGTCGCTGCGCTCGCGTCCCTTGTCCTGCTCGTGGCACTGTCCGTGGTACTCGGCATAGTCTTCCTGATCACGGAGTGGCGGGATCGAGTGCGGGCGATGTCCGCACAATGGTCCTGACTCTGAGGACGGCCACCGGGGGGGCAGGATCACGCCACGGTGTCCGTACAGGCAATGCTGACCGAGGATCGTGATGAGTGATGCCCGCGTATCTCGACAACAGTTTTGACAAAACTCCCGTCACGAGGAATGTGTCCTCGAAGTGCGTCAGGCAGCCGTTGCTAGGGGCTTGGGGCTTTCGGTCAAGCTGTAGACGGATTCGTATACCGATGTTAATCTCAATCCATGTCAGCCACGACGAAGATTCGAGTGAGTGTCGCAACGATGAATGCCGTCAATCGAGCTCGCGAGCAGACCGGGGAAAGCACCGATTCAATCCTCGAGCAGGCGTTAGCGGCTTACGAGGAGGCCCGCTTCTGGCGTCGCTGGCGCGAGGTGCACGACACTGCCGACGATGGTGTTTCTGCATCAGTTGATGACGACGATGTGCGCCTGTGGGACGAGGCAAGCCGACTGGATCTCACGGCGGCCGGCGATGCTCGTGCAGATCCGTGATCCCCGGTGACGTGTGGATCATCGACCTCGGCACACCGATCGGGGTCGAGTCCGCATTCATGCGGCCCGCGCTCATCGTTGGTAGCCCCCGCATGCGCGGACCACTCGCCCTCGTGTGTCCGCTCACGACCACGATGCGCGACTACCCGTGGCGGGTGGAGGTCGAATCATCCCCATCCTCTGGACTTTCGCGGACCTCGTATGTTCAAGTTGAGCATCTTCGCTCGATTTCCTCGGCTCGGGGAGTCGTTCGGCTGGGCCGAATCGATGTGGCCGGTTGGCATCGGGTTCGGTCCGTCCTGCGCATGCTTCTTGATCTGTGACGGTTCCGCGAGGGTCCTTGCTGTGTCGTTGTGCGTCAGGCCCGGGATTCAAGCTCGTGGACGATCCTCGCGGCAGAACCTCGTAGTGGCTCGGCCGACTCCGGTGCGTCTGCGGTCGAGGCGAGGTCGATGATTCGCTTAAGGGCATCGATGTCGTAGCTGCGTCCGGCAGTGATCTCGGTGCTGGGGTCGATGAATCCGTAGACGATTGCCATCTCAAGGGGATCACGATCCATGCCGTAGTCGAGTGCGCACTGTGCCGTGCCGAACGGCAAACGCGCTGAGACCTCGAAGGCCTCGCCATCCCAGTCGCCGACCGCGCCCTCGGCGTGGTGATTGAGCAGGTCGACAAGGGGGATGAGCACTCGTTCAGACGAGCCTTGATCCGTTAGAGGGATGCGAAAGCAGCGGTTTGCCCAGAGCAGGTCGACCGCATCCATCTGAGGTGACCGGAAGGACGGCACGGCGCGGCGGACGGCTTCGATCAGGTCGACTGGAAGGCCGGGGTCGAGTGATGGATGGGTGCGACGCATCCAGGCGAGTTTGTCGCAGGCGTTGTGGAGCGCGACCTGCAGATACAGAAGTTCCCACTCGAGTTCGCCGCAGTCCTCAGGCACCTGAGCGATGACGATGCGGTCGTGGTCCAGAGAAAACGTGACCCGATCAACCCGGATGAAGGCAGCGCGAGGGATCCGCAGCAGCGCGTCGCCGTCGAGGGCCGAGGATTCGATGCTCAATTGGCCGGCGCGTTCGATGATGATTGTGGAGGGTGCGACGTAACCGCCAGCGTCACGTATGAGCTCGAATGTGCCAGCGAGAAGGTCAGCGACGAGCGGATCGCCGGAGTCAATCATCGGATGACTCATGAATTCATTCTTTCCTCACGGTTTAGGCTCGGCGCTTCGGACCCGCCCATTCGCCGGTGCGAGGTCCACATGCGTGCTATGTTTCGCTCGCCCCGAGCAGAAGGAACCCCATGATTATTGGCCTGATCGTTCTCGTCATCCTTTTCATCGTATTCCTCTACGGAATCACGCAGTTCAACAAGTTGCGACGTTTGAACCTGCTGTGCACTGGTTCCTTCGCTGACATCGACACGCTCCTCACCAAGCGCGCTGATCTGGTCCCGAACCTTGTGTCAACCGTTTCGGGGGCTGCGGGCTTTGAGAAGTCCACGCTTGAGGCCGTCACCCAGGCACGAACGGCTGGAATGCAGGCGCAGAGCCTCGAGGCCAAGGCCGAGGCTGATGGCATGCTCACCCAGGCGCTCGGCAAACTGTTTGCGGTGAGCGAGGCATACCCGGCCCTCA
>CAMCSO010000086.1 GCA_945877545.1 Bifidobacterium breve | reverse complement strand
TGAAGGCAGCGCTCAATGGTGCGCTCAATCTCTCCATCCTCGACGGGTGGTGGGACGAGTGGTTCGACGGCGAGAACGGCTGGGCGATTCCAACCGCCGATGGAGTTGAGGACGCCGATCGTCGCGATGCCATCGAGGCAGAGGCCCTGTATGGCCTCATTGAAGACGCGGTCGCCGCCACCTTTTACGATCTCGACGAGGCACGCCTGCCTCGCAGATGGATCGCCATGGTCCGTCACACGCTGCGAACGCTTGGTCCAAAGGTGCTCTCAACGCGCATGGTCCATGAATACGTCCTGAGGCTGTATCTTCCGGCTGGGTCATCATCGCGGCACGTCCAGGCAGCAGGGTTCGCACTCGCCAAGGAGATGTGCGCCTGGAAGCAGCGCGTGCGGTCCCAGTGGTCGCTGCTGAGGGTTGATCACGTTGAGGCAGATGGTGTCGGCGACTCGGTGAGCCTCGGCACGCCGATCACCGTGCGCGCCTTCGTCTCACTTGCGGAGCTTTCTCCTGATGACGTGCTCGTCCAAGCTGTGTATGGACGCGTTGACGCTGACGACCGATTCATTGCACCGCAACACGCGGCGATGGAGCCCGGGGAGTCCTTTGAGCCGGGCGGGTGGCAGTACCGGCTCGCGCTCCCCCTTGAGCAGAATGGGCCCTTCGGTTACACGGTGCGTATCCTGCCGCGACATCCTGGGCTCGCGTATCCACAGGAAATGGGACTGCAGGTGCTGCCGACTGTGCCGCTTGCCGGCTAGGAAGAAACACGCAGGACGACGAGGCTGTGCGGAACCATGGTGATGGCGCTGCCGGCCGTCTCGTCGTGTGACGCCTCTGACGTGCTGCCGGTCATCGTGTCGATAACCCGTCGATAGGACCGAGCGTAAGGGGCCTGCGGCAGGGTGAAGTGCTGCTCCTGCTCGCCTGCGTGGAGGATGACGAGAAACGAGTCGTCTCGCACGTGCGTGCCATCGGGGTGGACCGCATGCAGTTCGCCAGAGACGTACATGCCCAGGGTCCGGATCCCAGGGTCATTCCATGCGTCGGGGCTCAATTCCAGACCATTCGGGGCAATCCAGGCGAGATCCTTCGGTCCGCCGTCATGCAGCGGACGGCCGTCGAAGAAGTTGCGCTGACGAAATGCCCGGTGTTCACGGCGCAGCCGCAGCACCCCGGACGCAAACTCCAGCAGATCCACCTGCCAAGGCGCGAGGTTCCAATCGATCCAGGAGATCACGTTGTCCTGGCAATAGGCGTTGTTGTTGCCCATCTGGGTGCGCCCGATCTCGTCACCGGCAGCGATCATTGGGACCCCGGATGACAGGGCGAGGGTCGCCAGCAGATTGCGGATCTGTCGAAGCCTGACAGCGTTGATGGACGAGTCTTCGGTGTCGCCCTCGACCCCGTAGTTGCGTGAGCGATTGTCGTCGGTGCCGTCTCTATTGCCCTCGAGGTTTGCTTCATTGTGCTTGTGCTCATAGGAGACGAGGTCGTGCATGGTGAATCCGTCGTGGGCGGTAATGAAGTTGATCGAGGCAGAGGGCCTGCGACCTTCTGATGCGTAGAGGTCGGCCGAACCGGTGAGGCGCCACCCGAGCTCCTCGATGCCGGTTGATCCTCGCCAGAAATCGCGTATGCAGTCGCGGTACTTGCCGTTCCATTCAGTCCATAGAGGAGGGAATTCACCGACCTGATATCCGCCCGGGCCGATGTCCCACGGCTCTGCGATGAGTTTCACTCGACGCAGTACCGGATCCTGCTGGATGGTTGTCATGAAACTGCCGAGCATGTCGACGTCGTGTAAGGAGCGAGCAAGGGCCGAGGCGAGGTCAAAGCGGAAGCCGTCGACGTGCATCTCGGTGACCCAGTATCGAAGGGAGTCCATAACGAGTTGCAGCACGTGGGGTTTCGATACATCGAGGGTGTTGCCGCATCCGGTGTAGTCGGTGTAGTAGCGGCTATCGACCTGAAGCCGGTAGTAGTCGTCATTGTCAATGCCGCGGAATGACAGGGTCGGGCCAAACTGACTTCCCTCGGCGGTGTGGTTGTAGACGACGTCGAGGATGACCTCCAGGCCCGCAGAATGCAGATCTTTGACCATGTTCTTGAACTCCTGCACCTGCTCACCGCGGGTACCGGACGAGGAGTACTTCGCGTGTGGTGCGAAGAATCCGATGGAGTTGTAACCCCAGTAATTCGATAGCCCCCGTTCCATCAGGTGGATCTCGTCGACGAAGTGATGGGTCGGCATGAGCTCGATCGCGGTCACTCCGAGAGAGCGCAGGTGCTCGACGACGGCGGGATGCGCGACGCCCGCATAGGTCCCGCGCTGATGGATCGGGACCTCAGGGTGCAACTGCGTGAGCCCCTTCACATGGGCCTCGTAGATGATGGTGTCGCCCCAAGGGGTGCGGGGGTGTGCGTCACCCTTCCAGTCGAACTCGTAGTCGACGACGATGCTGCGCGGCACGAAGGGCGCGGAGTCGTCGCCGTTCATGGTGAGGTCGTCGCCGCCGACGTGGTCAAAAATTGCCGGATCAAGTCGAAATCGGCCCTCGATTGCTCGCGCATACGGGTCGATGAGGAGTTTCGAGGGGTTCCAACGCTGACCAGTCTCGGGCCGCCAGGGTCCGTGCACCCGAAACCCGTACCGGGTGCCGGGTGGTAGGGGATCAACATGTGCGTGGAAAATGTTGAAGACTCGCTCGGTGATGGGGATGCGTCGCTCGCCTCCTTCGTCATCGAACACGCAGAGCTCGACCGATTCGGCGCCCTCCGCCCAAAGCGCAATATCTGCCCCGCCCCGGCCGTCCGGCGTGACGCCTAGGGGATCCCAACTTGAATGCGGGTTTCGGTGTCGTATCGACATTTCGCAGACGGTACAGGTGACTGCCCGAGTCGAGGGGTGGCGCACGTGGCGATCGGGTCCTTCGGATGGGCGCTAGGCTCGCGCATCCGATGACAGAAGGGGTTGGCATGGCTGATTTCGTTTCGATGGACGTCGTGGATCGGGTGGCAACAATCACCCTGAACCGCCCGAAGATGAACGCCCTTTCCCTGCAGATGCAGCGGGAGATTCGCGATGCTGCCCTGGAGGCCTCGTTCATGCCCGATGTCGGCGCGGTTGTGCTTTACGGGGGTCCCAAGGTGTTCGCCGCGGGCGCCGACGTCAAGGAGATGGCCGACATGTCCTTCCAGGACATGGCCCAGCACTCCCGAGGCCTGCAGGCATCATTCACCGCTGTCGCCGCGATCCCCAAGCCCACGATCGCGGCGATTACCGGCTATGCGCTCGGTGGGGGTTGCGAGCTCGCATTGTGCTGCGACCTGCGGGTCGCTGCCGACAACGCCCGGCTCGGTCAGCCGGAGATTCTCCTCGGGATCATTCCGGGCGCCGGTGGCACCCAGCGCCTCGCTCGGCTCGTCGGGCCAGCCCGCGCGAAGGACCTCATCCTCAGTGGCCGTTTCATCGATGCGGCGGAAGCACTGTCCATCGGCCTGGTCGACCGGGTCGTTGCCCCCGAGGACGTGTACTCCGATGCACACGCATGGGCAGCCGAGTTTGCCCGAGGCCCCGGCCTCGCGCTCGCGGCGGCCAAGGGGGCCATCGACTCCGGCCTCGAGACCGACCTCGCCACCGGCCTTGAGATCGAGCGTCAGGCGTTTGCCAGCATGTTCGCGACCGAGGATCAAAAAATCGGGATGGCATCGTTCATCGAGCACGGTCCTGGCAAGGCGGCGTTTACGGGCCGCTAGGTCGATGCCGGCCGGTCGCCGTTGTGCAGTGCCAACGCTAGCTGGCTGACGAGGATCGCCGGTGCCTGAACCATCGCTGGGCCGTACCACGTGAGCGAGCGCCCATCTACGAGCGCGCAGGGGATCGGGTCGAATGACTCGGGGCCGTCGTGGGGGCTGAAGGCGTAGGGCTCGTCGGGCAGCACGGCGAGGTCGTAGGGGGGCAAGTCCTCGAGCCTCATCCGTGGGTACCGCTCCGGTGAGTCGGCGAGGACATTGTCGACACCGAGGAGGCGGAGGACATCACCCGCGTAGGTATCGCTGCCGACGTGCATCCAGGGTCGTCGCCAGATGGTGATGACGGCGCGGCGGCGCTCAGTGGCAGGAATGACAGGAAGGCTCTCCCACCTGGAGCGAGCGTCGTCAAGCCAGGAGTGGAAGGGAGCGTCGATTGCCTCGAGTAGTCGCGCCATGGAATTCAAGGCCTGCTCGACGGTGCGAATATCGCTGACCCACACCTGCTGGCCCGCTGAGCGCAGCGCGGTGATGTCCTCGCCCCGATTCTCCTCGGCATTGGCGATGACGAGGTCTGGGGCAAGGCGAATAATCGCTGCAACGTCGGGGTTTTTTGTTCCACCGATGCGCACGGCATCAAGATCGGGCGGATGACTGCACCAGTCCGTTACGCCGGCGAGGGTCTCGGGTGCGCTGGCGGCGATGGCCTCGGTGAGTGATGGAACGAGGCTCACGATCCGCCGTGGTGCCACCTCAATGCGGACGTCGACTCCCGTATCGTCTCGGTGGATCGTCATACCGAGAGAATGTCACAGGCTGTCCGAGCCGCGACACAGGTGAGCACGACATACGCAAAGGGGCAATATGAACGACGAGGCAGTGCTGTTCGACGTCCGCGATTCGATCGCGCGCATCACGCTCAACAGGCCAAGCCAGTCCAATGCATTCGACCTTGATGCGGCACTCGAGTTTTCCTCGGTGATCGAGCGCATTGCGGCTAGCGAGGCGCGGGCCGTACTTCTTACCGGCAACGGACCACGGTTCTGCGCCGGCGGGGATGTTGCGTCGATGGTCGTCGCCGACGACAGGGCTGCCTACCTGCGTGAGTTGGCCGCGACCCTAGAGGCTGGGCTTCGTGCCATGTCGGAACTGCCGATCCCGGTCATCGCGGCCGTCCAGGGGGCGGTTGCCGGGGCTGGTCTTGCCGTGGTGCTCAATGCCGATGTCGTGGTCGCCTCGCGCTCGACAAAATTCCTGACCGCGTATGCCGGCATCGGGCTCACGCCCGACTGCGGAGTGTCGTATCTCCTCCCAAGGGCGGTCGGTCAGCAACGGGCACTTGAACTGGCACTGACCGGCCGGGTTCTCTCCGCCGATGAAGCGCTCGATTGGGGTCTCGTGGCCCGGGTGGTCGATGCAGATGATCTGACGAGCGCCACTGATGAGCTGGTGGTTCGCATCGCATCGGGGGCGGTTGCAGCGCTTGGCGACGCCAAGCGACTCATCCGGTCATCCTTCGAGATGCCTCGGCTCCAAAGTGCCGCGGCCGAGGTTGACTCCATGGCCAATGCGGTGACGAGGGACGAGGCGATCACGCTCATCGAGGCTTTCACCAAGCGCGGATGACGGCAAACCTGCTGCGCGATTGTTGAACTGCGGGTAGCCTCCCCCCACCCCCCTTTGGCCCAGATGATCGGAGATCTCAGATGACAATGCAGGACAGGATCGACCCCGAGGTTCGTGTTCCCCTTGACGGACTGCTCGGAGCTTTCCCCGGAGGCTTCAATGCCATCCCAGACATCGTCGCCCGGCGCGAACTCGTCATCGCGATCCTGGCCGCCGGCGCTGAGGGCATCCCGCCGAATGACAGGGTGTCCTCGCAAGATCACGTGGCTCCGGGTCGGGACGGCCACCCCGAGGTCGGCGTCCGCGTGTACCGCCCTGTTGGCTCCTCGGGCGTGCTCCCGGGAATTTTCTACATTCACGGCGGCGGCATGGTGCTCGGCAGCATTGAGATGGATGACGCCTCTGCAACCATGCTCTGCGAGATGACCGGTTGCGTCGTCGTGTCAGTGGAGTACCGCCTCGCGCCGGAGAACCCGTTCCCTGCCGCCCCGGAGGACTGCTACACCGGCCTGGTGTGGATGGCCCGGAATGCTGCGGAGATTGGTGTCGATCCCGAGCGCATCGCCCTGTTCGGCCAGAGCGCTGGTGGCGGATTGGTGCTCGCAGTCGCGCTGATGTCGCGTGACCGGGGATTCCCGGCGATCCGGATGCAGATGCCGATTTACCCGATGATCGACGACCGAAACGAGACACCATCGAGCCATGAGGTGACCGATATCGGCATCTGGGACCGTGCCGGCAACCTCGAGGCCTGGGGCATGTACCTCGGCGATGCCTACGGCACCGAGCACGTGTCCCACTACGCCGCTCCGGCCCGAGCGACCGATTTGTCGGGGCTGCCGCCGACCTTTATCGATGTTGGCGACCTCGATCTGTTCCGCGATGAGGACATCGAATTTGCGGCGCGCCTCATGCGGGCGGGAGTTCCCACGGAGTTCCATGTGAACCCGGGTGCGTACCACGCAGCCGAGGTTTTCGCGCCGACAGCGGCCCTGTCTCAGCGGATCTGGGCAATGCGGATCGATGCTCTTCGGCGTGGGCTCTTCGGGTAGCACGCATGCTGGGAGCGGGACCTTGGGGCAAGTACTTGGAATGCCAGACAAGGCCCCGCTCCCCGTCATATGGTGGGGCTCTGTTTCTTGAGTCGGTCTAGAGTTAGGCTGACTTTGGGGACGCATCCCGCCAATTTCGAGAATGAGGAGTTTCCATGGGTCTTCTTGACGGCAAGGTCGCGACAATCACTGCGAGTACCCGCAGTATCGGCCGCGGCATTGCGCAGGCCTTCCATGACGAGGGCGCAACGGTCGTCCTCAGCGGTCGCAACGAGGAGAAGGGCCGCACGGCCATCGAGGAGATGGGCGGCGGCGATCGCCTGCACTTCATCGCGTGCGATGCCTCGAAGCAGGCGCAGGTTGAGGCCCTCGTTGACGGCACCGTCGCCAAGTGCGGCCGCATCGACATCATCGTCCCGAACGCCGGCGGTGTAGCGAACACCGCTCCGGTCGCGATGATGAGCGATGAGGAGTGGCAGTACGAACTCGACTTCAACCTCAACCAGACCTTCTGGATGACCCGTCGGGCCCTGAAGTACATGCTGCCGCAGCAGTCGGGCCGCATCATCGGCATGTCGTCGATGTACGGGAAGATCACCACGATGGCCGTGCCCGGCTACATCGCCAACAAGCACGCGATCATCGGGCTCATGAAGGCAGTCGCCAAGGAGGTCGGCACCCAGGGCATCACCGCCAATGCACTGTGCCCGGGCTTCGTCGCCACCGACATGTTCTACGAGACAGGTCCCGCGACAGTCGAGGCCATGGGACTGCCGAACCTCGATGCACTCGCGCAGCTCATGTTCAGCGTCACGGCAATCCAGCGTCCGAACACCGAGGCTGAGGTCGCGGCTGCCGCGGTGCTCCTGGCATCGGATCTCGGCGCGGGCATCACCGGCACCTCGATCAACGTTGACGGTGGCGCATCTCCGTACTAGGCCGCCCTGTGTCTCGCTTGGGAAACCTTGACCAGTGGTTCACCAACAAGACCGCGATTATCACCGGTGGCGCTGGAGGTATGGGGCGATCACTCGCCCTCGCCTTCAGCGCCGCTGGCGCGCGCGTGGTGGTCGCTGACTTCAATGCTGAGGGTGGTGAGATCACCGCCTCGCTCGTCCGCGAGCAGGGCGGTGAGTCGGTCTTCGTCCGAACTGACGTCTCAAAGTCGGATGACGTCGCGGCGATGGTAAAAGCCGCGATTTCGCAATTCGGTGGTCTTGATTTCGCGGTGAATGCGGCCGCGATCGAGTTCGAGACCGTGAACCTTGCTGATCTTGCGGATGAGGACTTCGATCGGATGATCGCGGTAAACCTGCGCTCGATCTTCCTGTGCATGAAGCATGAGATCAAGGCGATGCTGCCCGGGGGCGGAGCTATCGTGAACATCGCTTCGACCAACTCCTACCGGCCGCAGCCCCACCAGTCGGCCTACACAGCAAGCAAGTTTGGGGTACTGGGGCTCACGAAGTCCGCGGCTATGGACTACGCCCCACTCGGGGTTCGCATCAATGCGATCTGCCCAGGCGCCATCGAAACTCCCATGCTCCTAGGAGCCATTGAGGCTCGGGGCCGTGACAAGCAGGAGGTGGCCGACCGCTTGAGCTTGATCGGCCGCTTCGGCCAACCCGACGAAATTGCCTCGGCTGCACTGTGGCTGTGCTCCGAGGCATCCTCATTCACAATCGGTCACGCCCTCGCAGTAGACGGCGGCTATCTCGCGCGCTGACAGAACCGCGTGAGACTACTTGGCGTAGTCGTAGAAGCCACGTCCGGACTTGCGGCCGAGCAGACCCGCCTCGACATGGCGCTTGAGCAGGGCAGGCGGCGCGAATGCAGCCTCGAGGTGCTCGGCATACAGGCTTTGCGAAACGAGAAGCATGGTGTCGAGCCCGATCATGTCGCAGAGGGTGAGCGGACCCATGGGCATGCCGCAACCGGCCATCATGCCGGTGTCGATGTCCTCCTTGGTCGCCACATTGTTCTCCAGCGACCTGATGGCGGAGAGCAGATACGGCACGAGAATCGCGTTCACCACGAAGCCGGAGCGATCCGCAGCCCGGATGACCTTCTTGCCTAGGACATCGGCGCAGAACTCATGGGCGGCGTCGGCGACTGCTGGATCAGTGACGAGGCAGGCGATCACCTCGACGAGTGGCATGACCGGGACCGGGTTGAAGAAGTGCAGGCCGAGGACCCGATTTGGGTGGGCGCTGGCTGCTGCGATCTGCGCGACGGGGATGGACGACGTGTTTGTCGCGATAATCGCCTCGGCGGAGAGGATGCGGTCGAGGTCGCCGATGAGAGCGACCTTGTCCTCGAGGGTCTCCCGGATCGCCTCGATAACGATCTCACGATCAGCAAGTGCCGTGCGGTCGGTAGTGAAGGCAATGCGTCCCATGATGGCGTCCGCGGGTTCGTTGAGGCGCCCGGCCGTCTCAGCCTTTGCGAGTGATGCGGCCATCCGACTCCTCGCTCGGTCGAGGATCTCGTCGCTGAAGTCGACGACGACGACATCGCAGCCACCCTTCGCCCCAACCTCGGCGATACCCGCGCCCATGACGCCGCAGCCGACGACTCCAAGTCGATTCATTGTTCGTTCGCTCCCTGTGTTGTAAAGACCGTCCGGCGGGTGTACCCGCTGGGGGATTCGGCAGTTCCTAGAAATCGCCAGCGTTTGCCCGGAGGCTGCGCAGGACACCTCGGAGTTGGTCGACCTGATTGTCGGTGATGCCGAGGTTCTCGAAGACCTGGGCATTGAGGGCCGTCGTGGCGGTGGCCGACTGGCTTCGACCGGTCTCCGTGATGGATGCGAGCACAGCCCGGCGGTCGGTCGGGTGCGGGAGCCGTGCAACGAAGCCCTGCGCCTCGAGACGATCGACGGCGCTCGTCACGCTCGTCGGATGGACTTGCAGCAGGCTGCCCATCCGGGTCATCGGCAACGCCCCAGTGCGAGAGAAGCCGAGGAGCATGAGAATCTCGTATCGTGCGAAGGTGAGATTGAGGGGACGAAGGACGACATCGATCCGCTGCATCAGAATCTGCTGGGCGCGGACGAGTGACGTCACGGCGGCCATGCCATCTGCGGCGTCGGCCCATCCGTGCTTGACCCACAGTCGGTGGGCTTCACCAATCGGATCGGTATCGAGCATCTTGCCGATGGTCATTACATCCCCTCGTCGCGCACGTCGTTAGGCGGATCGCCGCGCCAAGCCCTGTGGACTTCAAATACTAGGGTGTACACGCAGGTGCATGTCCGCCGGAGGCTATTTCACGAGATGCTCGGCGAGGGTCGCGGCAGATGCCCGGAACCGCATCGGGCCCAGCGTCCGGTAGCTGGGGTCAAGCTCGAGGCGGGCCCTGGAAATGACCTCCAGGAGGGTGATGAGGCCGAGGCCGGCCACTGCGCTGTCGATCCGATCCTTGGCAGGATTCATGACGAGGAATGATTTGGCGGCCCGCTTGCTCAAATCGTCCCGCGTCTTTTTACGAAGTGCCTCACCGGTGCTCGTCGCCCCGATTGAGGTCACGAAGTAGACGGTGGACACTCGCTGGTGCTCATCGACCCAGCTGAGGATGTCGTCGATGAAGTCGATGAGGTCTTCGGGGTGGGTCAATTCCGGGAGGAGCCCGCCCACGAGTTTGGACCAATCACCGGCGAACTCGGCGATGATCTCGTCGAGGATCTCGTCCTTGGATGTGAAGTGGTAGTAGAACGCGGCGGGGGTCATGCCCGCCTGGGCGGCAATATCGGACACAGCGATCTGGTCAGGCGGCTGCACCGCAAGTAGTTCGATGGCGGCGGTGAGGATCTCGTGGCGCCGCGACGGGCGATTTGCGGGCCGCGTTGACCGGGGAGAAGCGCGCGTTGACCGAGGATCAGGCATGGTGTTGCGAGTGTGCCATACGAAGGGTGCGTCTTCGGGTTCATAATGACGTCTTCGGGTTCATAAT
>CAMCSO010000085.1 GCA_945877545.1 Bifidobacterium breve | reverse complement strand
TGCCCCTTGCCGGTACCTGGCGGATGAGCGCGATGCTTGTCACGTCGAGTTCGGAAATGGTTATGCCCACCGGCTCGGTCGTCATCAAGGCGACGGGGTCCTCATGAGGCGCGATGCGTTTCGCGTTCTGGCAGTCGCCGGGGTCCTTGTGGCCTCGGCACTGCTCGGCGCCGGACAGGCCACTGCTCATTCGCAGTTGATCTCGACAATCCCGTCGGATGGCGCGCTGCTGAATGAGCCACCGCAGAGCGTCGTACTCACCTTCGATGAGGCACTCATCCCTGAGGTCGACAGCATCTCGATCAACGACGCGGCGGGCAATGTCGTCGCGAGTCCGGCAGTAGAGCCGGTGGGCTCGACGCTCACCGTTCCTTGGCCTGCCGGACTGCCCGATGGTGTCTACCAGGTCGCCTACCGGGTGGTTTCGGGTGACGGACATCCGGTGATCGGAGCGATTTCATTCACGGTTGGGATGGCGGCGGGCACGGCTGGGAATGTGTCTGCGGCGCCGTCTGAATCGGATCCTGTGCCAGTCTCTGCTGCAGGTGGCGGCGGATTCGTGCTGCTGTTGCTGGCGGCTGCCGTCATCATCATCCTGCTCGGTATTGTCGTCGCGATCTCACGACGTCGAAGGGGCTGACGATTCGGGCTACTTGCTGACGGTGATGAGCCTCGGCTTGGATTCCATGCCGACAAGTCCGTTCCAGGCGAGGTTCACGAGGTGGGCGACCACCTCCTCCTTCTTCGGCTTGCGCACATCGAGCCACCACTGTCCGGTGAGTGCCACCATGCCGACGAGCATTTGCGAGTACATCCCGGCGAGTTTCTTGTCGAGTTTGTGGGAGGCGAACTCGTCGGCGAGGAGGTGCTCGACCTGCGCGGCAACATCGACGATGAGGCTCGCAAAGGTTCCGGTGGTCTGCGAGACGGGGGAGTCGCGGACAAGGATCCGAAAACCGTCGGGGTAGCGGTCGATGTAGTCGAACAGGGCCAGGCCGGCCTGCTCAAGGAGCGCCCGTGGGCTTCCGCCGGTGAGGGCGTCACCGATGGAGGCGAGCAGGTGGTTCATCTCCCTGTCGACCACAACTGCATAGAGGCCTTCCTTGCCGCCAAAGTGCTCATACACGACGGGCTTGGAGACGCCGGCCTTCGCGGCGATCTCCTCGACGGTCACGACTTCGAACCCCTTATCGGCGAAGAGCTTTCGGCCGACGTCGAGGAGTTGCTCGCGACGCTCTTGGCCACTCATCCTGATCCGACTGCTTGACGCGGGCCGGCGGGCCTCGCGGCGTTGCAGGCTTGAGATCTCGGTGATGTCGGCTAACGGGTCGTCGTCGAACTCCGATGCATCCTGCTCGGTCATGCGACCGGGGCGGGAACTGGTACGACCTTCGCTGCAGCTACCGCCGCCGCATAGCCGCGAATGCGATGAGCCATCGCCGGGTCCTTGAGCTTGGAGGCAAGGCGAAGCGGCTTGGGCCATCTGACATCGGTGACGAGGCCGATTGTCTCGAGGCGCCGGATGAGGAAGGCGCTGATGTCGATCTGTCCCTTGAGCACCCCGTGCCGAGCTGCTGTCGGGTCAACATGGTGGAGGTTGTGCCAGGACTCGCCGAACGAAGGGATGGCGAGCCACCCCACATTGCTTGATTGATCACGCGAGGTGAAGGGACGGGTGCCGAATACATGGCAGATCGAGTTGATCGACCACGTGACGTGATGGACGAGGGCGATGCGCACGAGGGTGCCCCAGAAGAAGCCGGTAAGGACGCCCATCCAGGACCAGGTGATGAGGCCGCCGAGGACAGCGGGCAGGATCATGGAGACGATGACGAGGAGCGGGAACATCCGGCCGATCCGGTTGAGGTCCTTGTCACCGGCGATGTCTGGGGCGTAGGTCTCGATACTTGACTGCGGCTCGTCAAAGAACCAGCCCATGTGGGCGAAGTACAGGCCCTTGGCGATAGCACGCTTCGAGGTGCCGAACCGCCACGGGGAGTGCGGATCACCGATGTCGTCGGAGAACTTGTGGTGCTTGCGGTGATCGGCGACCCATTGGGTGATCGGGCCCTCAAGGGCCATCGAGCCTGCCAACGCGAGGAGGATCTTGATGGCGCGAGGGGCCTTGAACGACCCGTGCGTGAAGAAGCGGTGGAAGCCGATCGTGATGCCGAGAGCGGTCAGTGCCCAGAACCCGAGAACAAGGGCGATATCGGTCCAGCCGACAAAGCCTCCCCAGGCAATGGGAATCGCCGCGACAACGGCGAGAGGCGGGATGATGACGAATAGGGCGATGATGGTCCGCAGGGCTCCACTGAGGAGTACTGGTTCCGGGTCGGCGGGCGAGAGCACCTGCAGTTCGGGGGCCATGGTCATGGGCGCACTCCTCGGATCTTGACGGAACGGGTGAGCGCTGCCGTACCTACGCTCGCGTAACCTACGCTAGCGTAACCTAGCCGATCCGGTCAATCGAAGTGCGAGCCTGAGCGTTGGTGCGGCCCCAAGTCCGCGCCATCGGCGAGCAGTCCACCGATCAGGTCGTCGACGGCGGCGTGCCCGCGCTCGCGCCGTGCAGCCAATGTGCGGACGTCTTCGACAGACACGAGTTGGTGCGCGGCCCCGGGCTTCGTAGTCGCGGGGAGCTGCCCGTCCTTGATCATCCGGTCGACAAACTGTCGGGACACCCCGAGCATCTCCCCCGCCACCCTCGGGGACACGGACTCACAAGGTGAGACGAGGATTATTGCGGTTCCGGCAAGGGCCCCGGCTAGGCGCAGCACAGCCGCGCGGGCCTGGTCGGAAACCAGGTGTGCGGCGGCCTCAGTCAGCACCCGGGCGTCGTCATCTGCCCTAACTGCAACATGCGGCGCTCGCCTGCAGTGAGACCACAGGGGAACGATCAATTGCCAAATCACACATCGTCTGGCCTGCCGCGGCAAGTGAAACACGAGTTCGCCTGTTCCCGCTCATCGACCGGGTGAACTCAGATCAGGAGCGATAACGCTCCTCGGCAGCGGGGGCCGTGGTCTGCGCTACCAGGGCTTGAGGCACGCGTAGCCGCCGGAGGCGTCCATGTAGGCGTCCTCGCACTGCGACGGATCGCCGACGATGTTCGAAACCCGGTAGTCCGCATCGCCGGAACTGCAGGCGACCTCGTCGAGGCTATTGGGTGAGGTCTCCGACCAGCACGAGTCGACCATCGAGGTCTGGACGTCGCGGGGCGCGGACGAACCTGGCGAGAGCACGATCGCGATGATGAGGCCCAGCACGGCCATCGCTGCGATCGAGGCGACCCATGGCGACGCTGAGTCCCTGACATGCACCTGCGGCCGGGGGATCGACTGCGGGCCCGCGAGAACGTAGGGCGCGGCCGCGCGATGCGCACGGATGTTTACGACGTTCGCCACCGAGTTCCACAGCGTGAGGATGAGGCTCAGCGGCCCCCACCAGCCCTGGACGAGCGTGCGCTGCTGCAGGATCGCGTAGGCCGCCTCCGCGCACCCGGCGCAGACCGGGCCTTGAACAGTGTGGATGTTGAACCAGATGATTCGCGACGAGATGCCCCGCAACTCGATGCGTGCCGCGCCCGACCCGCCGCACAGGTAACAAGACTCCATGACATCCCCCGATGATTGTTGGTGCTGAACGTGCCTGAGTGCCGCCGGGTGGGCCGCCTGCGCAGATTAGCGCTTGAGGACGACGAGTTCGTCGCGGTCGAGCGCATGGACGGCGATCCCTCGATCGCCGACCCGTTGACGACGCGGTATCGCTGGTAGCGGTCGTGGACAAGCACGGCGATGGTCTCGGGGGGTGGTGCCCTCCTTGAGCCACCGGTCGAACACTGCGGCCGTGGCGGCGAGCTCCTCGGTGATCGTCGCGGCGACGGTGATGACCGGCTTGGGCCCGCTGCGCGCCGAGCGGTAGCGGGCCTGCTCGGGTGAGTCCGCCGGCAGGAAGATAAAGGTGTGCCACGCTTCCAGCGCGATGAACCTGGGGTACGTCGTCGCATTGCGTGGCACTGTGGTCACGATGCGTTCTACGGCAGCATGGTTGCGTTTGTTCGGCTGCTCGGCCAGGTAGTGGCACATCTCGTACGCCAGGCGCGGGTCATGCAGGTGTAGGGCGCGTTCCTTCGCCAGCAGCAGCACTTCGCGGGCACGGGTGGGGCAACCCTGCGACACTCTCTCTGGCCAACCAGGCGGGGGAGCCGGAGGCCAGGCGCGAGAAACTTGAGCTACCGTGCACTCTTGGCTGCGACGCACGTGCGCCCTCTGGTCAACCGCTGCACTGTTGTTCGTCCTGCTGATGGTCGCAGCCACGCAGGCAGCAGTGTGGGGCTACCAGTCGGTCGGTGCCGGGATCCCGTAGCGGGCGCAGACGCTGCGCACAGCGGTGACATGTTCGGGGTCGTGCGGGCTGAGCGGGTCGTCGGACGCCGGCCACACGGACACGTGGATGAACACGGCCCAGCAGGTCTTGTTCGTGTCTCGGCGTGAGGGGTACGCGATCCCGCCGGGGAGCGGGTCGAGTCCGTGAACGGCGGCGGAGATCGCCTGGGTGACCGGCCGACCGTGGTGGTCGCCGGCGAGGACGTGCGACATGTCTGGGTGGTCGGCGTCCGGGAAGTGCTCGCGAAAAACCCGGGCGACGACCGGATCGGTCATGATCGCATCGAACCCGGTCGGCAGGTCGATCACCGTGATGTCGGATTCGTGAGTGAGGAGTCTGCCGACGCGTTGCCGAGCAAGCCAGTCGATCAGCCCGGCAGCAGCGTCGGGAGTGTGGTCTGCCTGGTCGACTCCGGTCACAGCGTCGAGCCGACTATCCAGTTCGGTCGTGAGCGCGCGGCGGAACCGCTGCATCGTCTCCAGCAAGCAGGTCTCGATATCCTTCGCCGTGTACCGGACGGAGTACCGCTGCTCAGGGTCATCGAACCGGTGGACGGGCCCCTCTACAGAGGGAAGGGCAGGTGACTCGTATACGTCGCGGGCGACCCGGCACACACCGTAGTTCGGTAGCCGCCGGTATGCGCCCGGCGGCAGAGGAAGGCGCGGCGTCACGACTCGAGGAACGACCGGACCGCTCGCAGCAGGGGCCTGCCGACCCCGAGAGGATCACCATCCGCGAGAACCAGCAGGGGTGGCAGGTCATCCAGGTCAGGGTTGGCCGATCGGAGGAACGCGGCAGCGGTTTCCGCGGAGTATGCGATCTCGATCGCGCGGACGATCTGGGCGAGAAGGGTCAGTCGGTCGGCGACGGCGCTTTCGCGCGGGCTGGCGTGGTTATCGCGCCAAGCCTTGATCTGACGTGCGTCGGAGAGCCCGAGACCGACGGCGGTGTACCGGGGGCCGATCCGGTCGAGCAGGTAGCCAGCGAGGTCACCAGCCGACTGGTGAACCATCTCGCGGCTCGCTTCCTTCAGCACCGTGGTCGCTGTTGGGGCCTTGATGGCAGTCATTGCTACGCGGGCTCCTCTCCGCTATCGCTCCGCCTATCGTATCCCTTATCGGCATGAAACGGACCGAGCGCGTGGTCTCGGAGATGGCTGCATCGACCTCGGCGTCGAACACCACACAGGCATGGTGGTGAGTTCTCGCGCCGCGAGTTCCCCGCGCAGGGCAGCCGCGACTCGCAGGCGCGACGCTGAGCTGCGGGCCTACACCGAGCGTCCCACCCGCCCGCCGCCGATCCGCGAATGCACGGGGTCACTCCACCGGGCCTCAAGGTCGCCGGATTTGCCGCTGCCCTTGCCCGCGTTCCATTGACCCTCGGGCTCGACGAGGAGGGTGCCGAGTCGATCGCTTCCGCGAACGGTGGCAGTCCATGGAAGGTGACTACCGACAAACGCGGGTCAGGTGCGTCGCAGGACGACGAGTTCGTCGCGCGCGGATAGGTGATGGTCAGTCGTTCCAGCGTTTGGGCCATTTGATGAGTTTGACGGTCAGGATGAGTGCGATGACGAGGGCGATCTGACCGAGTCGCTCCTTGAGTTGTCGGTCGGTGTTGCGGCGGAGTTGGCCGAAGTTGGTGAGCCAGGGGTTGGTGCGTTTGGGCAACCGCTGACGCAGCACCGTGCTGCTACGATCGCCCGCCGTCCGAGTAGTGCGATGAGATTAGCGACGTCATACGTTGAACAGGCGGGCCCCAAGGTCGGCTACGAGAGATCAAAGGATGTGCCCACATGGCCTCAGAGACCACAGAGAACCTTCCCTCATCAAGTGGGACGGCCGCAGCGGCCGGCGCTGCTAGACCTGAGTCCCCGCAGGTGAGTTACGCCGCGCTCGGGTTCGGCGGCGCTGGATTCCTGCTCTGGGCCCTCGGCTGGTTCGTGCTCATTCCCGATCACTCCTCGCAGCTTGGGTGGATCCTAGAAGTTCTCGGTCCGCTCCTAATTGCGGCAGCACTGATCATGTTCATCGAGAGCCTGGTGCTCCGCATCGGCAAGGGGGCGGCGACTCTGGGGATCCTGGGATCGATCGCTCTGGGCTTCTCGACCCTGCCTTTCGGGACTAATCCGGCCAACCTCGAGTCCAGCAGCTGGGTCGCCGTTGGCTACGCGCTGTACGGGGTCGGCCTCGTCGCGGGCAGCGGGGCGCTCCTGCTCGTGCTCGCCCGCAAGGAGTCCGCCCTCGCGAAATCCCGGCCTCCGTGCCCCAGTGGCTGCACGTGCCGCGAGATGATCCACTCGTCCTTCACATCGATCACGATCGGTGCGATCGGTCTACTGACGTGGGGGATCGGATTTCTCGGACTAGCAGTTGAGCCGTCGGGGGCGGGGGCCAGCTTCGAGTGGATCCTCGCCGTGGTGGGAAGCCTGCTGGTCAGCATCGCCCTCACCATGCACTTCGAGCACCTCGGTAATCGGTACGGGCGCTGGGCGATCATCATCGGAATCGCGAGCGCCTTCATTTGGTCGCTCGGATACCTCCTCCAGGCTGTCAACCCCCAGGCCCTGCCCACATCGAGCTGGTACGGCTACCTGTTCCTGTGCTACGGAATCGGGCACCTGCTCACCGCTGTGACCATGGTGCTCGTGGTTCGCCGCAAGTACATCCTCGAGCACTAAGAGCGCGCGCGGATAGGTCGCTCAGGGGTCCGGCTGAGCGGGGTCGTCCCTGAGTTGTTGAAGGGTGAGGGTCTCGAGTTCGGATGTGAGTTCGCGTAGTCGCCTGGCGTTGTCGAGCAGTGGGCGTATGGCGTCGGCCTGCGCGGTGTCCAGGGTCCGGGTGACGGTCTTGTTGTCGACCTTGCGGGTCCAGGTCAGGTAGGGACCGTGGAGTTGGGGCGGGTCGGCGTGGCATCGGCAGCACTGGTTACCGCACGTGGTGCGTCGCTCGACCAGGCTGCCGGGCAGCGGCGGGCCCAGTGCCGTGATCGCGGCTGTGATCACCGCGCGCCTTCGGTCGATAGCGGCCTTCGGGACACGCGCATTCGGACGGCCTGCCATCCCACACCTCCAGGCTTGAAGTAGCAATACTTGAAGTAGCAGTACTTCATGTTTCGCTGCCGAGGCTAGCAAACGCAGGACGTCATGCTCGCAATGGAACCCCGCACCGTGGAAGCGGTCTGGCGCGCCATCGAAGGCCACCTTCCCGTCCGCCCGCCAGACACCCACCCGCTGGGATGCCACCGGCCACGGATCCCGGACCGCGACTGCTTCGAGGGCATCCTCACCAGGCTCGTGACCGGCTGCTCCTAGGACATGGCCGCCCGGCTCAGCAAGGCGAGCGAGACCACGCTGCGCGGACGGCGCACCGAATGGCTGGCCGCCGGCGTCTTCGACAACCTCCTCGCGGAGGCGATCGCCGCCTACGACCGCATCATCGGACTTGAGCTCAGCGACATCGCGGTCGACGGATCCCTCCAGAAGGCCCCCTGCGGCGGCGAGGGCACCGAGCCGAGCCCCACCGACCGCGGGAAGTCCGGCTGGAAATGGTCAGTGGCCACCGACCGCGCCGGCATCCCGATCGGATGGGTCATCGACGGAGCCCACCGAAACGACAGCATCCTCCTCGAACCGACCCTGCAGGCCGTCGCAGCCCGCGGCCTGCTCGCCGACGCCGGGACCCTCCATTGAGCGATGCGTCGACTTGGTCGGACTCCCCCACGAACAGCACCACGCCCACCAACGCGACCATTCCCAAAACGACAATCAGAGCCGCAGAACGTCACCCATCGGTGGATTCGGCCTGGGGCGCCCACATCGTCTAGCGCACCGGCGATGGGGTTGCCATCCTCAACTCATCAGCGGCCCGAGACGCGATCACCTGCCGCCCTGTCTCAGTCCCAGATGCGAGCTGATCGTTTTCTTCATGGGCCCGTGACCGGGTGAAGAAGATCTTCATGTTCGCGGCTCAGGTGATGACCGAATGATTGAGGAATTTCGACAGCGGTGCCGTGTTCGAGGCCGATCTGAACCAGATCGGCATCAAGTTGCTGCGCCCGACCCGCAGGGGTGAAGCACTGCGCGCCGGTGAACGCGTCCTGGCGTTGACCACCGCGATCTGGCACCACGACGAGATCGGGGCACCGCCTAGGCGTCCTTGTCGCATTTCCGGCTATGCCAGGGGGCGCACGCGCTACGCTTCTCGCGTGACAGCCACCCCGATGTTCACGTCATGAAGAGGCCTGCGACGGCCTTCGTGCTGGCCGTGGTCAGCCTGATCCTTTGCCCGATCTTGGTCTTCATCGAGTTTACCGCCTTGTTCGGTGCCGGGATGATCGCCTACGAGCCAGCCAACCCAGTCTGGATCAAGGCCCTGGCGTTTGTCTTCGTGGGGTTGGTCGGGCTACTCGCGTTGGTTTTGCCAGTCGTGGTCATCCGCTTGGGTAGGAGGGCCCGCGCAGCATCGAGGTCGGCGGGTGCGGATGGCTCAGGTCTGGCCACGGCGGCGGTGGTGATCGGCGTGATCGTCACCGTCGGCGTTCTGGCGGTCCAGGTCCTCACTGCGGCATCCATGGCCGTTGGGTAGTGCGGTCTCGACGGGCTCGGCAACCGAGCGCGGCGCACCCTATGTGCACGGTCCTGCTCGATGCTGGCGCCCATCGCGTCGATGATGTGGCGAGCCGTCGCAATGTCACCAATCCCGTGATCGGCAGGCTGGCCCGCTCGAGCCATCGAATGGCTTCCACCTGCGTCGGCGTCACCTTCGCATCCAGTCGCCCCAAAGAAGCCCGCAGAGCAAGCCGCGCCTCGGCATGGATGCGTGCATTCGACAACGCGAGGTGGGGGAGGAGATACGCGAGGTTGTCGACGAGGCTGATAGCGAGCCACGCGCGTTGCACGAGCCGACGGGCGCTGCGCTGGGAGTACCGCGGCCCGACCCCAATGGACCAGTAGCGGTGAGGGGTGTGCTCCCGGCGCATACGACCTGAGACGGTCTGAAACAATGTGTTGGAGCGGCAGACAGTCGAGGGGCCCGACAGGGCACTTCTGGGGGTCTGGCGGGGCATACGCGGGGCGCAACCGGGGCTCGAAAGAGGCCAGAAAGCAAATAGCCCACGCGGGACAACGCCCATTCCCGGGTCGTCTAGCGGCAGGACAGCGGACTTTGAATCCGTCAACGGTGGTTCGATCCCACCCCCGGGAGCTACGCCTGAATCCATCGGTAGGCGGGCATGCCTAAGGACGAAGAACGCTCCTTCCGGTTTGTGATGAATCCGAAAGGAGCGTCCGCGGGTGTGAGCCTCGGCGACCGAGGACAAGAGGTTGTTCGCTTACGGTTTCGGGATGGGACGTCCATCAATATCGGTGAACTCGCCCTTGAGGATCTTGATGAGGTCCATGATCCACCAGACCACGAATCCACCTAGAGTCACGATGAAGAGAACGGCTGTGCCGTTCTTTCCCACGTAAAACCTGTGCGCGCCAAATCCGCCCAAAAATAGGAGGAGCAATAACGTCGTGGTCCAACTTTTTTCGCTTGCTGGGCCCTCGTAAGGAGTGCTGGCTGACATCGAATCCTCCGATCAAGTTGTCGACCAACGTGGCCGACATCAGGAAGGTACGGGAACTCACCCCCAAGAACCCGCGTTTCGACCTGTCTTGGGCCCAATGTGGACGCAAATGGGGGTCTAGTACCCCATGAACGTTCGACAGAGGCTCTCACCCGGCGTCCTCAAGGAGCGTGCTCTTCCCGTGAAGATGGCGACAAGTACTCACGTGTTGGTGTCGCGGGGGACCCCGCATCGTCGTAGTCTTCATGCGTGAGGGGCTTTGAACCCAATCGCCATGAATCCAGTCACCGTGCGCGGAAGGCCACATCATTAACGATCAGACAAGCACCGCGACCTTGTCCACCCCGACCACGGAGTCCTTCGCAACCCATGCGCCCGGCCCCTTAGACAAGACCATCCTCGGGGTGTTCGTCATCATTCCGATGCTCG
>CAMCSO010000084.1 GCA_945877545.1 Bifidobacterium breve | reverse complement strand
ACGATCGTCTCGAATGCTCGATCATCGGCGCCAAGTTCACCGAAGAGTTGTTCAAGTCGGCGGGCTGCGCGAACTTCGGTCCACCCGGCCTGCATTTCATCGAAGAGCGCCATCATCGCCTCAGCAGTGATCGCGCAGGCTCGCTCAAGGTTTGCGATCTCCGCCTCGTCCTTCACGATGCGTTGACATTCAACGATGCCTGCTATGGGAGTCAACCCCCCGATCATTGACCGCACATCGCCATGAGTCTGAACACTCATCGAGTCTTCGATGAGCAACCGCGTGATGCCATGTGAAGCGAGGCTAGCCACGAGTCCGCGCACGCTGGCACGGTCGACGATAAGCGGGAGATCAGGTGCCTCGGCGCCCACTTGAATTGTGTAACGACTGTCGGTTGCGATGACGTCGTCAGATGGATCGCTTGCGCTCACATACAGCGCAGCATTGCTGCCGCTGAAGCCCGAGAGGAACCGGATGTTCGTCAGTGAAGTAACCAGCATGCCATCCACATCGTGATCGCGCAGGAGTTCTCGAAGCCGTATGCGGCGCCCAGCCCCCCGGAATTCAGCCCCTGCAACGCTCATGTCTGGCGCGCCAGCGCCTCGAGCGCTAGGACATACGAGGTGGCTCCGAACCCAGCAATCGTGCCGGTCGCGACCCCGGACACGACAGACGTGTGGCGAAACTCCTCCCGGGCAAGTGGATTCGACAGATGCACCTCAATGAGTGGAGCGGTGAGCATGGCACATGCGTCGCGCAGGGCGTAGGAGTAGTGGGTGAATGCAGCAGGGTTCAAGATGACGGGAATCTTGCCGTCGGCTGCCTCGTGCAGCCAGCCGATGAGCTCAGCCTCATCGTTCGTCTGGCGCACCTGCGCGCGAAAGCCGAGTTGCCCCGCGGTCGTCATACACAGATCCGCGAGTTGCGCGAACGTCATGCTGCCGTAGATCTCCGGCTCGCGGGTACCGAGTCGGTCGAGATTAGGGCCGTTGAGCACGTACACCTCATGCATGAGGCAACCCTATTGCCGGGTCGACAGACCCACCTAGCAGCTGATCGCCTCATATGCCCGCACGAGGAGTTCCGGGTCCGGGCCCTCCCAGGTCACAGGTGAGCCGATTTCCTCAAGCACGACGAATCGCAGGAGCGATCCCCGGGCCTTCTTGTCGACCTGCATGGCCTCGAGGAGCTCAACCCACCTGCCCGCCGGGTAGCCCGTCGGAAGGCCCAGCAACGTGAGGATCTCCACGTGCTCATCCGCAGCAGCATCGCTGAGTCGGCCGCCAACACGAGCGAGTTCAGCAACGTACCTGAGGCCGACGCTCACGGCGGCTCCATGTCGCCACCGATATCGCTCGACCCGCTCAACCGCATGGCCGAATGTATGGCCGTAGTTGAGCACCTCCCGCCCGAGCACTCGACTCAATCCGGTGGCCGATTGCTCGCGGAAATCGGCGCTCACGACCGCGGCCTTCACTGCAACCGCACGTCGTACGAGATCAGCGATGAGATCGCCTCGGGGGTCTATACAGGTATCAACACCGCGGCGTACATCGTCGAGGATGGACGGGTCAGAGGTGAACCCCACCTTCACCACCTCTGCCATCCCGGCAATGAGATCCTCGCGAGGCAGGGAAAGGAGCGTATCGAGATCGCAGAGGACGCCGGACGGACTGTGGAATGCCCCAACAAGGTTCTTTCCTGCCTCGGTGTTGATGCCGGTCTTTCCCCCGACTGCAGCATCGACCATTCCCAGGAGCGAGGTCGGGACGTGTACGACACGGATGCCCCGGAGCCACGTGGCTGCAACGAACCCGGCCAGGTCGGTGGTCGCGCCCCCGCCGACCCCGACCACCACATCGCTCCGCGTGAAACCAGCCGAGCCGAGCCTGTCCCAGCATGTGGCGAGGACCGCGGCGGTCTTTGCGTCCTCCGCCTCCGGTATGTCGATCATCGTGACGACAAAGCCGTGATCAGCGAGGCTCGACCGCAGACTTTCGGCCAGTGTCCTGAGCCTGTCCGGGTGAATGATCGCGACTCGGGTGGCTCCGTGGACGAGCATCGGCAGTTCGTCGAGGATTCCACGGCCGATGACGACATCGTAGGTGCCTTCGGCGACGACCGGGATTCGACTGAGTTCAGACATCTACGGCATCCTCTACGGCCTGGGTCTCCTCGGCGCGATCGGCCGGAGCGGTCGCTAGCGCCAGCACATCAGAAATGACCTCCCGAAGCTTGCGATCCGATGTGTCGACGACCGCGGAACTCACCTCGTCGTAGAGCGGCGTGCGCTCATCAAGCAGGCTAGAAAGCTTCGTTCGCACATTGCCGAGGAGCAGGGGTCTGGCCGTATTCATCCCGACGCGAGTAGCCGCCTCAGCCATGCTCACGCGCAGCCACACAACGCGGTGCTGGGCCAGTCGCGATCGAGTCGCCGCACTCAGCACTGCTCCCCCACCGAGGGCGACCACACCGCGCTGGGTTCGAAGGGCCTCGGCAACAGCCTCCTCCTCACGACGCCGGAATTCCGGCTCGCCGAGGGTCACGAAGATGTCCGAGACGGACATTGCGGACGATGCTTCGATAAGGAGGTCGGTATCGACGAACGGCACACCGAGTTGCTCTGCGACCCGGCGGCCGACGGTCGACTTACCGGCTCCCGGCGCACCGACGAGCACGAGCGACGGACGCGCGGCGTTGGCGGCTTCGTCGGGACTCTTCCCCTGCACCATCATCGGATCGTCATGTTGTCGCGGTAGCCACGGAGATTTCTCGCCGTCTCAGCAACCGTGTCACCCCCGAACTTCTCGAGGACCGCCTCTGCAAGGGTGAGGAGCACCATCGCTTCCGCGACAACTCCTGCGGCCGGCACCGCGCATACATCGGAGCGCTGGTTGATCGCCGGTGCTTCTTCGCCGGTCGACACATCGACCGTTCGGAGTGCTCGCGGGATCGTGGAGATGGGCTTCATAGCGGCACGCACGCGCAGTACCTCACCGGTCGACATACCGCCCTCAGTTCCCCCGGACTTGCCCGATGTGCGCTGGAGGCCGTCGGGTCCGGTGACGATCTCATCCTGAGCGAGGGACCCTCGAACCGACGCGAGGGCGAATCCATCACCAATTTCAACGCCCTTGATCGCCTGGATCCCCATGAGCGCTCCTGCGAGCTTGGAGTCGAGTCGACGATCCCAGTGCACATGACTCCCGAGGCCGGGGGGTAAACCATACGCGACGACCTCGACAACGCCTCCGAGGGTGTCGCCATCGCGGTGCGCGGCGCTGATTTCATCCATGATCGCCGCGGAGGTGACCGGATCGATGCAACGCACCGGGTCCTCGTCAATCCGATCGAAGTCGGCGGCCGCCGGAATCATCCCCGCGGGAAGACTCACGCCTCCGATCCCAACCACGTGGCTCAGCACCTCGATGCCCGCCGCCTGCCGGAGGAAGGCGCGAGCCACGGCTCCGAGTGCCACCCGAGCTGCTGTCTCACGGGCGCTCGCACGCTCCAGGATTGGCCGGGCATCATTCCATTCGTACTTCTGCATTCCGGCGAGATCCGCGTGACCTGGTCGCGGCCGCGTCAACGGAGCATTGCGGGCCAGCGCTTCGAGTTCAGCGGGGTCTACTGGATCTGCCGCCATCACGACCGACCACTTGGACCATTCGGAGTTGCCGACCTCGATTGCGACAGGACCTCCGAGGGACTCTCCGTGGCGGATGCCCCCGATGATGCGAATCTCGTCGCGCTCGAACTTCATTCGAGCGCCGCGTCCGGATCCGAGACGTCGCCGCGCGAGATCAAGACCGATCTCTGCCGTTGTGATCTCGATGTGAGCAGGCAACCCCTCTGCAATCGCGACGAGAGCCGGTCCGTGCGATTCACCCGCGGTTAGCCAACGCACCATGACGCACATCCTCTCAGACTGCAGCAATGACCGCGCAGACGAGGACGCCGAGAAGCATGCAGGGTCCGAAGGGAATGGCTGTCGACCACGTTCCGCGGCGGCGAATCATGACGAACAGCGCGACCGAGGCCCCGAGAGCGAATCCGAGAAAGGTGCCCCAGTACACCCATCCCCAGCCCAACCAGCCAAGGAACAACCCCGTAACGAAACCAAGTTTCACATCGCCCATCCCCAGCCCGGACGGGACGACGAGGGCTAGGGCAAGCAGCGCCGCCATGCACAGGGCTCCCGCCACCGACGCCCGAACGAACCGACCCGGATCCGAACCAAGGGCAGCCGCCCCGGCGAGGAAGGTGGTCGACAGGATCGCGAGCAGGAGCACAAGTCGATTGGGCAGCCGGTGTTCGGCAATGTCGATGAAGCAAAGCCGGGCACCGATGCCCATCAGGGACAGCCATGCAAGAACCTCGAGGACCACGGTGCGACCATATGCGCCGAGGACCCTCGATGTCTTGGATCAATCCGTGCCTGTGGACAACGCTGGTAGGGCCGCAGCCATGGCCTCGAATGGCGCCGGCTGTCCCGTCATCAATTCAACCTGCCGAACTGCCTGCCATAGGAGCATGTCTCGACCGCTTGCCACCCGGTCACTCGGCCACGCCTGGACCAGTGGAGTGGGCCAAGGATGGTACGAGGCATCAAGCAGCGTTCCAGAGGCGCCGTTTGCACACCTAGCCCACGGCTCCGCCGCGGATCCCGGCAGGGTGCTGATCACGATGTCGGTGCGCAGGAGTTCAGGGCACGGCACACATGGCTCGGCGCGGCTACTGAGCCCGAACTGACCAGCGAGTCGAACGAGGTCGGCGGCGGCCTCCGGGCGTCTGGCCACGATCAGTACCTCGCGCACCCCGAGTTCGGCGAGCGCAGCGATCGCACTGCGAGCAGTCGCACCGGCGCCAAGGACGGTGGCATGACGGGGACCCGACACGCCTCGCTCGGTGAGGCTTTGAACGATCCCGAAGACGTCGGTGTTTGTACCGCGCCAGCCTTGTAGTCCAGGCACGACGGTGTTCACCGACATGATGAGTCCGGCAACTTCATCGACGGTATCGAGGAGTGGGATCACCGCGGACTTCAACGGCATCGTGAGCGACAGCCCCGCCCAGCACTCATCGAGTTCTGCGAGGAACGAGGGCAACTCGTCCTCGTCGACCTCATAGGACTCATAGGCCCAATCGAGTTGCAGCGCCGAGTAGGCAGCTCGGTGCAGAGTAGGCGACAGGCTATGCGTAATCGGTGACCCGAGGACCCCCGCGCGCTTCACCGTCCCTCAGCCCTTGCCCTTGTCGGCGAGGTACTGCTGGAACTGTGCCTTGTACTCCAGAAACTTCTCGTAGCTCTTCGTGAACTTCGTTTCCTTGGTGTCCGGATTCACGGCGACGAAGTACAGCCAATTGCCGGGGGCCGGAGACAACGCCGCCTCGATCGCGGCCTCGCCCGGGGAGTTGATCGGCGTCGGAGGGAGCCCAGTGTTCTCGTAGGTGTTGTATGGAGAATCGGTAGCGAGTTGATCGGCGTCGAGGCTGATCTCGTCGATACCAAGGGCGTACGAGACCGTCGAATCGAACTGCAGCCGCATACCTGCTTCAAGCCTGTTGTAGATGACTCGCGCAACCTTCGAGAAGTCACTTGGCACGCCCTCTGCCTGCACGAGAGACGCAATAATGACCGCCTCGTAGGGCGTGATCCCAAGTTCATCTGCTCGATCCTCAAGACCAATGTCGGTGCTCGCCTGATTGAATCGGGTGACAAGGGTGGCAAGCATCGTCTCGGCATCCTCGTCGCCGGCGACCTCATAGGTCGCTGGAAAGAGGAACCCTTCTGCGTTGTCCTCGGCCCAATCCGGCAAGCCGAGTTTCGTCGGTCTCTTGAGTACCGTGACGAGAGACTTCTTCGTGATGTCAGTGGCCGCCGCGATTGTGTCGACCGATTCGTCCATGCGAAGGCCCTCGGGAAGGACCACGCGGCTCTGCGCTCGTGAGATGGGATCCAGCATGAGCACGAGTGCCTCGCGGCCGCTCATCTGCAATCGCATGGTGTATCGGCCAGGGCCGAGGCTCGCAGCCCGATCATCCGCCGCGGCCGCGGCAACGAATGCGTCAGCGCTTTTCACAACATCAGCGCCCTGCAGCGTCCGGGCGATCTTCGTCAGTGATTCACCGCGATTGACAGTGATGACGACCTCGCCACTGCCGGCGCCAGGGTAGTCATCGACCTCGAGGCTCGCACTGGCCCATCGGTACAGGGCGAAAGCGAGAAGCGCGAAGGCAATGACAAGCACGACGGCAACGATTCGGCGCGCAACGCTTCCGCGATGGCGTGAAGGCGGAAGATCCGCCGATGTCATGAAGGTGTCGAGTTGACTCATCGTGACCCCTTTGCTCGCTCAGTGTCCAGATCAGACTGGAGAAGGATAACTGCCGATTCGCTATCGATGACGGATCTCGATGACTTGACCGAGCGACCGGCCGCATGCAGTCCGCGCTGGGCCTGAACCGTGGTGAGCCGTTCATCGACCATTCGCACGGGCACGGTGATGCCGGCGGATAGTGCGTCACTCCAGTCGCGGGCGAGGCCGGCGGCGCGCCCCTCCGATCCGTCCATTGACAGCGGCAAGCCGACGAGTACCTCGATAGCGTCGTACTCGTCGACCAGCGCAGCAACTGCCGCGACGGCTCGCTCATCCGCCGGAACCGCTTGGAGCGGAACCGCCATCAAGCCCCCAGGATCACTCCGGGCGATACCAATACGAACGCTCCCGACATCGCAGGCTAGGCGTACTCCGTTTCGCACGCAGTCAGGTCGCGAATCGCGCGAGGATCATTGACTCGACCGCTGCAAGCGCGGCGGTCACGCCTTCAATCCGAGTTCCGCCGCCTTGGGCGAGGTCATCCTTGCCACCGCCTCGTCCGTCGATGGAAGGCAGCGCGGTGGCGAGGAGGTTATTCGCTGTGACGCCGAGCTCGATGGCCGTCTGACTCGAGGCCGCAATGATCGATGCCTTGCCATCAGCGATAGCCGCCCCAACAAGGACGACTGGGAGCTCCGGACGACTTCTGCCCTTCGCCTTCATCACCATTTCGCGGAGATCAGCTGACGAGGTGCCTTCGGGTGCCTCGAATGCCCACACCCGCACCGGTCCGATGTCCTTGGCCGCTCCGATGATGCCGTCCATGCTCGCGATCAGTTGGGCGCTTCGCATCTTGGCCAGATCTCGCTCGGCGTCCTTGAGCGAGGTGATCGTTCGCTCAATCCGCTCGACCAGTTCGTCACCCGGTGCCTTCACGAGCTCACTCAGCCGGTTGACGAGCAGATGCTCCCGCGCGAGGAATCGGTAGGCATCAGCCCCCACGAGGGCCTCGACCCTTCTGACCCCTGCGCCGATTGATCCCTCTGAAAGGAATGTCACGACCCCGAGTTGGCCGGAGCGCTGGGCATGGGTGCCTCCGCAGAGCTCGTGCGCCCAGTCGCCGACCGACACCACCCGCACCTTGTCGCCGTACTTCTCGCCGAAGAGAGCCATCGCGCCCATTGCACGTGCTTCAGCCTGGCTCATGAGGTGCGCAGAAACGACGAGGTCATCAAGGAGTACCGCGTTTACCCGGGCCTCAACCTCCTGCAGGATTCCGGGCGCCACTGCGGTAGGGCTCGGAAAGTCGAACCTCAACCGGCCGGGCGCGTTCTCCGAACCCATCTGGGTCGCGGTGTCCCCGAGACGCTCGCGAAAGGCACGGTGGATTAGGTGAGTTGCAGTGTGCGCTCGAGAGATGGCGCGACGTCGCTGGATGTCGACCTCGGCAACGATTGACTCGCCAGCAGTGATCTCACCGTTCGCGACCTCGCCGCGGTGGACAAACAGCCCGGGCACCGGGGATTGGACGTCGAAGACCTCGATCACGGCGCCTTGGCCCGTCAGGAGCCGGCCGTGGTCACCGAGTTGGCCGCCGGACTCGGCGTAGAACGGAGAGCGGTTCAAGATGATCTCGACGTGCTCCCCCGCATTCGCGACCGGCACGGTCGCTCCATCGCGGACGAGTCCGATGACGACCGCCTCGGTCGACGACTCACGGTAGCCGACGAATTCGGTCATGCCGCCCACGTCGAGGATCTCGCGGTAGGCGGTCGTCGCGACGACCCCCACCTTACGCTCGCGTGAATCAGCCTTAGCCCGCTCGCGCTGCTGCCCCATGAGCCGCCGGAACCCCTCCTCGTCGACCGAGAGCCCCTGCTCGGCCGCCATCTCCAAGGTCAGGTCGATCGGGAAGCCGTAGGTGTCATGAAGTGCGAAGGCCTGGTCGCTCGGCAGGGTCGCGCCGCCCCGGGATTTCACTGTCCGCACCGCATTATCGAAGATCGTGGTGCCAGTACGCAGGGTCTGAAGGAACGCCGCCTCCTCACCTTCAGCAATCTGGCGAACTCGATTCACCTCGTCATTGAGCTCTGGGTACTGCGGTGCCATGGTCAGCACAGTCGCTTCGACAAGTTCACGCATGGTCGGCTCGCCAGCGCCCAGCAGCCGCATCATCCGAATCGTTCGCCGCATGATGCGCCGGAGCACGTAGCCGCGACCCTCATTACCGGGCAGCACGCCGTCGCCGATGAGGAATACGCACGTCCGTGCGTGGTCTGCAACGATCCGCAGGGCAATGTCATCTTTCTCAGTCCGGCCATACACCGCACCGGAAAGTTCGCATGCCCGATCGAGAATTCCGCGGGTCGTGTCAATCTCATAGATGTTGTCGACGCCCTGGAGCAGCGCCGCCATTCGCTCAAGGCCCATGCCGGTGTCGATATTGCGCGCCGGCAGCGGCTGGCGGACATCGAAGTCCTCCTTCGATCGCACCGCAGAAAGCTCGTCCTGCATGAACACGAGGTTCCAGACCTCGAGGTAACGATCCTCATCCTCGACCGGGCCGCCCTCGCGCCCATGCTCCGGGCCGCGGTCGTAGTAGATCTCCGAGCACGGACCTCCGGGGCCCGGCACGCCCATCGACCAGTAGTTGTCCTTAGCCCCCCTTCGCTGGATTCGCTCGTAAGGCAGGCCCGCCGCACGGTGCCAGATCTCGATGGCCTCGTCATCGTCGTCATAGACCGTTGCCCAGAGCCGCTCCTCGGGAAACCCGTATCCGCCATCGGCAACAGGTTTGGTGAGAAGTTCCCAGGCAAATGGGATCGCCTCCTTCTTGAAGTAGTCACCGAAGGAGAAGTTCCCCGCCATCTGAAAGAAGGACGCGTGACGGGTTGTTTTGCCAACCTCTTCGATGTCTAGGGTGCGCACCACCTTCTGGACGCTCGTCGCCCGCGGGTATGGGGGCGGCGCCTCACCGAGGAAGTACGGTTTGAACGGGACCATGCCGGCATTGACGAACAGCAGGGTCGGATCGTCGAGAAGAAGTGATGCCGAGGGCACCACCTGGTGTCCGCGATCGGCGAAGTAGCGCAGGAACCGGCTGCGGATCTCAGCGGATTCCATCAGCGGGCACTCCCGCTTCCTGGCCACGTGGGCGTGGCGCGAGACGGATCGGCCGGCATCGACGAACCTGCCTGGCCGAGGAGCCCGCGCACGGTGGCTACGGTGGCGCTGGCCGAGCCGGCAATGTCCTGCGCGACAGCAAGGACGCCCCTGTCACGGGCATCGGCTGCCAAGCGGGCGCCGTTGCGGTAAACGTAGATCCCTCCGGCGGCGCCGACTGCCATCCAAAACAACCTGCTCACGGTGTGTTCTCCTGTGATGAGGGGGCCACCGCCGATTCCGACGGTGCTGTCAAGCCTAGCCGCTCACCCCTGCGGGCCTCTCCGAGTCGCTCGGCGATCTGGCCCCATGCAGCCTCCGCGCCGTGCGAGGTTGGGTGGTAGTACAAGGCGCCGGCGAGCATGTCAGGGAGGTACTGCTGAGTGGCCACGCCACCGGGCACGTCATGTGGGTACACGTAGCCCTTGCCATGCCCGAGGGACGCCGCCCCCTGATAGTGGGCATCGCGCAGCCACGGGGGCACGGCTTCGACTCTGCCACGGCGCACGTCGGCCACTGCGGCGCTGATCGCGAGGACAACGGCATTGGACTTCGGTGCGAGCGTTGCATGCAGGGTCGCGTGGGCCAAGATGATCTGGGCCTCCGGCATGCCGATCAGCGCCACGGCCTGCGCCGCCGCCACAGCGGTCTGAAGAACCGAGGGCTCAGCCATCCCAATATCCTCGCTCGCCAGAATCATCAGCCGCCTCGCGACGAACCGCGGATCCTCCCCCGCCTCCAGCATGCGCGCGAGATAGTGAATCGCGGCGTCGGGGTCACTCCCCCGCACGCTCTTGATGAAGGCGCTCACGACGTCGTAGTGCTGGTCGCCGTCCTTGTCATAGCGGAGCGCTGCATGCTGGACAGCCCGTTCTAGATTCTCGACCTCAAGTAATGGCCGGGCATCTTTGGCCTGGGACCGGACTCCTGCGGCAGCAGCCTCGTGGGCGGTTAATGCCCTGCGGGCGTCA
>CAMCSO010000083.1 GCA_945877545.1 Bifidobacterium breve | reverse complement strand
TTCAGCCAAGCGTGCAGGAGTCGATCACCCTGCGCGAGGAGCAGCGCCGTGACTGCCGCGGCACCAAGGTGTCCGGCTACCATCGTCGCCGACGGCCAGCCCTGAGCGGTATGCGGCCCATGGGCAGAGGCAATGGACAGCAGAATGTGGAAGAGCGCCTGCATGCCAACGGCGAACATGAAAAGCCAAACGGCCGAACGCCGGCGATCGGCCGCAACCGCACTCAGCGCGACAGCCAGCGGCCAGAGGAGGACAAGTGACATCGTGTCGTTGGCGCTCCACGTTCCACTCGCCGTATGGCCGAGGACGGTGAGGAGGACGACAGCAGTCCCGAGAAGCACGCCGCGGCCAGCACGGGCGGTGCCCGTGAACCGATTCGCGCGAGGCTTCATGACAGCAACGTAGCCCATTGCCCAGAGCCAAAAGGCGATCCAGCACAACGCTGACAGAGTCTTCATCAAGACCGAATATTCGCCTGACCAGGAATCCTTCGGCTGAAAAGAATCTCGCCATCAAGACTCTTGACGTACGATCGACGCGTGAGCGATGAAGTCGATCAACTCATCGCCGCGTGGCGCCGCGAGCGACCCGACCTCGACGTCACTCCCCTCGAGGTCCTCAGCAGGGTGAGCCGTCTCGCACGTCACCTTGATCTCGCACGACGGGCCGCCTTTCATGCCGTGGGGCTGGAGACCTGGGAGTTCGACGTCCTCGCCGCACTCCGCCGCGCCGGCCGGCCCTACGCGCTCTCCCCCGGACAGATCGGTGCGCAGACACTCGTGACGAGCGGCACGATGACGAACCGGGTCGATCGACTCGAGGACCGCGGGCTGGTACGCCGCGAGCGCGACCCGCTGGACCGGCGGGGCGTGAGCGTCGTGCTCACGGAAGCCGGCAAGCGCGAGGTCGACAGCGCCCTCACCGACCTACTCGAGCGCGAGCGGATCATCCTCGCGGCCCTACCAGCCCCTGAGCAGGCCTCCCTCGCAACCGCGCTGCGCACCCTCACTACAGAGTTCGACGAATAATCAGCCGCGCCTACTCATGGTTGCCCTCACCACGCGCTGCTGGTTTCCAAGCGATCGCCCCGGCCTTGGCGAGCCAGGAGATGGTCATTCGAACGAAGGCGCGTCGACCAGTTGGGAACCCGGCCACCACGTCTCGAACCGTGACGTCTTCGACTACATCGAGACTTGCGAGGATCGCTCGAGCCTCTTCATTGGTGCCGCGAGGCCCCGGAAACGCAGTGTCCAGCCAGACGCTCTCGTCAGGCGGGTCCATCGGCCCGCGCCTGATCCGCACCCGGTCGGACATGACCAGGGTCGGCAACGCTCCAAAGGTGCTGAAGGGGTCATCCCGCAGCGGATTGAGTGACGCATCCGCGATGGATGCGATCGTCGCACCCCGACGAGCGATGAGTTCATCGAAGAGCTGCGCGTATTGCTCGACGATCACCGGCCAATCGAACTGCTCTCGCGCTCGTGATAGACCGGCCGCGCCCATGGACCGACGAAGTGCGGGCGAAACGGCGAGGCGAGCGAGCGCACTCCCCGCAACTGCGACGTCGACCGCCGTGTGTGCAGAGACTGCTCCCGAGTAGCCGGAATAACCCGTCGCTCCGACGTACTCCAGCATCGCCATAGCCTCACCGATAGGACCGGGGGATGCTCCCATTGTTGGGACGAGAAAGCCATCGACTCCATCGCGAACGATCGACCGATACCCGTCCCAGTCGCTCACCACGAGCGGGAGCCCTGCCGACATGGCTTCAACAAGCGCCTGGCCGAAGGTCTCAATTATGGTGTCTGAGAGGAGCAAGAAGGCGTCTGCACCTGCCCAGCATTCGCCGATGGCCGCCTGGTCACTGCCATCGATGAAGGTGACCGGCACGTCCGGGCAGTAGCGCCCCACAGCCTCCAGATAGCGAGCCCGATCCTCCTCGCCCTGCGCAAACCAGCCGGCCATGACCAGATGCATGCCAACTGCGGTTGACTCGTACGCAACCTGGACAGCCTTGAACATCGCCTGCGGAAATGCCTTGTCGACGTGCGACAGGCGACCAAGGGAGAAGACCATGACGTCGTCGGGTTCGATGTTCAGCCGTGCTCTCAAGCGGGATCGAGCCGAACCGTCAGCTGCCTTGCTCACGATTCGGTCGACGTCGCTGCCGAAGCCGATGATTGGCAGTTGTGGACGGGGCAGCCGTGCACTGCCTCCGAGGCGCTGGCGAAGGTAAGACTCCCATGCGTCGATCGTGTCCAGCACGGTGCGACGTAGCGAGGGGGAGGAGCAGATGATGGCATCCCACTCCTGCATCGGTGCCAGCAACGAGTGCATCATGAGCTCACGGTGGGTGGGGGAAGAGAAGGCAAAGACGGTGCCCACAATGCTGTAGTCAACATCACGCCTAGCGTGGCGACGAATCCAGGCCGGCTGGCTGAGGTACGCCTGCCCCGAAAGGAGGATTCCCGACTCCACGGGTCCTGCAGTCGACATCAGCGGACCAGTTGTGATCCCCACCGCATCGTCGACCAGACCTAGTTCATACGCGATCTCCCGGACAACGAGGGGTTCATTGCTCAGCACATGCAGGTGCTCCCAGCGGCCGGACTGTGCCAGCGCGCGGTATGTCCCTGCATTGGCCACGTGCCGTCCGTATGGTTTCGCTGGCGCCGTGATTTTGCCGTCTGGGAGGTAGAAGGCAAGGGACGCCGCTGTCACGAACAGCGCCTAGGCTCGGCGAGCGACACGCAGGCTGGGGTATTCTCGGCAGGGTGCTTGATCGTGCTGCCGACCGCGCTTGGATCCAGCCGGTGATCCTGACCGTGCCGGGACGAGATCGCGACTGTGTGACCGCGATCGTTCAGGCACTTTCGGACCAGCCGGGATTCCATCCGGCAATTGTTGTCGAGGACAGGGACAACCAAGGAGCCGCCGAGTCCACCCGTCGGGCCCTCATGCGAGCGGGCGAATCCGGTGGTCATGTGCTGTTCCTCGAAGACGACCTCAGGATGGACGAGGAGGCGCCCGCGCGCATCGCCGCAACCTACTTTCCTGACGGAGTCGGGATCATCAGTTTCTGCGACATGCGCGAGGTACCTGAGTTCTCCCCCGCAGGCACGTACCGGTTCGATGCGATGGGCTGTGATGGCCGAGGCTGGTGGGGAAACCAAGCCCTGCTCATCCATATCGACATCGTACGCATGGTTGCACGGGTCGATTGGTTCTCTCCGGAGGTCGAGCAGGCCATCGGGATTCGCGTCCACAAGCTCACCTATGGCGACGACGGCCGAAACTGCAGCGATATCCGTCTCTCTTTGCTCGTTGCATCGCATGGCAAGGATAGATGTGATTATGCGGTGAGCGTGCCGAGTTTGTTCTTGCATGTCGGACACGTGTCCATGTGCTTCCCCGGCCGGACAATCGGGGAGCGGGGAACGAGGAACTGGATCGGTGACAGGCGCCGCTTCGGCATCGATGCCACGTTGGAGGGCCAGAAGTCCGTGCCTGCCGTGGGCATTTCCAACGTCCCCACCGTTGTCGGGGGTTAGCTGCAATGCTCCAAGCCGCTGACGGGCGCGTGCGCTTCGGTGACGTACTTCGAGCCTGCACCTACGGCTCGACCGGCCATGTCGGCTCAGCATCAGACCTGCACGAGATCGATAAGGGGATTGACCGAAATGAGTCACTGCTGCGCGAGTTCACAGGGCTCGTCATCGCCGCCAACTTCAGTGGCGACGTGGAGTCCCTGAAGGCAGACCACGCTTCCCTGTGGCGTTCACGCTTCCCCGATGTCGTCCTGCTCGATTCACCCGCAAATCGGGGCCACTCGATCGGAACGAGCGACTTGGACAACCTACTCTTCGACTACTGCAAGTCGAGCGGACGAGACCTGTTGTGCAAGAGCGCCCACGACATCATCATCGACGAAGCTGCCTTCGACATCCTCATCGAGCCGGCCCAGTTCTACTTCATCAATGCCGTGTCATACGACTCCCTCGCTGCGCACGGGTTCGATCGCGCACGTTTCGACGGGGAATTCCTTTACCCTCAGACCACCTTCTACGTGATCGACACACGTGCTACCGACTACCTTGTTGACCCGGAACTCCTTGATCGCACCTGGGCATACGTCAACTCAGTTCCGGACTACAACGGGAGGGTTTGGGAGTACGACTCTGGCTGGACCTGTGAGCGGCTCCTGCGGGATGCTGTGACGAGGAACGAACTCACCACCTGCTCGCTCACGACCGATGCTCAGTGGCAGGAGATTCTCCAGTTCGTCATCGATGCCCGGGTCACCGATTGCAGTTTCAAGGGCCTCGCGATCAATGGCATCCTCCACGCACAGCCCGGACATCCACTCATCGCCACATTCGGCACCTAGGCCGGAGGGAAGATGGCAGAAAAGCTCAAGGTCGAAAAGGGATTCCTTAATCGCGGCATCGACGGAGACGACCGCCGCTACTGCGTGTACGTCCCGTCTGACTATGAACCCACGCGACTGTGGCCGGTGATCCTGTTCCTGCACGGAGCTGGTGAGGGCGGTCAGGATGGCCTGCTGACGACCGAGTATCAGCTCGGCAGTGCGATCAGGCGCAATGCCGCTGCCTATCCCGGCCTCGTGGTCTTCCCCCAGTGCCGTTCACGTAAGCAGGTCTGGGGCTCCTCGGACGTCGATCACGCGGTCGAGGTACTCGAGCTCGTCACGAATGAGTTTGCCATCGATACCGGGCGGATCTACGTCACCGGGGTCTCCACTGGCGCGAAGGCTGCGTGGCATGCCCTGTACCGGCATGCCGGGCTCTTCGCTGCCGGCCTCATCGTGGCCGGCTTCATTCGGCCGATGGGACCGGGCGGGCACAGAGTGCACGATCCGGATCCCATCGTCCCGGATGACGAAGTACACCCGCACCGCGCACTAGCTGGGCGGCTCGAACAAATCCCGCTGTGGATCTTCCACGGCGATGACGATCCCGTCTTTGATGTCGCCGACGCCCGGGAGGTCGCAGCCGAGCTGAAGGCCGTTGGTGCACCCGTGCGATACACCGAGCTTGTCGGCTTCGGTCATGACGTCTGGGACATCGCCTACTACTCCGAGGAGGTAGCCACCTGGCTGTTCTCCCAACGGAGGACCGAGCCTTGACGGCTCCGCAGGTCAACGCATTCCTGCGGCGAGTCGGCGCAGATTCAGCCTTGAGGCAACGACTGCGCTCGAGTGACCCGGTTGCGGCCGCCGAGTTGGCACGGGGGCTCGGCTTCGACGTCACCGTGGGCGATCTCGTTCGATACAAGGCGCGATCAGCGACGTGGCAACTTTCCGATGCGGAGCTCGAGGTCGTCATTGCGTGGGAGCCGAATGGCCAACCGTACTGGTGGCAGTTCTGCTGGGCCGAGGACTGAAGGCGAGTACCGTGGCGTCCATGTCGGATCGGGAACGATGTTCGCCACGATCGACCCAGTTCGTCCGGGCGACATTCGGCACGGTCGACGACCAGCTCCCCTTGCTGGCCCGGCGGTCATGGCTGGGCCTTGCTCGTGAATCTGATGGACACTCCAACGGGACGGGCCTACACTGCTATGAGAATCGCATGTCCACCAAGACGACGGAGGAACCATGGCTGAGCAAGGCAATACTCCGCAAGACCCGCAGGACGAATTGCTCACCGACGAAGAACTCACACAGGTGGCTGGTGGAAGGTCAACTTCCTCCGACCCAATGGTCGGCGAGGCCGTTTAACTCGTAGGTGCCCTCGATGGTGCCAGATGGCCGCGCCAGTTCTCTGATGAGCACACTCTTTCGTGAGCGCCTCGCATCGCTCCATGCAGGCGAACCGCAACTCGGTGTTGATGGAACGCGGCATCAGATCGATGCGACAACGAGGATCTCACCTGTAGAGGGCGTAGCCCTCGTGCACTTGGTCGCGCAGGTGGCCGCGACCCGCACCCTTGAGGTGGGCCTCGGGTACGGCTTCTCGACTGCCTACCTGCTTGCCGCCCTCGCCAACAGGCAGCAGCCCGAGGCCGTCTCACATGACGCCATCGACCCGTTTCAGTTCAGTGACTGGAACGGGATCGGCATCACTACGGCCATGGATTTGGTGGCCACGAGCCCGTGGCTCTCTGACTCGTCATTTCATTGCATTCACGAGCGCTCGGACATTGCGCTGGCCGGCCTTCTGAAGGCGGGTCGCGTCTTCGACCTAACCTTCATTGACGGCTTTCACCGATTCGATGATGTTCTTGTCGATTTCACGTTGGCCGCGCAGATGTGTCCGATGGGCGGAGTGATCGTTCTGCACGACATGTGGCTCCCAGGCATCGCGTCAATCGCGGGATTCGTCCGCTCCAACCGATCGGATTTCGCCGAGGTCCAAACCGGGTGCGAGAACCTCTTCGCGGTTCAGCGAGTCGGTGAGGACGTTCGCACCTGGGATCACTTCGAGCCGTTCACCACAGAGTTTGACGGATGATTAGCTGCGCCGCGTCACATCGAAGTGGAAGGGCACCGACCCCGGATCCACAATCGTCGTGCCTCCATCAACGGTAATCCCAGCTCCATTCACGTACGTCGAGTCAGGGCCCATGAGCCACATCACAGCGCCGGCGATCTCATCCGGTTCGGCTGGCCGACCTTGCGGAACCAGCGATGTGACTGCGGCGTAGGCATGATCGGGCGAAATGCCGAGGGAGTCGCCGAACTCGGCCATCTCTGCATCCGCCATCTCTGTGCGCACCCATCCCGGATTCACGCAATTGGCTCGCACCCCATGCTGAGCCTCGTCGACTGCAATCGTCTGAATAAGCATCCCGAGAGCGGCCTTGGAGACTGCGTACGCACTCGCCTCGCGCGGTGCACGCAGGCCCGCAATCGAGCCGATTCCGACGAAGGATCCGCTGGTCGCGCGCAGGTGCGCAATCACCTCATGCGCAAGCATGAATGCGCCGGTGAGATTGATCCGCAGCGCTGCATTCCATTCATCAAGACTCGTATCGGCGACTGAGCCCACCACCATCGTGCCTGCGCTTGCCACGACCGCATCGAGCCGGCCGAAGCGCTCAACTGTGTCAGAAACCAACCGCCGAACCGCATCAGGCTCTGCGACATCAGCGGAAATCCCATGGATGGAGACGGCCCCATCAGCAACGCGAGCCAACGCTTCTGGGCGCCGACCGGTGATGACGACGGTCCAGCCTTCACTCGCAGCGCGACGGGCCACCGCAGCGCCGATCCCGCTTCCCCCACCAGTGACGAGGGCGACCCGCTGCGGGGTCATCCGATAATCCTGGCGCCCGGCACCGGCCCGACCGCGCGCTTGACCGTCCGGCACACGCCCGCGGCTGTCAGCGAGACCGCAAGGTCGAGCGACTGATCATCATCGTTCGCGATGAACGCACATGTCGGCCCACTGCCTGAGACAATTCCGCCGAGCGCGCCATAGTCATCACTGAGTTCGAGGACGTTGCGAAGGCTAGGGCGCAGAGAAAGCGCCGCTGGCTGCAGGTCGTTATGGAGCGCCTTGCCGAGCAGCACCGAGTCCCCCGCGCGGAGTGCCTGCATGAGGTTGTCGGAGATGTAAGGTTCACGAACGATTCCGCCGCCGCGCAGGCGGTCACACTCCGCGTATACGGCCGGTGTCGACAGCCCACCCTCCGCGAGGGCAAATACCCACTGGAACGTGCCTCGTGCAAGCACCGACATGAGCTGCTCGCCTCGGCCAGTGCCGATGGCGGTGCCCCCGTGCAGCGCGAAGGGCACATCGGATCCGAGTTGGGCAGCGAGCTCCATGAGCTCCGAGCGCGAGGTCCCAAGCTGCCACAACTGGTCGCACGCGACAAGGGCTCCCGCTGCGTCAGCGCTCCCGCCCGCCATGCCGCCCGCGACCGGGATGCCCTTGTTGAGATGGATCGCGACATCAGCCGCGACCCCTGCTCGATCGGCCATCAGCTCCGCCGCCGCCCATGCGAGATTTGTCCGGTCCGTCGGGAGGAAGGTCGCCCCCTCGCCCGAGATGGTCAGGGAAATCCCTGCCCCCGGTTCGACCCGGCGGGCAACGACATCGTCAAAGAGGCTCACTGCATGGAACACCGTGGCCAGCTCATGGAAGCCATCAGGGCGCGGGGGGCCAACCGACAGCTGCAGGTTCACCTTCGCAGGGACCCTCACGGTCACCGATGCGGACGCCATGTTCAAAGGCTATTGGCTTTCGGGCCGAGTTTGCTCCTTCGTTCCAAAGTGGAAAGCATCGCTCAGCCGCACGAAGTCATCAATCGACAGCTCTTCCCCCCGAGTTCGGGGATCGATGCCCGCCTCGCGAAGTGAGTGTTCGGACGCGGCAGCCGAGCCAGCGAGACCGGCGAGAGCGCCCCGCAGCGACTTGCGACGCTGGGCGAACGCCGCATCGATCACCGAGAAGACCTGCTCGCGGCCAGATCGACCATCCGGCCGCTGCGTTCGCTCGATGCGAACGAGTCCCGAGTCGACATTCGGTTCAGGCCAAAACACCCGGGGGGAGACATTGCCGGCATAAGCGACGCCGCCATACCATCGCGCTTTCACGCTCGGAACGCCGTAGACCTTCGACCCGGGCGCGGCGGCCAGCCGCTCGGCCACCTCCTTTTGCACCATGACGAGCGCCGACTGCAGAGACGGAAGACGCTCAAGGAGGGTGAGGAGCACCGGAACGGCGACGTTGTAGGGCAGGTTCGCGACGAGGGCGTCGACCGGACGCGGCAGCTCGTGGATCTGCAAGGCATCGGCCACAATGACGGTGAGGTTGCGCGCGTTCGCCGGTTGATGCTCGGCCACCGTCAGCGGCAGTTGCTCAGCGAGAATCTCGTCGATCTCAACCGCAACCACCTCGTGTCCCTGCTGCAGAAGCGCAAGGGTAAGGCTGCCAAGCCCAGGACCAACCTCGAGAACTCGGGCCCCCTGCGGTAGCGCCGCCGCCCGCACGATGCGCTGCACGGTGTTCGGGTCGATGACGAAGTTCTGGCCCAATCGCTTGGTCGGGCGCACACCAAGCCGTTCGGCCAGCTCGCGAATCTCCCGGGCCCCGAGCAGTTCGCCGGAGTCGCTTGGCGAGGCCTCACCGAGGCCCTTGGCTACCACTCGCCGAACGCCCGCTGCGCGTTATCCCACAGCAGGGTCGCTGCAGCGTTCTCATCAATGCCGCGCACCTCCGCAATGCATCGGACTGTGAGCGGCATGAGGTACGAGCCATTGGGCTTTCCCCGGTGCGGCACCGGAGTCAGGTACGGGGAGTCAGTCTCGACGAGGACGAGGTTATCGGGGACGACCGCGAGCGCCTCACGCAGTGAATCGTTGTTCTTGAAGGTGACGACCCCTGCGAAGGACATGTACCAACCCTGCTCCGAGCACACTCGGGCCATCGCGGCATCACCGCTGAAGCAATGGAAGACAACGGTGTCGGGCGCGCCCTGCTCGGTGAGCACGGCGATGACATCGTCGTGGGCATCACGATCGTGGATGACGAGGGTCTTGCCGACGGACTTCGCGAGCTCGATATGCCATCGGAAGGAGGCCTGTTGGACCTCCCGCAGGGCACCCTCAGTCCTGAAGTAGTCGAGCCCGGTCTCACCCACCGCACGAACGACCGGGTCTCCAGCGAGATCGGCGATGGCCTCATACGCAGCATCGAGTTCCTGCTGGCCGCCGGATTCGAAGAGCCGAGGTGCCTCATTCGGATGCAGGGCAACGCCGACGATGACGTCGGGCCTCGTCCTGGCCATCTCAACCGACCAACGCGCCGACGCGACATCGCACCCGATCTGGACGAGTTTCGTTACCCCGACGGACGCCGCCAGCGCAATGAGCTCATCGGGGGGCTGCGGTTCGCTGCCGTCGCGACCCCGCTCCTGCATGTCGATATGGCAGTGCGTGTCGATGACAGGCCGCACGAGGGCCGGCGGCGGTTGGACGATCGTCGGATTGGACACGGTCAAGCCGCGTCGTCGAGGCGGGGGAAGAGCGACTCGCCCTTCGTCACGACGGAGCCTGCCGGCAATTGCCCCCAGATGCCCACGGAGTCGATGCGCTGATCGGCTATCGCGCCGATCGCCTCACCGGCTCCAAGTTGGGACCAGAGCGACTCCATCGCCTTCGGCATGAGCGGGTAGTAGAGCACAGCGATGCCGCGAAGGCACTCGCAGATCGAGTTGAGGACAGTGTGCAGCCGCACCTCGTTGGCTGGGTCCTTCGCGAGCACCCAGGGTGCCTGCTCGGTGACATACAGGTTCACGGCGTCGATGAACTGCTTTACTGCCACGATCCCAGTGGAGAAATCGAGGGCGACAATGGCGGTGTCGGCCTGCTCGGTGACCTCTGCAAGCTGCGCGCAAAGCATTTCTTCGGCTGCGGTGAGCGCTCCAGCCGCGGGAAGCCTTCCGTCGCAATACTTATTCACCATGGCGGTCGCCCGCGAGGCCAGGTTG
>CAMCSO010000082.1 GCA_945877545.1 Bifidobacterium breve | reverse complement strand
TGCCGACTCGTCCAGCGACGTCGACTTCGATGCTCTGCGCGCGATCGATCGCCTGCGTTCCTCCGGGGACCTGGAGGGTCCGGGCGCCGGTCACGGTGGAGGTCCGCGCGCCGGCCTGGCTGAGGCCCTCGGGGAGGAGGACGTCGAAGGACAGGCGATCGCGTTTCCAGCGGTGACCCACGTTCGTGGGACTGCGGCCGTCCTCCCGGAAGCCGCGGTCCTGAAGGAACGCGGTGACGGTGGTGAGCACTGTCCTCTTCGCTCGGATGTCCATGATGAGGTCCGCGTCAGTGGTGACGCGGGGCGCTGGCCTTCCTCTCTGCCAGCAGTGCAGGTGGATCATCTGCCCGCCCACCAGTGCCCAGTGGCGTGGGACGTGGTCGAACAGGTCGAGGAGGGTGAGCCATCCCTCCTGGTCGAAGTCAAGCAGGTCGGGCACGGTGATCCTGACTCGCGGAACGTGGAATGGTCCGACGCCGCGGGCAGTGAGGATCTCCTGGCATGCCAGGGCCTCGGCAACGCTGGGCTGCTCCCCGGGGCGCGTCGTCAGCCCGTCACCAAGGCCGTGCCGTGCGACGAGGGCGGCGACCTCATCGATCGTGGCGGGCGTGGTCTGCGCCGCGGCGCTCTGTTCGAGGACCAGGCCGAGGACCTCGTTGCGGACGGAGTGAGCCTTCTTGCCGGTCCAGTGGGAGACGAGCTGCGTGACTGCCGCGCCGAAGGGGCTGAGGCTCTCGGTCATACCGACGTTCCGGCGATCATCTGACCCGCTGCCGTGATGGACCGCGAGTCATCGTGCTCGGCGAGGTCTGCGGCAATGGCGGCCCACGGCAGCAGTCCCGTCTGGATCCAGCGCAGGCCCTCCAGCTCGGACACGACCCGGAGCAGGACGTTGCCGTCTTGTGCGGGGACCATTGAGTTCCGCCGGATGACGTCGTCCAGGTGGGCGCGGTCGACGTAAGCCTCGAAGAGGTGGGCGTCCCGCACGGGGGAGTCAGGGTGGCTGCCTCCCGACGGGATCAGGTGGGCGTCGCTGCGGAGCCTGGCGTGCGGCACGTCCGGCACGTGGAACCGGCGGGGCTCGGCGCGGTCTCGCATCCAGGCACGCAGGAGCCCGGCCAGGCTGAGCGGATCATGGCGGTCGCGGGCCAGCGCGCTGCGCAGCCGGGCACGCAGGTGCGACCTGTTCGAGGGGTCGAGGTCGATCTCCAGGCCCGACAGGAGCGCCAGGGCGCGCCACGCCTGAGGAGCGGACATCGGTCGACGGCGTGGCCTCAGCCTGGCGTCGCGCTGCAGGGGAAGGTCGATGAGCCAGACCCCCTCGAGCTTCCTGCCCGACAGCTGCCCGGCGGCCAGCATCGCTCGCACCCGCTGAGGACTGACCGCCAGCGAGCGCGAGGCCTCGGAGACCCCTACCAGCGGCATGACACTAATGTAGCGTCCACGCAATAGGTGTGACAACCACGTCGCTGGCTTGGATGGCTCGGCTGACAGCCCTGATGGGGTCGGGCCCCGACGTTGACTCCGCTCCACCGGCACACGACCCGGCCGGACAAAGACGGCGGCGGTCCCCCAGGCCGGCCCGCTCGACCCACGAAGAATCGTGAACGAGCCTGGCCCTTTCCGTCTGAGCCTGGGTGCGCCTGGGTGAATCTCAGCGGTACGAAAGGTGTTGGTATTGCTGTGATTCACCCTCAGCCACGAGGGCGCTTCGCAGGCTCTAATCCGTAGGTTCGGGGTTTCGATCCCCGGCAACCCACTCGATAGTCATTGCGCTACAACGGGTTTAGGCGAATGACTATCGCATGTTGCTGTGGATTCAAGGTGCTCAGCCCCACTCCTAGCTCCAAACGTACCGGTCCGGCTTTCGATCTGTGGCTAAGCCTGAATCCATCGATCGTCGATGTAATCGGGGTGTCATGAAGGTGAGTTGAAACGCGAAATGTTCATGCGATTGCTGGAGAATCGGACTTGTCTACGGGTCCATTCCGGCAAGAGCGAAGGACATCCCGCAGGTGGTGCGACACAAAGTCGCTTGTGTTGAGTGGCCTCGTCGATTGGAGGATCGTTAATGATGACGTAGCCCCGAGTCAGTGTTCAAGACTCGTCTCCGCTCTGACGTGCGTCGCTGGTAACGGCGGGGTGCGAAGCTCAGGGTTCAACCCCAAGGGCGCCCGATCCGTCCGGGGACCACAGGTGAGGAGAAGACCGGTGGGTGAACGCAAGTGAACCCCTGACGACACCTCGTTAGAATGAGCCCCGGGTGATGGGTAGCAGGACCGGGGTGCAGGAACACCGCCGTTCCCGGGGTTGAGGGGGCACCTTGCCCGGTCGTGTCTCGCGTGAGTGGAACGTGGTAACGCCGCTGGGGGATACGACTCCATGCAGAAGCGCACTGTTGATTACTGGGATTCAAAATCCAAAGCAACTCGGCTCGGAAACACCAAAGACGAGGTGCCTTTTGAATCATCGGAGGGCGAGATCAAGAGGTTCCCGTTTGTCATTTCATTCCAGCCATTCACCCCGTCTCATGTTGGGGGGTCCTCCGCTAACGATGGGGTCTGGGGCTTCCTCGGCGGTGCCATCCGCGGTGGAGGTTCAGTCCGAGGTGAGCGGATCAAGTACGAGTTGAAGGGTGATGTTGATCTCGTTGACGTTGCATTCGATAAGGGCGACACGAAGAGGATCATCATCACGTAGATGCTGGCAGTTGGGCCGTGGGAGCATACGACCGTGCAGAGCTCATCGAAAATGCTCCTCGGTACCGCCGGCCTGGTGGCCGCCGGTGCAGCGGGGCTCACCTACGCCCGCTGGGAGGCTCAGCAGTACACCCTCCGCCGGGCAACAGTCTCGGCACTGCCGGTGGGGCAGGCACCACTGACGATCCTTCATCTCTCGGATCTTCACCTCGTGCCAGGGCAAGTCGGCAAGCAGTCGTGGGTGCGCTCCCTGCGCGAACTGCAACCGGATGCCGTCATCGCCACCGGCGATTTCATGTCGCACCAAGACGCAGTCCCACACGTCCTCGACACCCTCGAACCTCTGTTCGATCTCCCCGGCGCCTTCGTCCTCGGAAGCAACGACTACTACGAACCCCGAATGATCAATCCCACCAAGTACCTCGCCGGACCCTCGCAACTCGAGCCCCGCCGGGCGATGCTCCCGTGGAGCGACCTCGTCGACGGACTCGTCGACGGCGGCTGGTCGCATCTGAATAACACCAGAGGAACCCTCGTCATTGCCGGACGCAGCGTCGACCTCCGGGGCGTCGATGACCCGCACATCAGCCGAGATCGCTACGCCGACATCGCTGGCGCGTTCGACCCCTCGGCCGACCTCCGACTAGGGGTCACTCATGCTCCATACCTGCGGGTTCTCGATGGCATGGCCGCCGACGGCGCCGACCTCGTCCTTGCCGGGCACACCCACGGCGGCCAACTGCGCATACCCGGTTTTGGGGCACTCGTCACGAACTGCGACATCGATCGAGCCAGATCCCGAGGTCTCTCAACACACCGGGCCCTTGGCAGCCGTCACACGGCAGCACTCCACGTCTCTGCGGGGCTCGGGACCTCGCCGTTCGCGCCATTCCGCATCGCCTGCCCGCCCGAGGCAACCCTGCTCACCATCGCGCCGCGCACCTGATCACACCGTCCCGCCCTGCGCTACCGAATCTCGAACATCTCGTAGACGATGTCATCGCCGTCGTTGCGCCCCTGGCCCACCGCCTGCACTGCATTCAGCCAGCCGTACCGCTCATCGGCCGTCTCGAATGTCGGGGCGACCGTGTAGGTACCGCGATCCCGATCGCACCGGCCGTGGTAGCTCACGTAAATGAGTGCACCATCGTCGGTCTGGAGCAACTGGCGGACATCGAGGATCATGATCTGACCCGAGGATGGGATCGCCCAGTCTCCGCCGGGGCCGATGATGGTTGCGCTCAGCCGCTCACCCTCCCATCGACCATTGGAGATACCGCCGATAACGCGCCGGCCAAACGGCGTCTCGCCAAGCCGGTGGATGTCGCCACGGGTGACGCGGACGGTCGCAAGCGGAATAACGTCAAAAGGCATGGGCATGATGGCTCCTAGTTAGGTGTTGGGATGTCGTTCGCGGCACGTTCGCGCACCGGGTCGGTGACTCCGTCCCAGGTCTCGTGCATGGCCCTCAGGTGCGCGAAGAAGCTGACAGAACGCTCGGTGCGCCCGTAGAGCTCGACGAAGCACCCGAGGTCAGCGCGGCAGTCGAAATAAACGGCCGGGGCTGAGGTCATGAGCGACGCGGCAAGTGGGTAACCCGCATCGGCGAAGGCCGCCACCTGACGATCCCAGTCATCGGGCGGAACGAGCGCACACATGTGGTGGAAACCCCCCTCGCCCGGCCCGTACATGTCGCGGTAGATCGACGAACCCGGGCCCGGCTGGGCGATGAGCTGAACCTGGACATCGCCACACTGGCCAAAGGCATAATCGACGGCGGTCACGCTCGGCTGCCCGCGGTAGGTCAGGTCGGTTCCGACGAAGTTGCGCATGACGACGAAGGGTCCCGCCCCCATCACCCTCGCCCAGTGCTCGACGCCCTCGTCTAGATCGGGCACCACGAAGGCGGCCTGGAGAACGGGATGCCGCAGAAGCCCGGGCGCACTCATCACGGCAGCATTGTGGCACCGCCTCCCCGATTCGTTCCAGCCTTCCCGATGCAGGGCACGAATTCGTTGTCCGTTAGGCTCGGCACGTCCTTCGGGGTGTGGCGCAGCTTGGTAGCGCGCTTCGTTCGGGACGAAGAGGCCGTGGGTTCGAAGCCCGCCACCCCGACGAGTGGTCGGGGGCCGATGAACACGTCGGCCCCCGACTCCGTAGTGCTCGTACGGATGGCAGAGGCAGGGGTTGCGCGGTGAGTATCGATCGACGACCGGCACCGAGTGATCTCGGCAAAACCACCCGCGCCTACGTCAAGTCCATGGGCTGGCGTTCGGTGAACCTTCACACCCACATCTCCCTCGTCAACCGCTACGTCTACATCGAGGTCCCCAAGGCCGGCTGCGGGACAATGAAGGCGACCCTCGGCGGACTGGAGGCGGCCCGGCAAAGCACGGCCGCCGTCCTGCGAGTCCAGGAGAATCCTCATGACCGCAGCAAGGCCACCCCGTTCGTCAAGCCCTTTCAATTGCCGCCTGATCTCCTCGAGGAGGCCCTGCGGGGGCGCAAATGGTCCCGGTTCACGGTGGTACGCGAGCCAGCGTCGCGCCTACTGTCTGGCTACCTTGAGAAGATCCGTCAGGGACTCCAGCAGAGCGATCCCATCCTCGCCGCCCTGCGCGACCGCGACGAGGCTCCTGAACTCGCCCAAGACATCAGCTTCGCCGATTTCATCGAGGTGGTGTCAGCCCAGGAATCACGGGATCAAGACCCACATTGGCGGCGGCAGGTCGACCAGATCGGGTACGGGATCGTCGATTACGACGCGGTCATTCACCTCGAGGAACTCGATAACTCGTGGGATCGCGTTGCCGAACTCACCGGGGTCGCCGGACTGCAGGAGCAGTTCTACTGCCGCAACTCCACCCAGGCAGGCTCGCGGATCAACGACTATTTCACCCCAGCAATTCTCGGCAGGGTCACGCACGCCTATGCGGGCGACTACCACGCCTTCGGCTACCAGCCACCAACCCTCTGAGGCGGCCGCAACATCCGACTACAGCGTCGCGAGGACGAGTTCGGCGATCTGCACCGCATTGAGGGCCGCGCCCTTGCGCAGGTTGTCATTACTCACGAACAGCGCCAGCCCGCGCCCGCCTGGGACCGAGGGATCCTGACGCACCCTGCCAACGAATGACGCATCGGCACCGGCGGCTTGCAGCGGGTTCGGCACGTCGACGACCTCGACCCCCGGCGCCACTGCGAGCAATTCCAACGCCCGCTCGACTGAGATGGGCCGATCGAATTCCGCATTGATCGACAGCGAGTGCCCAGTGAAGACGGGCACTCTCACGCAGGTTCCCGAGACGAGCAAGTCGGGCAGGCCGAGGATCTTGCGGCTCTCATTGCGAAGCTTTTGCTCCTCGTCGGTTTCGAGTGATCCATCGTCAACGAAACTCCCAGCGATTGGGATGACGTTGAAGGCGATCGGACGCACATACTTGCGCGGATCCGGTAGCGAAATGACCGAGCCATCGTGAGTCAACATCGTGATGTCCTGGGTGATCGCAGCGCGCACCTGGCCTTCTAGTTCACTGACGCCCGCCAGACCGCTCCCCGAGACGGCTTGGTAGGAACTCACGATGAGCCGCCGCAGGCCCGCCTCGTCGCTCAGGGGCCGCAGAACGGGCATCGCTGCCATCGTCGTGCAGTTCGGGTTGGCGATGATGCCCTTGCGGGCCTCCGAAATCGCGGCGGGATTGACCTCGCTCACGACGAGAGGAACATCGGGGTCCATGCGCCAGGCCGAGGAGTTATCGATGACAATGGCGCCGGCCGCCGCGTACTTGGGCGCGAGTTCCTTGGACGAGGCGCCGCCCGCCGAGAACAGGGCGATGTCGATCCCCGTTAGATCAGCCGTCGAGGCGTCCTCAACGATGACCTCCCCGCCCTTCCATGGCAGCGTCGTACCCGCCGAACGCGAGGAGGCCAGAAAGCGAATTCGCTCCATCGGGAACCCGCGCTCCTCGAGCAGCCTGCGCATCACCGCGCCCACCTGCCCAGTGGCCCCGACCACCGCAACGACGGGCAGCCGGCTCATCGCCCTGTCCCGCCGTAGACCACGGCTTCACCATCGACGTCGAGGCCGAACGCAGTATGGAGGGATTGAACCGCGCGCTTGGCATCATCAACCCGGGTCACGACGGAGATACGGATCTCCGAGGTTGAGATCATTTCGACGTTGATGCCTACGTCGGCGAGGGCCGCGAAGAAGGTCGCCGAGACACCCGGGTTCGACCGCATTCCTGCGCCGACGAGCGATACCTTCGCAATCTGGTCATCGACGACGAGTGACTCGAACCCGATGGCCCCGATGCCGGCCTCAAGCGCAGCGGTCGCCTTTGTCGCCGAGCCCTGCGGGCAGGTGAAGGTCACGTCCGTACGCCCCGTCGAGGCGGCTGAGACGTTCTGAACGATCATGTCGACGTTGATGCCTGCGTCGGCGAGGGACCGGAAGATCGCTGCTGCACGGCCCGGCTCATCGGGCACGCCGATCACCGTGACCTTTGCATCGTTCACGTCAGCGGCGACGCCGGAGATGATCGGCTGTTCCATGGCTCTTCCTTCAGCGATAGCGGTTTCGATGGCTTCGGGCGACAGGACGTAGGTGCCCTCATGCTGCGAGAACGACGATCGGACGTGAATCGGCAGATCGAAACGCCTCGCATACTCGACGCAGCGAAGGTGCAGGACCTTCGCGCCCACTGCAGCGAGTTCGAGCATCTCCTCGTACGTGACAACATCCAATTTCCGCGCGGCCGAGACCACCCGGGGATCGGCACTGAACACACCATCGACATCGGTGTAGATCTCGCAGACAGAGGCCTCAAGCGCCGCGGCCAGCGCCACAGCCGTGGTGTCGGACCCGCCACGACCCAACGTCGTGATGTCCTTCGTGTCCTGAGCCACACCCTGAAACCCGGCCACGATCGGGATCGCACCCTCCTCGAGGGCCTCCGCTATCCGCCCGGGCGTGACGTCGATAATGCGTGCAGCACCGTGAGCAGAATCGGTGATGAGTCCGGCCTGGGAGCCGGTGTACGACCGGGCGTCCTCACCGAGATCGGAGATCGCCATGGCCAGGAGCGCCATGGAGATTCGCTCTCCCGATGTGAGGAGCATGTCGAGCTCGCGTGCAGGCGGCTTCGGAGATACCTGCTCTGCTAGATCGAGCAGTTCGTCAGTCGTATCGCCCATCGCCGAAACAACGACGACGACCTGATGACCATCTGCCTTTGTCGCGACGATCCTGCGAGCGACTCGCTTCACACTTTCGGCATCGGCCAGACTCGAGCCGCCGAACTTCTGAACAATCAGGGACACGACAACACAGTCTACCCATGGCTGCAGAGCACTACCGCTGCTGAGCCCAGCGAGCCTGCTATCAGTCCGTGTTGACGATGACCACGATCATGTCGCCAGCCTCAAAGTTGATTTTCTCGGACTTCGACGGATTGACTCGAATGCCGCCAGCTAGGGCGGCCGACTCTCCGCCAGGGTTGGCAGCACGGTAGCCAATCGCCACCACACCCCAGTTTCGGGCCGCCGTAAGTACTGATTCAAAGTCCGACGCACCAAGGGGCACGTAACGCTCGACGGGGTGCAGCGCCACGGCGGCGCCTGTCCCATCGAAGAGGTCTGCGAAGACACGGGCCAAATGCGGACTTTCGCTCAGTTGCGCGAGGAGCAGGCTGATGAGCTGCATGCTCACGATGAACTCCGAACTGTCGCCTTGACGGCCGAGTTCAACATCGTTGGGGTCCGCGAGTTCGGCGATCACATTGCTCGCAGAATCAGGGGCAAGTGCCCGCACGTGCATGAGGGTGAGGAGGACGCGAGCATCCGCCTCGTCAAGATCGAACTCAGAACGCTCGCACAGGATCATCACATGGTCGTACGGGTCGCTGCCCATGACCTCCGCAATGACTGGCCGGCTGATAGTGCTGCCAACGTGGATGCTCACCGTCTGCTGCGTAAGGCCAACCGAATCGAGCTCGGCGAGGACATCCGCCTCAACATGGTTATCAGGATCTATCAAGATAAGGAGTTCCGAGCCTGGAGCCACGTGGTTCTCGATCTCCTTGACGACCAAAATCGCCACCGGGCTCCACCCCACGATGAGCGTGCGTTCGCGGACCGCTTCGATCGCAGCGGAGGGATGATCAGCCGGCCGGGTCCATGGCTCAGGCTCGCGATCGAACACGAACACCGAATCGTCCTGCGCAATGCCGATCGCCTTGTCCCCGGGCATGACGACGGCTTCCGCGCCGACCGTCAGTGATACGGATCCATCTGCGCGTTGGAGGCCGATCACGGTCGCGCCGCTGCTCGCAAGGGTGAGTTGCCCGAATGATGAACCCACCCAGCGCTCGGGAATGTCGACGATGTACATCTCATCGCCATCGAAATCGAGCAGCTCCTGATACACGGCACCTAGGCCCGATGTGCGCGAAACCTGCGCGGTGATCCTGGCCACGATCGCCGAAGGGATGACCGTAATGAGCCGCTCACCGACTGACTCCTTGAGCGCTTCGGCTACCTCCACGTCGCCGGCCTCCGCGACGATCGTGGTGCTGCTCCCAGCGGGGATCAACTTGTTCAATCCAAGGACCACCTTCACGAGGTAGGACCGGGCACTGTCATCATCAGGGCTCAGAATGATGACCGACTTCGCGTCCTGGGGATTCATCTTCGCGAGATCGTTGATTCTGGTCGGGGCTCCACTGCGGACCACCAACCGAGATGAGCCAAGATCCGTCACATCACGGCGGATATCGTCGAGAACTTCAACTGGGTCATCGGCAGTGAGGACCACGATCGCATGACCGCGCTCACTTCGATTCGCCTCAACGAGCTCCGCAACGACGACACTCAACTTGTCACTCCGACCGACGACGAGGGTATGGCCGACCTCAACAACAGCCGAGCGCCCCCTTCGCAGGGTCTCGAGCCGGGAGTCGATGCCGCTCGAGATGATGCCGATGATTGTGGCGCCGAGGAAGATTCCGATGAGGGTGACGGCGAGCATGCCCAGACGAAATTTGTCGCCCTCGTCGCCGCTGAACGTCCCGGGATCGAGCGAGCGCGTGATCGCCAGCCAGATTCCCTCGGTTAGCGAGGTGCTGCTGTCCGATGGGCCGATGCCCGTTATCTTGATGATGCCAGCAACAATGATGACGAACAGGGCTGTCAGGACCCCCAGCCACAGCAGCACCATGCCCACACCGCGTGCAAGGGTGTTGTCGATCCGGTAGCGCAGGCGCTGCTTCACCGTGAACTTTGTCGTCATGTCGACCCTCCATCAGGTACCTAAAACTGTGCGAACCCTACCTCTTGATCAATTAGCCTGTCAGGCCGTGAACGCCAAATACGTTGTGGCGACCAGTACGACGACGCCGCCAATTCGATAGAAAGACGTCAGCGACGGCCTCTGGTACCAACGCGTGTCACCCTCAGCCGGCTCGCGACCGAACAGCCCAAGCAGGGCCAGAATGAACCCCGGAAGGGCAAGAATCACGAACATCGTCTGCGCGTATTCGGGCGATTCACCCAGTACGCCTACCAGTGCCGCAGAGATAATCACGCTCACGATAAGCATGAACGTGACGAGGGGCACGCCCTCCGGAATCGCCTGCCATAGCCGGGCAGAGTTCGGGAAGCGATCCCCGATGAGCTCACTCAGTGCCGGGATCAAGAACAGCAGCGATGCAACCCACAATTGCCACACGTTGCCAACGAATGCTGCTGAGATGAAGGCGAAAACCCCCATCCGGAGGAACGCCGAGATAATGCGCTGAGATGTTGGAGCCTCGTCCGGCTCATC
>CAMCSO010000081.1 GCA_945877545.1 Bifidobacterium breve | reverse complement strand
CCCGTAGGCGTCATCAATCCTCGAGGGAATCACACAGCTGGGAAGTTACGTGGCGAACCAAATGAAGGCGTCGGTCGACACTGGTGGCACCGCATAACCGCCGACGAACTACTCGCTCACCCGCTGCCTGACTCCGTGGGCAAGTACCGGCGACCCGCCGACTGGAGCCCAGCGATTGCACCCAAGCTCCTCGGAGAGGTATAGTCAGAGCACCAACCCGGCCTCTTGTGGGCCGGGTTTTTCTATGCCCAAGAGTCCACCCGTGAGAGTGGCATGCCTCGCGTGGCGCTCGGAATCAACTTGCTAGGTATCGACTTCCCAACACCCTCGAAGCGTTGAGACAGTCAATCGATGATCCCACTACAAGTGCACTTGTGTGATCGGCCCGCGAGCCACACCTAGTTCGATGGTTAGGACGGGAATGTACACCGGGCCGGTGGCCTCGGGGTTGTCCCACTCGTAGACAACCGTTCGGAGAGTATTCAAATGCCTACCCAGTAGTACGGCCATCGTGAACGGGCCGTGGAAAGCAAGATGAATCTCTGTGCGGCCGAACTGAGCCGAAATTCGTTTGATCTCGTTTGCGACTTTGACACTGATTCGGGCGGCTTCACGGGCGTCCAGTCGTCCAATTGGCCTGACAAATATGACTTCGGCCGCTGAGAAGAAGCCAGGTTGTTCTCGTACCAGCTGGCGAAAAGCCGTCTCATCGGGAGAGACGCTCAAAGTGACGAATACGGCGATCTTCGCTGATGGTTCCCCGTCAGCGGTGAATTCGCCCTCAATCGTTTTCGTCAATACTTCGTGGATTTTCGGGTCGTCTGACAGTTGCGATGTCTACACGGCACGGCGCCGTGAAGATCGAGTACTTCGAGATTGCCGATCTTGGTTTCGGGTAGCGCTGCACCCAGTGCGAGGGCGACCGACAGATGCATGCCCCCGGCAACCTGGACAGTCGAGACGCCACTCGCGCGTACCACGTCGCTAGTCAGAGGCAGCGTTGCCTGGAGATCCTGCAGGCCCGCACGAGGAGTCGCTCAGGCGAGTGGCGCCTTCGAACTTGCGAGGTACCGAGCACCCAACACCGTCGATATGGCGTGAAGCATTCAGGCAAACCGCGTGGCGAACGTGCTCGCCCTCCCCCGAAACGACGAAGAGCCCCTGATCTCTCAGGGACTCTTCGTCGTACCGGACGGCTCTTTAGTTGACCGTTCAATCTTCGTAGCGGGGAGACAATACAAGGCTGCGACCGTTGGGTTGTTTGCACCGCGACTTGCCCTCACAAACAGTCACTTTTGCACCCCCCTCTGCATTCCCCCTGGGGGTGCAAGCCTGCACCCCCTCGCGCACGTTCGTCAGGCCGCCGTACTGGCCCACGGCTTGATCTTCTTCAGCACCGGTGCTAGTTCGCGCTGGGCAACCTCTATCTCGAATGCAGTCTGGGCACGTAACCAGTAACCATTGGATAGGCCAAAGAAGCGACACAGCCTCAAGTCGGTATCAGCGGTGATCGCACGTTTACCGTTGACGATGTCACCGATGCGCTGCGCGGGGACGTCAATTTCCTTGGCCAGGCGGTAACGAGACAACCCCATAGGCGCCATGAAGTCTTCCCACAGCAACTCCCCCGGAGTCACCGGGGCCAGCAATGCGACCGTCTTCGCCATCTCTCGTCCTCCTTCTTACTGTCTAGTGATAATCGACGATCTCGACATCCGCGGGACCTGCTGGAGTCCATCGGAAGCACACACGCCACTGATCGTTGACGCGCATGCTCATCTGGCCCTTTCGACTGCCCTTCAGCGCCTCGAGCCGATTGCCCGGAGGCACTTGCAAATCATCGAGTCGACCGGCAACCTCCAGCTGTCTGAGCTTGCGTCTCGCGACCGCCTCGACCGCCGTGAACCGGCGCACGCGCTGCCCCGCAGCCAGACGCTCGGTCTCCTTGTCGGCGAACGACACGATCACTCGGCAATAGTAACGCATCGCGTTACTACTAGCAACCACACCTGACTGAAATCAGTATGCGGAGAAGTGCCGTAGGTCGCTACCGACGAACGCGCGCATGTATCTGTTGTGTAGCCGGGATGCCGTCGATGAGCGCATCGATTCCGAACCGCATCGAACCGTCGGGGTCACCGGCGTTCGCCACGCTGCGGCCAACCCTGCTCGAGATCGGCAACTCGAGTGAGTTCATCGCGGAGTCGAGGGCGGGCTCAGCCTGTCGCCACCACTGCTCGTCGGTCAGTTTGCTGCCTTTGCGGTTGCGTTCCAGGCCGAGGTGCCACCTGGCGGCATTGGTTGCGGTTGCCAGCACCTGAGTCAGGAGGCGGTCCATCGTCAGATCGTTAAGACCGATACCGTCGAGCGGCGCGAGTTCCATTTCGTATTTGGTACAAATGCCGGGTCAAATCGGGAAGGTCCCCCGGGGCACGTCGGCCCTTGTAGGTCGTCGCTGCCGTCCTGTCGACCATGAGCTCGACCAGCTGAGAATGCTCATCTGCAATGGCGATCGCGGCGTCGACGATGCCTCGGACGATCGTCCCGGATCGGCCGACGTGGGTACTGGGGGTCCACAAGAGGTGAAGCACCTTGAGCGGATCGACGCTCCCGGCCTAGCGTGACATGTCACCAGTATGGCCGCTCGATTTGGAGGTCTCGTACAACGTCTCGTAACCTCCTTCAACCGCTGCAGCGTGGAGACGAGATGTCCAACTGGAGCCCCGACGAAGCGCTGCCAGAGATTCATACCCGAGGACGCAGCCCACTCACGTAAACGAGGGCATCAGCTGGCTCCTCCAAGATCCCGAGCAACTTCAACCCAAACACTGCTTCATGTGCCTTGCCTCGCGAAAACCTAAGAGCACTCGCCGCGACGGACGTGAGAACCGGAATGCTCCCAAGCTCGGCTGGTGCTGGGCCGGCAACCGCCACACCTGGCTCGGCTTCGCCAGCACAGCCGAACGCCTGCCCAATTGACTGACAACTTGTCCTGCCGCGCACTCGAAAATACGAGCTATCGCACAGGTGCAACGCGCCTGCGTCACGGATAGGTGACCTACCGCCCGACGCTAGAGCAACCCTCGAGCTTGCCTGAGCCTTCGTCCCCGTTGCGCTCCAGCATCGCTGCGCGGCTCCCCGGAATGACGAAGGGCCCCTGATATCTCAGGGACCCTCTGTCGTGCGAACGTTCATTCAGGTGAACGTTCCATTTGGTAGCGGGGAGAACATGGGGGTGCAGCACCACTTCGTTGCGAGGTCAGCAAGATCCCCTCACGAAATTGCACCGCGCACCCCCTTGTGCACTCCCCTGGGTGCAGCATCCCTGCACCTCCTGCGCCAACAATCATTTCGGAAATCACGGTCCCTTCTCTTCCCAGGCGAGCGTGACCGGGTTCCAGCGCTGATCGATCGCTGCGCCTTCAACCACGGCGTCGACGAACTGAGATGCCGCAGTCAGGATCTCGATGAATCCCTCGGGCAACTCTGGAGGGACGTCTGGGCGCTGTCGCCAAGCGCTCCATCGCGACTGCGCGAGACTCGGGTACTCCACGAGCAGGTCGGCCAGCGGCGAGAGTGTCGCTTGGCGGTGGTGAGCTACAGCGGTCAAGGAGGCAGCGAGTTCAGCAGCACTGAAGGCATGTCGGCGCGAGAGATTCCAGATGTCGGCCCAGTCACGCCAGCGCGTGTTCACGATGCCTCGCTGCATTCCGGTCACTGCCTTTTCCGCGATGACGGCTGCCAATGGGTATCCACGTAGTTGGATGTCGTCGCCCAAGAGTCCTGGCATGGAGACCTCCTGCGGCGCCGGGTAGACCGGATCGCCCACGTTGACATCCACGCCGATACGGATAGTCATCGTGGCGAGCCCATATGTCAGCTTCACGCGAATGCCCGAGTATTCGTCCTCGTCCCGGATCACCTGCGAGGCAATGGAGCCTGGCTCGAAAGTCAGACCGTCGGACAGCGGTGCTGCGGCGATTCGCTCGATCGTGCCTTCAATGACCGCCTGCTCGTTGGCAAGCTGAAGTGCCAGGAGATCGACATCGCGCGTGGGGCGCCTCGCGTCGAAAGCGGCCAAGAGCACGCCGCCTTTGAGAACGAAATGGTCGCGGTCGGTCGACGCGGCAAGGCGGCGAAGGAACCCCTCGAGCGCGTAGAGAATCGCCAATTGCTCGAAGCCCTGACCGGTCTTGCGCGCCAGGGACTGAAGTGCCAGGTATTGCTCGCCACCCTGCTGGCTGCGACTGACCGTCACAGCAGCACCTGCAGAACACTGAGCAATCCAGCCCGAGCATGCGGCCAGTGCTTCGCGATGGCCATCAGCGTGGAGGGCTGAGAACCCCTGCGTCGCAACCAGGCGCGCAGCGCCTCGATCGCCTGCTCACGTGGGATACCCATTCGGGGGTTGAATGCGTCCACGATGCTTCGTGGCGCGTCATACAGACCCATGGACAAGCCACGTCCTAGCTCGATCGTGGTCCTGCCAATCTCGAATGTGGTCGGCTCGTATTGGTGCCACTGGACCGGCGCCGAGATCCGGGCGCGATGATCACCGCGAGAAATGGCGAGATCGATGCGTGCAGGAATCTCATCGACCAAGTCATGTCGGGCCAGTGCCGACGTCAGGCACACGGTCGCCCGTGGAGAACGCAGATGCGCTTCCGTCAGGTCGAAATTGAGCAGTCCGGATCTCTCATCGGCATACATGCCATGCGCGAATCGGTTGAGCTTCTCCTCGCGCGTCAACCGCTCGAGGAGTTCATCCGAAAGACCAGCATCCAGCGCCTGCTGGCGAGTGAAGGCGGCCGGGAGCGCACCCAGGAAAGGTTCCGCGTCCACGCGAGGCCTCGCCATGACGTCCCCTCCCCATCGAATACCTAAATAGTATACCCACACACCACTCTGTGAGTAGATTACTTGGCATTTCCGCCCGATCGCACGGGAGGGAGCCAATCGCGGCAGTTGGTACTCGCGTGCGCTCGCGCCGGAACGCTGTCATGCCCGGGCCAGGCCGGTGTCGGTGATGAACACGCCTCGGATCCGAAACTCCCCCGGAGACTGCGCGAGGGCCCATGCCCTGCCATAGGCGGAGTCGGACACGAACCACCACGGCCGTGCGACACGGTCAAGATGACGGGCCCAGCCGGGCGCTTCCCATCCATCGCGATGGGCGAGCCAGCAGGCCAATGCCGCATAGGCGGCATCGAGGCCCGAGTGACCGGTCAGGTCTGGCTCACCAGCGAACACCCCCGCGGCAGCCCTCACGCCGTCGCGCCGAAGAACCGCGTCGTAGTCATCCAGAAGCTGCAGCACGCCGAAGCGCCACAGCGGCGACGACACATCGCGGTGCTCGCATCGAGGCAGTCGGCGGCGCAACGGTGATGAACTCGGTCCGGGTGGACATCTGGGCAAACACCCTTACCTTGGCATCTCCGAACGACAGAACTACCGAGGGGGCAGTCGCTCGACCATTGCCGACAGGCCTCGTTCGAACTCTGAACGAAGCCGGACGTCCCGACGGGATCCGTAGGAAGCGACGGCGAGTCCATGTGATTGCCACACGACTCCAGCCATGCGGGAGAGAACCACCGCACACGCCCGTAGCAAGGGAGTCATCCCCTCTCCGATGGTGATGTCAGGGGTCAAGACCAATCCGGTAGGGGGCGAAGTCCGGTACATACTTGATGGGTCGCGCAATGACCGGGAGTAGCTCTTCGTCGTCGCGGGGAAAAGCAAAGGATGCACGGCCATCGGGTTGCGTGCTCGTAAAGATCCCCGCACGAAATCGTGCTTCTTCACTCACCTTTGCACCTCTGTGAAGGTGCAAAGGTGCACCCCCTCCGCCCACATTCGCGGTGCCACCCAGCGGTGTCACGGCGCTCGATACGCGTCAAAGGGCAGGCCGAATGAGAAACGCCGACCGTGCAGTCATCGAGTTCATGACTGCGCGGTCGGCTAGCTATCCAGTAGCGGGGAATCAGCTGTCTGCCGACAGGAGATCCTGGTAACGGCTCGGCGAGTTGCGCTTCATCATGAGTCCCCAAATCACGCCGATCACCAGGAGCGCCGGGCCCGGCAGGATGAGCCACAGATTCGCCGCACCATCAGTGCCTGAGAGCACGTTGAGGTTGAGCACGATGAAGATCCAGCCAATGGTCAAGCCGATAGCTCCGAGGAGCGGTGCGATGAGCACTCGGAAGATCCCGTGGCCGTGTCGATCCTTTCGGAAGTAGCCGAACACGGCATAGGCCGCAGCAGCTTGGACGAGTACGAGTCCGGCCACGCCGCCGGAGTAGGCCCAGATCGCCATGCCGAAGTACGGATCGGTGCCAGTGACTGCAGTAATCAGGACCACCACGAAGGCGAGCACGAGTAGCACGACGCTTCCGCGCCATGGCGCACCATGCTTGTTCACCGTGCCTAGTCCGCGGGGCAGCAATCCCTCACGTCCCATCGCGAACAGGTATCTCGCCGTCGCGTTGTGGAAGGAGATCAGGCACGCGAGGAACGATGTCACGACGAGGATGAGCATCGCGTTCGCGCCCAAATCCCCGAGGTACGTGGTTGCTGAGATGGCCGTGAGGAATTGAGCAGATTCGGGGTCACTCGCGATTGCCAGCGAACCCTCGATGCCGAAGCCGTAGATGATCACGGCGAAGGAAAGTGCGTAGAAGATCGCTAGGAAGGCGACGGCCACATACGTGGCTCGAGGAACCGACCGCTCGGCGTCCTGGGCCTCCTCCGAGTAGACAGCCGTCGCTTCGAAGCCAAGATACGCACCGAACGCGAATACGAAGAGGACACCGACACCAGGGGCGAGGAACACATTGTCGAAGGAGAAGGGCGCGAACGAGAACGCCTCGCCCGATCCCCCCTGGACGATGATCGAGATCATGAGGGCAACGACGATAAGGACTTCCAACGTCAACAGTGTGCCGAGAACCTTTGCTCCAACATCCACCTGCCGCCGGCTGAGCAGAAACACCACGATGAGTGCCACGCCCGAGTAGACCCACCAGGGAAGGTCCAGCCCGAACACCTGACTTCCCGCGATGTTGCCGAAGAAACCGATCAGACCGTAGAACGCAATGCTCAGGGCCGCGTAGGAGATGACTGCAACGAGTGCGACACCAATGCCCACCGGCTTTCCGATGCCTCTCGAGGCGTAGGCGTAGAACGCACCCGCATTCTTGACGTACCGGCTCATGGCCGTGAAACCGACCGCGAAGAAGATGAGCACGATGCCGGCCACGAGCATGGCGCCGGGAATACCGATGCCGCCGAAGGTCAGCGCGGGTGGCAATGAGCCGAAGACAACCGTCAGCGGAGCAGCGGCCGCGACGACAAAGAAGACTATGCCCACCCAGCCGACATTGCCGCGGAGCCCCGAACTCGTGGAGCTCGGATCGACCTCAAGTAACGCCATGATTCCTCCTAAAGTCAAATGTTCTTTGATGCTGCATCAAATAACCTAGGGGTGTTACTGTCAAGCGTTATAGGCATTTTCGTCGTGTTTCTTGAAGGAGATCTATGGCACGCCCCCGTGAACCTTGGCGTCGGGAGCAGCTCCTCGACGCTGCCGTAGAGGTCGCGACATCCCACGGACTCGGCGCACTGACCATCAAAGAGGTCGCCCTCACCGCAGGATGTTCGCCGGGCACGATTCACTATCACTTCGACGACGTCGAAGGCGTCATGGTGGGAATCGTCGAGAGATCCCTGGAGCAGATGTACGACGGGCGGCTTGCCGCAATCGCCCAGGTGCCGTCAATCGCCGACAAGCTGAGCACCTTGATCGATCTCGGCATTCCCGATGAGCTCAGCCATGAAGTGAGCCTCATGTACGAGGCAATTCCGGTGATCCGATCACGCGCGCATTTCGATACAGCACTGAGGTCGTACGTGGAGCGTCAGGTGAGCCTTTACCGCTCGGTCATCGATGCCGGGGTTTCCACGGGCATCTTCAGCCCGCAGGAACCCGTGGATGTCATCGCCCGAAACCTGCTCGCCCTCGAGGATGCCTACGACCTATACCGGGTCGTCGGTGCATCTCGGGATGGAGCCGTGGGACGCCGGAATCTGCGCATCTACGCAAGCCGCGCGCTCGGCACTCAGATCGGTTCCGGCTGATGGTCACAATGACGCCACCTTCGGGCACCCCCGCTGAGCTCGAGGCAGTCGGGTACAACGACTGCACGTGGGACAAGCCATGGAACCTGCCTCGCGGGCAACTCACCTGCAGCGAGCGGATGCCCACGGCTGTACTGGAACCCGGACGGGCGATGCCATGGACCGTTGGCGCTCCATTGCCGTTGGGCGATTTGGTTGCCGCTGACCCGCTCACCGGCCGGCAGTTCTCATTCGAAGGTCTGCTTCAGAATCGCATGCGAGCTGACGGGCTTCTCGTCGTGCATCGGGGACGATTGATCGCGGAGTGGTACGGGAACGGCATGACCGACCACGACCTTCACGTGGTTCATTCATGCTCCAAGACTCTGACCTCCATGGCTATCGGAATTGCCATCTCCGAGCGGAAGCTCGATCCCACTGAGCTGATGTCGACGTACGTGAACGAACTCGCTTCGATGCCTGCGTGGAATGACGTCACGCTGCAGAACGTTCTGGACATGGCCACCGGCATTGCCACAGACGAGCACTATGAGGATCCGACGTCGATGTACTGGCGCTACGCGGACGCCGTGGGCTACTACGGATTCACGTCAGCGGAGCAAGCCATCGGAGGCCTCGCCTTCGTCAGCACAGAACTCACCACCCGAGCATGCGCCTCCGGAGAGGTCTTCAACTACGCCTCCTACCTCACCAACCTTCTCCCTATCGCGCTGGAACGCGCATACGGGATCCCCGCATGCGAGTTCTACGAGACTCGGATCTACCAGCACATCGGGGCAGAAAGCCAGGCGCTCATCAACGTCGACTCACTCGGCGCACCGATCGTCGAAGGGCAGGTCAACCTCACCCTTCGTGACTTCGCGCGATGGGCATACCTCCTCGTCAATGACGGGAAGTCGCTCAACGGAACCCAAGTGATCCCGCGGGAATGGCAGGTCGAAGCTTTCAGAACGTCCGCGGCCAGACGGCGGGCCTTCGAGAGAAGTGATTACGCGGAAGCGATGCCGGGCGGCGAGTACCACAATCAAGCCTGGTTGTTGAATTCGAAGGAATCGATCCTCGCCATGCTGGGAATTCACGGCCAATACGCGTACATTGACCTGCCTCGCGAGCTGATGATCGTGGGGCTCTCCTCATTTCCCGACCAGGCGAATCCCCTGATGATCGCCACGTTGCAGGAGATCTGGACGCGCATAACCGAGGCAGTGACGTAAGGGAGCGGAACATCAGAAGGACCCGGGCAATTTCCGAGTCCTTGTTGATTGGCAGCAGGGACAGGAACGGCCGGATGGCCCCTCGGCGAGCCTCCTCCCAAACCCTGATGTGTTTCGTTGACCAATGAGGAATGGCCCGGGAATAATCCCGGACCATTCTTCATTCGTAGCGGGGAGAAACTGAGGATGCACGATCTTTGGGTTGCGAATCCTGCAAGTTACCCTCACAAACAGCCATTTCTGCACCCCCCTCTGCACCCCCCTGGGGGTGCAGGCATGCACCCTTTCACCCACTTTCGCGACCGGCACGTTACGTACCCGCACGGGGTCGTTGAACCCATCTTCGTTCATGACGTGAGTCTCGCGTCGAGGTTGGCCGCTCGTGCTTTCTCGACAAGGTCCTGGGCGTTCGCGGCGGATGCGGTCACAGTGTCGGTCCGGTAGAGGCCACGGATGGTGGCGGCGGGAGTGAAACGCCCGCCAAGGCCGCCTTCCTGGCGTTCCGCCCACCAGCGCAGGAGCGCGCGTTCGAGAGCAGTCACAAGTGGTACTTCGACCAGGACAGCGTCCAGAGTCTCGTAGCCGTGCGTCACGAGGTCGCCGACCAAATGGGGCACAAGCCCGTGGCAGGAGAGGGTGCCCTCGATAATCACGTTCTCGCGAGCTGCCATGCAGATCTCCTGCGCCTTGTCGGCGAGGACGGTCGACTCGTGGTGGTAGAGCCCAGAGACCTCCAACGGCATGACTACCCCGCGGTCGGGCAGCCCAAGGTCGGCCACGTCGGCCGGCAGTGCCAGGTTCCCACGGTGCAGGTCATGTTCGATGAGCATGAGCTTGAAGACGTCCGAGTCGATGCGTCGCCAACCGGCGCCGTACCCGAGTTCTCCGAGTCGGGTCGACTTGCCGCCGGCAGGCGGGCCAGCTGTCACCACCGCGGCGAGCCCGTCGGTGGCGATGCCGGCGTGGAGACGCCAAGTGGCACCGTCAGCGTCTACGTGGAGCGGGGCGCCGGGGGCGCAGAGGTCTTCAAGCGCGGCGGCGACCTCCGCACGCAGGTCAGCGGGCGGCACGCGCGAACGTGCCGGCGGGCGCCTCGCGGGCGACGCGCTCGTACTCCTCGTCGGAGATGAGCCCGGCCACGAGCGCGTCCTCGACCTGCCGCCAGTCACCCCGGAGGAAACCGTCACCCCCGGTTGGGTCGTACTGACCGGGTGCGTAGGTGTACGACAGAAGGGCGGTCATCATCGCGTCCGTGTCGACCTGGCCGACCGC
>CAMCSO010000080.1 GCA_945877545.1 Bifidobacterium breve | reverse complement strand
TTCGCGTCGAAGGCCGATCGGGAGATCGCATCAGCGGGTGGAGCAATGCAAGGCGGAGGCCTCAGCACGGCCGCGAAGATCCTCTCGTGGATCAACATCGGCATCTATGTGGCCATTCTCGTTGTGATGGCGATCATCCTCCTCATCGTCGTGATCGCCGGCGCGTGGAGTCAGGCCACCCCGGCCGGGCAGGTCTGAGGAGCGCAAAGCCCCCTTGCAGGCACGCGTTCGGACCCCGTTTTGACTAACGGAAGCCTTCACGGGTAGATTTCCTCCTTGTGCCTGACCCCTCAGGTACACCCCGCATGCGCAACTTCCCCATGAGCGGCGCATTCATCGCGATTCCGTGCTCGATCCCACGACGGAAACGCAATCGGAACCCCTACGTTCTGGCGATCGCAAGGCTCCAAATGCCGCGCGACACGCCCGACCGCGTGGGTCGGAGATCCGGTGGGTGTACTGCAAGGTTCGAGCACTGCTGAGCACGAGTTCGACCCGACACTGAAGCGAAAGAGGCGACGTTGCCAACGATCCAGCAGCTGGTCCGTAAGGGCCGGCAGGACAAGGTCTCGAAGACGAAGGCCCCCGCACTCAAGGGCAGCCCGCAGCGGCGGGGGGTGTGCACTCGCGTGTACACGACAACGCCCAAGAAGCCGAACTCGGCGCTGCGCAAGGTGGCCCGTGTGCGTCTGACGTCTGGTGTCGAGATAACGGCGTACATCCCCGGTGTCGGTCACAATCTCCAGGAGCACTCCATCGTGCTAGTCCGCGGTGGCCGTGTTCGCGACCTGCCCGGTGTTCGTTACAAGGTCATTCGCGGTGCGCTCGATACGCAGGGCGTGAAGAACCGCAAGCAGGCACGCTCTCGCTACGGCGCGAAGAAGGAGAAGGGCTAATGCCTCGCAAGGGTCCCGCAGCCAAGCGGCCGATCGTCATTGACCCGGTTTTCGCATCGCCGATGGTCACCCAACTCATAAACAAGGTTCTCCTTGACGGCAAGCGATCAACGGCTGAGCGCATCGTGTACGGCGCGCTTGACGGCTGCCGCGAGAAGACCGGGACGGATCCTGTTCAGACCCTGAAAAGGGCGCTTGACAACGTCAAGCCCACCCTTGAGGTTCGTTCCCGTCGCGTCGGTGGCGCCACCTACCAGGTGCCGGTCGAGGTGAAGGGGAATCGCAGCATGACTCTGGCGCTGCGCTGGCTGATCAGTTACTCGCGTCAGCGTCGTGAGAAGACGATGACCGAGCGCCTCATGAACGAGATTCTTGACGCCTCAAACGGTCTTGGCGCCAGCGTCAAGAAGCGCGAGGACACTCACAAGATGGCCGAGTCGAATAAGGCCTTCGCGCACTACCGCTGGTAACCGCTAGCGCCCACCTAATCGACCCACCCACGAAAGCAACGGAGAGAATCGCGTGTCTACCCAGACGAGCCTCGATTTGGCCAAGACCCGGAATATCGGGATCATGGCGCACATCGACGCGGGCAAGACCACGACTACCGAGCGAATCCTGTTCTACACCGGCATCAACTACAAGATCGGTGAAGTCCACGAGGGTGCGGCGACCATGGACTGGATGGAGCAGGAGCAGGAGCGCGGCATCACGATCACGTCCGCGGCGACCACCTGTGTCTGGCGAGACCACACCATCAACATCATCGACACCCCCGGTCACGTTGACTTCACGGTCGAGGTTGAGCGCTCGCTGCGCGTGCTTGACGGTGCGGTCACTGTCTTTGACGGTGTCGCGGGTGTGGAGCCCCAGTCGGAAACAGTGTGGCGGCAGGCGGATAAGTACAATGTGCCGCGAATCTGCTTCGTGAACAAACTCGATCGCACTGGCGCGAATTTCTTCATGTGTGTCGACATGATTATTTCCCGCCTCGGGGCGATTCCGCTCGTGTTGCAGATTCCGATCGGCAACGAGTCTGATTTCCTCGGCGTGGTCGACCTCGTGACGATGCGAGCGCTCACCTGGCGTGGCGAGACGCAAAAGGGCGAGGACTACGCGATTGAGGACATTCCTGCCGATCTCGTCGATCAGGCTGCGGAGTGGCGCGAGAAGATGCTTGCGACCCTCTCGGATGCAGATGATGCGATTCTTGAAAAGTTCCTCGAGGGCGAGGAGCCCACGGTGGAGGAGATTCAGGCTGCGATCCGTCGCGCGACCCTCGCATACAAACTCACTCCTGTGCTCACCGGTTCAGCGTTCAAGAACAAGGGCGTCCAGCCGATGCTCGACGCCGTTGTGGCCTACCTTCCTGGCCCGCTTGACGTCACGGCGATCACGGGGCACAAGATGGGCAATGAAGAGGTACTCGTCGAACGTCAGCCGAATGACAAGGAGCCCTTCGCGGCGCTGGCCTTCAAGATCATGACCGACCCGCACCTCGGCAAACTCACGTATGTCCGCGTGTATTCAGGTCGACTCCAGACCGGTACCGCGGTGCTCAATAGCGTGAAGGACCGCAAGGAGCGGATCGGGAAGATCTACCGAATGCATGCAAACAAGCGTGAAGAGATCGATTCGGTGGGTGCGGGGGACATTGTCGCCGTCATGGGCCTCAAGGACACCACGACCGGTGAAACCCTGTGCGATCCGGCAAATCCGGTGGTGCTGGAGTCGATGACCTTCCCGGCGCCCGTCATCTCGGTTGCAATTGAGCCGAAGACGAAGAGCGACCAGGACAAGCTCGGAGTTGCGATCCAGCGGCTCGCGGAGGAGGACCCAACCTTCCACGTACGCACTGACGATGAGACCGGCCAGACCATCATCGGTGGGATGGGCGAACTTCACCTTGAGGTGCTCGTTGACCGGATGCGTCGTGAGTTCAAGGTTGAGGCAAACGTCGGCAAGCCGCAGGTCGCCTACCGCGAGACCATCACAAAGTCCGTGACGAAGATCGATTACACCCACAAGAAGCAGACCGGTGGTTCCGGGCAGTTCGCCCGAGTCATCATCGACATCGCACCGAGTGTTGGTGCCGAGGGCGCTTCAGAGGTGGGCTACTTGTTCGAGAACAAGGTCACCGGAGGTCGAGTTCCGCGTGAGTACATCCCGTCCGTTGATGCCGGTTGCCGTGAGGCCATGGAGAACGGCGTGCTCGCGGGCTACCCGATGGTCGATCTCAAGGTGACCCTCACTGATGGTGCCTACCACGATGTCGACTCCTCCGAGTTGGCATTCAAGATCGCCGGTTCGATGGCGTTCAAGGATGCAGCGCGCAAGGCCGGCCCAGTGCTTCTCGAGCCGATGATGGGGGTCGAGGTGACAACCCCTGAGGACTACATGGGGGATGTCATCGGTGATCTCAACTCGCGCCGTGGACAGATTCAGGCCATGGAGGAGCGCTCCGGCGCCCGCGTGGTCAAGGCACTGGTGCCGCTCTCCGAGATGTTCGGCTATGTGGGCGACCTTCGCAGTCGCACACAGGGCCGAGCGAGTTACAGCATGCAATTCGACTCCTATGCTCAGGTTCCTGCGAACGTGGCATTGGAGATCATCGCGAAGGCTCGCGGCGAATAACCGCGGATCACAGCAAGGCCAAATATCCAAAGAAACCACCGATCCGCGATAACGCCGGACGGCATAACGACAAGGGAGAACTCAGGTGGCGAAGGCCAAGTTTGAGCGCACCAAGCCGCACGTCAACATCGGCACCATTGGTCATATTGACCATGGCAAGACCACGCTGACCGCTGCGATCACCAAGGTGCTGCACGACAAGTATCCGGACGTGAATCCGTTCACGCCCTTCGACATGATCGATAAGGCGCCCGAAGAGCGTCAGCGCGGTATCACCATCTCGATCGCGCACGTCGAATACCAGACTGAGGCGCGTCACTACGCCCACGTCGACTGCCCCGGCCACGCTGACTACATCAAGAACATGATCACGGGCGCAGCGCAGATGGACGGTGCGATCCTCGTGGTCGCAGCGACTGATGGTCCGATGCCGCAGACGAAGGAGCACGTGCTCCTCGCCCGCCAGGTCGGCGTGCCCTCGCTTGTCGTCGCGCTGAACAAGTGCGACATGGTCGATGACGAGGATCTCCTCGAACTCGTCGAGATGGAGGTCCGTGAGCTCCTGTCGGCGTACGAGTACCCGGGCGACGACATTCCGGTAGTACGCGTCGCAGCGTTCCCGGCGCTCCAGGGCGATGCGAAGTGGGGCGAGTCGATTCTCGCTCTCATGGACGCAGTCGACACCGGCATCCCGACACCGGAGCGCGAGGTTGATAAGCCCTTCCTCATGCCCGTCGAGGATGTCTTTACGATCACTGGTCGTGGAACTGTCGTCACCGGACGTATTGAGCGTGGCATCGTCAAGGTCAACGAGGAGATCGAGATCGTGGGCATCCGTCCCGGGCTCGCCCCCAAGTGCGTTGTCACCGGCGTTGAGATGTTCCGCAAGCTCCTCGATGAGGGCCAGGCCGGCGAGAATGTCGGACTGCTGCTTCGAGGAATCAAGCGCGAGGATGTCGAGCGTGGTCAGGTGTGCTGCAAGCCGGGTTCGATCACGCCGCACACCGATTTTGATGCGCAGGTCTACATTCTCTCGAAGGACGAGGGCGGTCGCCATACCCCGTTCTTCAACAACTACCGCCCGCAGTTCTACTTCCGCACGACCGATGTCACCGGTGTCGTCTACCTGCCTGAGGGCAAGGAGATGGTGATGCCCGGGGATAACACGGACATGCGCGTTGAGCTGATTCAATCCATCGCCATGGAAGAGGGACTTCGGTTCGCTATCCGTGAGGGTGGTCGTACGGTCGGCGCTGGTCGCGTCATCAAGATCCTCAAGTAGTTGGTCGCCGGGTGGCTGGCGACAGCCACCCGGCACCACTCGCGGGTAACCGCAGGTACGGTCTGCACGAATTGGACGCATCGGCACACGAGAAGTAAGGACACCAGCCACCATGGCGGGACAAAAGATCCGGATCAGGCTGAAGGCCTATGACCACGAGGTCATCGATTCATCGGCGCGCAAAATCGTCGAGACGGTGATCCGTACTGGTGCCAAGGTAGCCGGGCCAGTGCCGCTGCCGACGGAGAAGAACGTGTACTGCGTCATTCGTTCGCCGCACAAGTACAAGGACAGCCGAGAGCACTTCGAGATGCGGACCCACAAGCGCCTCATTGACATCCTCGATCCCACGCCGAAGACGGTCGATTCGCTCATGCGTCTCGACCTTCCGGCTGGTGTCGATATCGAGATCAAGCTGTAAGGACGAGCAGACAATGAGTACCAACGTTAAGGGAGTACTGGGCGAGAAGCTCGGCATGACCCAGGTCTGGGACGACAACAACAAGGTTGTCCCGGTCACTGTGGTGAAGGCCGGGCCCTGTGTCGTGACCCAGGTGCGCACCCCCGAGAATGACGGCTATTCGGCAGTGCAGATCGCCTTCGGGGCGATTGATCCTCGCAAGGTGAATAAGCCAGCGGCCGGTCACTTCGAGAAGGCGGGCGTCACACCGCGACGTCATCTCGTCGAGATCCGCACAGCTGATGCATCTGAATACGTCCTAGGACAGGAACTCAGCGCTGGAACATTTGAAGTTGGCCAGATGGTCGATATCGTCGGGACGACGAAGGGTAAGGGCTTCGCGGGCGTCATGAAGCGCCATGGATTCCACGGTCTTCGTGCGACGCACGGTGTTCAGCGCAAGCACCGTTCCCCGGGGTCAATCGGTGGTTGCTCCACGCCGGGACGAGTGTTCAAGGGTATGAAGATGGCAGGTCGCATGGGTGGAGAGCGTCAGACGACGTTGAACCTGCGTATCCAGGGCGTCGATCTTGAGCGTGGACTCATTCTCGTTAAGGGTGCGATTCCGGGCCCGAAGGGCGGCCTCGTGTTCGTCCGCAGCGCCGTGAAGGAGGCACGAGCATGACTTCCGTTGATGTCCGTACCCCAGCAGGAAAACCGGCAGGTTCGGTTGAACTGCCCGCCGAGATCTTCGACGTGCAGGTGAACATCCCGTTGATCCATCAGGTTGTCGTCGCACAGTTGGCGGCAGCCCGGCAGGGGACCCACTCCACCAAGACTCGTGCCGAGGTGAGTGGTGGTGGGCGCAAGCCTTACAAGCAAAAGGGCACCGGTCGCGCGCGCCAGGGTTCGATTCGGGCTCCGCAGTTCACCGGCGGTGGCGTTGTCCATGGTCCCAAGCCGCGGGACTACTCGCAGCGCACCCCGAAAAAGATGAAGACGGGTGCCCTTCGTGGTGCACTGTCCGACAGGGCTCGCGATGGTCGAATCCATGTGGTGTCAGAACTTGTTTCTGGTGACGTGCCTTCCACAAAGAAGGCGTTGGCGGCGATCAATGCGCTGAATCTCGATGGCAAGGTGCTCCTCGTCGTGTCGCGCGACGAGACGACCTCTTGGCTCTCGCTTCGCAACGTCCCCAATACTCATGTGCTGAGCCCGGACCAGCTGAACACCTACGACGTCCTCGTGAGTGATCAGGTGTTGTTCACCAAATCGGCGCTCGAAACGTTCATGGCGGGAGCCCCAACGGGTAAGAGCGTTAAGGCAGTTGCAGCAGAGAGCGAGGTTGAAGCATGAGAATCGCAGATCCGCGTGACATCTTGGTCGCACCGGTCATCTCGGAGAAGAGCTACGGGCTCCTTGACGAGAACAAGTACACGTTCATCGTGTCGCCGGATGCGAACAAGACCCAGATCAAGATCGCGGTTGAGCAGGTGTTCGGCGTGAAGGTGACGTCGGTCAACACAGCCAATCGTGCAGGTAAGCGGGTTCGCACCCGGACTGGCTTCGGCCGCCGCGCAGCAACGAAGCGAGCGATCGTCTCCGTTGCTGCAGGTGACCGAATCGACATCTTCGGAGGCCCGGTTTCATAGCCGGGACTTCAGACTGAAGAGGAACAGCTATGGGAATCCGCAAGTACAAGCCGACCACTCCGGGCCGTCGTGGCTCGAGTGTGGCCGACTTCGTCGAAATAACGCGCTCGACACCGGAGAAGTCACTTGTTCGCCCGCTTCACAAAAAGGGTGGACGTAACAACTCCGGCAAGATCACGACCCGTCATCAAGGCGGTGGCCACAAGCGCGCTTACCGGGTCATTGACTTCCGTCGGGCTGACAAGGATGGCGTGCCGGCGAAGGTTGCTCACATTGAGTACGATCCGAACCGGACGGCCCGCATCGCGTTGCTGCACTTCGCGGATGGCGAGAAGCGTTACATTCTCGCGCCTCAGAAGTTGAAGCAGGGCGATCCGATTGAGACAGGCCCAGCGGCTGACATTAAGCCTGGGAACAACCTGCCATTGCGCAACATCCCGGTGGGTAGCGTCATTCATGCAGTTGAGCTACGCCCCGCGGGTGGCGCAAAGATTGCGCGCTCTGCGGGTGCCTCTGTTCAGTTGGTTGCCAAGGACGGTCCGTATGCGCAGTTGCGTATGCCGTCCGGCGAGATCCGCAACGTTGACCTGCGGTGCCGCGCGACGATTGGCGAGGTCGGCAACGCCGAGCAGTCGAACATCAACTGGGGCAAGGCCGGTCGTATGCGCTGGAAGGGCAAGCGGCCAAGCGTCCGCGGCGTGGCAATGAACCCAGTGGATCACCCGCATGGTGGTGGTGAGGGCAAGACTTCTGGTGGCCGTCACCCCGTCAACCCGAACGGTAAGCCCGAGGGTCGCACCCGTCAGGCCAACAAGGCCAGCGACAAGTTCATCGTCCGCCGTCGCAAGACCGGCAAGAAGCGCTAAGGGAACCCGACATGCCTCGCAGTCTGAAGAAGGGCCCGTTCGTCGACGGCCATCTGCTCAAGAAGGTCGACGTCCAAAACGAAGCCGGCACCAAGAACGTCATCAAGACGTGGTCCCGCCGTTCGATGATCATCCCGGCGATGCTGGGTCACACGATTGCGGTTCACGATGGTCGCAAGCATGTTCCGGTATTCGTGTCGGAGAACATGGTCGGGCACAAGCTCGGCGAGTTCGCCCCGACGCGGACGTTCCGCGGGCACGTGAAGGACGACCGCAAGGCCAAGCGCCGGTAGTTGCGGGCGTGTGCTGACCGTAGTCGGCACAGAGGAATTTCGGGCAGGCACGAATAACGAGTACGTACCAACCAAAGAGCAAGGGGAAAGCGATGGAAGCCAGGGCCCAAGCGCGGTATGTCCGCGTCACGCCCATGAAGGCGCGCCGCGTCATCGACCTCATTCGAGGGATGAAGGCCGGCGACGCCCAAGCGGTGTTGACGTTTGCACCGCAGGCGGCAAGTGAGCCGATCGGCAAGGTGCTGGCCAGCGCGATCGCCAATGCGAAGAACAACTATGCGATGGATGAGCGGGCGCTTGTTGTGAGTGCCGCGTTTGTTGACGAGGGACCGACCCAGAAGCGGATCCGTCCGCGAGCGCAGGGCCGGGCCTACCGCATCCGCAAGCGCAGCAGCCACATAACGGTGATCGTCTCTGACGGTCGTGAGGTGATCGAGGCTAGGCCGGTAGCGAAGAGGGCGCCGAAGGCACCAACTGCACCGGTTGCGGCGCCCGAGGAGAAGCCTGCTGCTAAGACGGCTGCCAAGAAGTCGGCACCGGCCCCCGCGGCGAAGACGACGAAGAAGGCTGCAGTTAAGCCCACTGAGGCCCCGGCGACGAAGACCACGAAGAAGGCGGCTGCAAAGGCGACTGTGAAGCCCGCCGCCGAGACGACCGAGACGAAGGACTGAGACCGTGGGCCAGAAAGTAAATCCGCACGGCTTCCGCCTCGGGATCACCACCGACTTCGCATCCCGTTGGTTTGCTGATTCGTCGAAGCAGGGTCAGCGCTACCGGGACTACGTCGATGAGGACGTGAAGATCCGTAAACTCCTGTCCAAGGGCATGGAGCGGGCCGGCATCTCCAAGGTGGAGATTGAACGGACTCGTGACCGAGTTCGTGTCGATATTCACACAGCTCGCCCCGGCATCGTCATTGGGCGTCGTGGAGCCGAGGCTGATCGCATCCGCGGCGATCTCGAGGTGCTCACCGGCAAGCAGGTGCAGTTGAACATTCTTGAGGTGAAGAACCCCGAAATCGATTCGCAACTGGTGGCCCAGGGCATTGCTGAGCAACTCAGCAGCCGCGTCTCATTCAGGCGTGCAATGCGTAAGGGGATGCAGAGCACAATGAAGAGCGGTGCCCTTGGCATTCGCGTTCAGGTGTCTGGCCGCCTCGGCGGGGCAGAGATGTCGCGCACCGAGTTCTACCGCGAGGGTCGGGTCCCATTGCACACCCTGCGTGCCGACATCGATTACGGCTTCTATGAGGCCCGCACGACATTCGGCCGGATCGGCGTAAAGGTGTGGATCTACAAGGGTCAGGCGCTCGGGACTCGTGCTGAGCGAGAGGCGGCCGCGGCTGCGGTTCGTCTCGGACAGCGTGGCACGGCGGCTCCGGCGCGGCCACGTCGCCCGCGCGAGGAGGCAGATGCAGCTGAAGTCGCGGCTGCCCCTTCGGCCGTCGCCGTTGATGTCGTGGATGCTCCTATGTCCGCCGAGGTCGTCGTTGAGGCAACCACCGCTACTGAAGGACAGGAGGCCTGATCCATGCTTATTCCACGCAGGGTCAAGCATCGCAAGCAGCACCACCCGACGAGGCGCGGTGTCGCGAAGGGTGGTACCAAGGTAACGTTCGGAACGTTTGGACTTCAGGCACTTGAGCCGGCGTACGTGACGAACCGGCAGATTGAGTCGGCTCGTATCGCGATCACTCGTCACGTGCGTCGCGGTGGCAAGGTGTGGATCAACATCTACCCGGATCGTCCGCTCACCAAGAAGCCGGCCGAGACTCGCATGGGTTCGGGCAAGGGCTCGCCGGAGTGGTGGATCGCGAACGTTAAGCCAGGTCGAGTGATGTTCGAGCTCTCCTACCCGGATGAGAAGGTTGCGCACGCCGCGCTCACCCGCGCCATGCACAAACTCCCGATGAAGTGCCGCATCGTTCGTCGTGAAGAAGCAGGTGAGGATTAAATGGCAGCAGGGACGCAGGTTGGCGAATTGCGCAACCTCGATAACGAGGAGTTGATCGCGAAGTTGCGCGAGGGGAAGGAAGAGCTGTTCAACCTTCGATTCCAGGGCGCGACGGGGCAGCTCGAAAACCACGGCCGACTACGTGCCGTGCGCAAGGACATCGCGCGGATCTACACGATCCTGCGTGAGCGTGAGCTGGGCATCACCCCGATCGAGGGTGGCGCAGCATGAATGTGAATGAGGCAGGCGTGGAAGAAAAGCGCGGTTACCGCAAGACCCGCGAGGGGCTCGTGGTCAGCGACAAGATGCAAAAGACGGTGGTGGTGGCGGTCGAGGATCGCTTCAAGCACCCCATGTATGGCAAGGTTGTTCGGCGGACGAGCAAGTTGAAGGCGCACGACGAGGCTGGCACCGCCGGCATCGGCGATCGCGTCCTGCTTATGGAGACCCGTCCGTTGTCAGCGACCAAGCGCTGGCGCGTGGTCGAGATCCTCGAGAAGGCCAAGTAAGAAGTTCCGCCAGGCTCTCTCGCGAGAACCGGCAGACGATCAGGAGAATGAAGTGATTCAGCAGGAGTCGCGGCTTCGTATCGCCGACAACACAGGTGCCAAGGAAATCCTTTGCATCCGTGTGCTCGGCGGTTCAGGTCGACGCTACGCCGGTATTGGCGACATCAT
>CAMCSO010000079.1 GCA_945877545.1 Bifidobacterium breve | reverse complement strand
AATCGGCTCGAGGTTCTCGAGATCTTCCTCGGCTGCTCATGGCTCGGTGCGATATTCGTCCCACTTAACCCTGATTCGCCCATCGAGCAGCTCGCGACCTTCCTGAATTATGTCGAGCCGGCGGCAATACTCGCGGAGTCCGCCTGCCTGAATCCCGTCGAGGAGGCCGCCAGAACACTGAGTGACAGGGCGCTTAATGTTGGCCAGATCGGTGGAGGCGCCGGCGATCTGGCTTGGCTCTGGGCACCAGGCCAAGCCCATGACTTGACGTTGTCCGAACCCTCCAGTCCTCTCGCAATCCTCATGACCTCAGGCACGACCGGGGTTTCCAAGGGGGTCGTCTGCCCCCAGGGGCAATTCATCCAGTGGGGTGATTCAGTGGGGGAACTCCTCAACCTCACCCCGAACGACGTCGCCTACACCTGCCTTCCCTTGTTTCATACGAACGCGCTCAACGGTGTTATCCAGAACTTCATTCACGGTTCGCGGTTCCATCTCGGTGGACGTTTCTCAGTTTCACGTTTTTGGGAGCGGATCCGTGACGCCGAGGCAACCGTCACCTACTTGCTGGGAGCTACGGTGAGCATGCTGCTCACCCGGCCGCCCAGCGACGACGACCACGCCCACCGTGTCTCCCGGATTCTCGCCCCTGGCACGACGACCGCGGTGGTGCTTGAGTTCGAACGACGTTTCGGGCCGGAGCTCATTGAGGGCCATGGCATGACGGAGACAAACCTCACGATCGCACCGCCACCCAAGGAGCGACGGCTCGGCTTCATGGGTACCGTGGTGAAGGGCTTCGAAGCCGTCGCCGTGGATGAGCAGGGCCTTGAAGTGGCGGACGGCACCCCAGGTGAACTCCTGCTGCGGACGAGTATCCCGAGCGCATTCAGCCTCGGCTACTGGCGCCTGCCCGAGGTGACAGCCGAGGCCAATCGCGGTGGCTGGTTCCACTCAGGGGACCGCGTCGTGCTCGAGGAGGGCTGGTTCCGCTTCCTCGATCGAATCAAGGACGTCATTCGCAGGCGCGGTGAGAACATTTCAGCTTGGGAGGTCGAACAGGTCCTCGACACGATTCCGGGCGTTCTTCGGTCTGCCGTTATCCCCGTTCCATCGGAGTTCGGCGAGGATGAGGTCATGGCGTTCATCCGGACCGATGGAGGAGCGGCCGGGGATTCCCCTGCCATCATCGATGCCTGCGAGGCGCGCCTTGCGCGCTATGCAGTGCCAAGGTATATCGATTACGTCACCGAGTTTCCCCTCACCGACACCGGCAAGATTCGCAAGCACGAGTTGCGAGCGAGAGGCGTCACCGGCACCACCTGGGATTCCACGGAATACCGGGCATCGCGAGATCGGTGACCGTGACGCAGGAAGCGTGGATCACCGGGGTGGGGCAGACGCCCTACATGCGTCGCCCCGATCCTGGTCTCACAACACAGGCCCTGCTCGCCCATGCAGCCGAGGCTGCGCTCAACGAGGCGGGCCTGCTAGCAAGTGATATCGACGGACTCGCCGTCGCCTCCTTCACTCTCGCCCCTGACCGGGCCATCGACCTCGCCGCGAAACTCGGCCTACGTCTGCGATGGATCATGGATTCGGGACTCGGAGGCGCCTCCGGGGTCGACATGCTCCAGCACTCATCAGCGGCCGTTCGGTTCGGAGATGCCCGAAACGTCCTGTGTATCGGAGGCGATTCCTTCACCGGCGACGCCTTCACTCGGCTCATCAACGGCTACAACCGATCGATGATCGAGGATTTCGAGGGGTTCAGGGCCTTCGGCCCCAATGCCATGTTCGCCCTACTCACGACACTTCAGATGTCGAGGCTGGGGTTGGAGCGCAGTGACTACGGAGAACTTGTCTGCCGACAGCGCGAGTCGGCTGCCTCCTTCAACCCGAATGCTGCCTACCGAACACCGCTGACCGTCGATGAGTATCTCTGCGCGCCGCTCGTCGCGGATCCACTCACAATCTTGGACTGCGTGCCGGTCGTCTCAGGTGCGAACGCAATCACGGTCAGCGGTGTCCCAACCGGGGCCTCACCCGTGGGGATCAGATCTGTCAAGGCCTCCTACAACCACGACAATCATCTCGGTGACGGACTCTCGACCGGGCTGCGCGAGGCGGCCGGGGCGCTCTGGGAAGCAACTGGATGGGTACCAGCCGACATTGACGTTCTGTCCCTTTACGACGACTACCCAGCGGTCGTCGTAGCCCAACTCATCGATGCCGGGTTCCTCAGTACCGACAACACAGCCGCGGCACTCCACGAACTCCTTAGCGGTGACCTCGCGATCAAATCGTCGGGCGGACACCTTTCCGCCGGGCATTGCGGGGCCGGAGCCGGATTACACGGACTCGTCGACGCCTGCCGTGCTCTTGTCAGGCTGGGTCGCGGCGGGCGCGCCTTCGTCGCCGGCTACGGGATGGTCGTGCACAGATTCGGCGCCTGCTCAAACGTCGCCGCGTTGGAGATCGCATGATCGCTCCGGCATTTATGCCCGCGTGTGTGTCGTGTGGCTGGCAGGGACGGCCGCGACGAATTTGGTGCCCCACTTGCGGAGGAGCCGCTTGGGCTGATGCGCCACTCCCCGACGCCACCGTCATAGCGACCACCCAGGTCCGGCGGCATCTCGGGGGCGTCGTCGATCCACCCGAGGTGATCGCCCTCGTCATCACCGACGACGGAGCCACGTTCATCGCTCGTTTCGATGACGCCAGCCCACTGAAACCAAAGGACCGGGTGAGCCTGTCATTCGACGGGGGCCTCGTCGCTCACCCTCGGCGCAAATCCTCCCGAGCCCGCGCAGGCGCCAAGCGGAAGCTTGGTCCCTGACTCGCGACAATTCCGGTCGAGCGGTGAAGTCGAACATCCATCTCAGCCCATGCGAGGCCGACCTCGGTGCAGTTCACCACTGGCACGCCATCGACGTTCATCCCGTGTTCACCGGCGATGAGGAGTCCGAACAGTCCCCCGGCGACGACGAGGACATCCGCGCCCTCCGCAATGAGCGCGCGGCCCTCACCTTCAAATGCGGAGATGAGGCCCTGCTTCGCAGCGTCATCACCCGCAAAGGCCCCCTCGAAATCCTCAACCCTCGCCTGCATCGCACCAATCCCGACGATGCGGGATCCAAGACCGTATCGTTCGGCCTGTTCAAGGTGAATCACGGTAAAGGCAGAATCGATAGAGATCAACCCCATGCGACGTCCGAGGTGGGCAGCCCACAGCAGCGACGACTCCCCAATCCCGACCACGGGGATACCACATGCGGAGCGGGCCTCGTAGAGCCCCGGTTCTTGGAAGTGACCGAAGATGAAGGCGTCGCACCCCTCCTCCTCGGCGGCGATCGCGTTTTTCAGCGCCGTGATCGAGCACCGAAACTCCGAGAGCCTTCCAAAGTCACGCGCGGGGGGCGACATGCCAACAACCTCAACGACTGTCCCGGTCGAAGCCGTCGCGTTCAGATGCTCCTGCAGGCGCTCGAGGTACGGTGCATTCGTCTGTTCGTCGACGAAACTTTGCCAGCGCAGGCGCATTCCCGTCATGAGCTCGCGCTGGCCGCGTCGTGCTCAGCACAGAAGCACTGCACGCCCTTCTCAATCCACTCCTCACCAACCCATAGGGGGTGGGCTGCCTTGGCTTTTTCATACACCTCGGCGGTGATCCGATCATCGGTCAAGCCAGCGGCCTTACGGCTCCACACCTCATCCCGAAGGAACCGCAGGTAGTCGTGAACCTCCTCGAGGAGCCCGGCGCCCGAGACCCGTCCGTGTCCAGGGACAACGAGCGTGTCGCCCGCTGCCAGTAGGCCCTCCATGACCCCGATCCAGCGCGTGCCAGAAACGTCGACATCCTCAGGTGGGAACCACGGGAAGATCGAGAACTGGGATTCCTCGACAAGGTCGCCGCAGAACACAGCGGAGGCGTCCGGCACCCGGATCACCTGATCACCCTTGGTATGGGCCTGGCCGGTCGCTTGCATGCGCACGATGCGGCCGCCGAGATCAAGGTCGTACTCCGCCTCGTACACGATGTCTGGGGTGGTGAAGGAGACATCGACGAGTTGCTCGGCGACTGTCTGCCCGAACGTGCGAAAGAACTCGAGATAGCCCTGCCCCTTGGTCTGCAGGTCTGTCAACTGGGCCTCATTCATAAGGACCGTTGCCTCGGGCGCGAATGCTGAGATCCCGTAACTGTGCTCGGGGTGGAAGTGGGTGGTGGTGACGTAGATGGGCCGGTCGTTCGCAATATCGCGCACTCGATCAAGCACATGACGGGCATTCAGCGGGCCCATTCCCGTGTCAATGACGAGCACCCCGGTATCGCCACACACGACCCCGATATTCGGGACAAGCGGCACCCCGTTGTCGGGGATGACAAAGATGCCCGGTGCGACATCGGTGATGCCGTCGGTGATGACGATGGGTGCCGGTGGCATTGACTCAGTCATGCTGTTCCTCCTCGTGTTCGGCCCAAGCGGTCGGGCGGCTGATAGATGGCCTGAAGTGCTGCTGTGCTCGCGCCGCAACCGCGAGGACCGAATAGTCGGTGTGTGGGGCGCCAATCAACTGAACACCCACCGGGAGATCGACACGATCACCGACACGCTCCATACCGATGGGTATCACGGCGGAGGGGACCCCGGCCATCGCGATCGCGAAACTGTGATTGAAGGCCACCACACTCGAGGCCGAGTCATCCGCTCCGGGTAGCCGGTCGTGTAGTGGAGCAGGGCCGGTCGCGACAGGAACGAGAGTGACGACGCATTCAGCGACCGAGGCCCGCACTCGCGCCCGCAGCACCCGCCATTGCTCGACCGCCCGCAGGTACTCGGTGATAGACGGAGTCATCGCTGTCAGGGATTCGAGGAGGCCGGCGAACTCGGGATGATGCCGAGACTCAGCAGCGACGAGATTCGCCCGGACCTGCTCGCCCCCATCCGGGGCCATGAGACGAAAGGCGAGCTCGACGGCACTGGCGGTGTCCCACGCCTCGACGGAATGCAAGACCGCCCCCGCGCTCACGCAGTAGTCGGCGAGCGCCGCCAATGCTGCGCGGGTCCCGGTCGACAGCCCCTCGAGTACCGAGTCCGGGAGCACCCCAACCTTCGCACCCCTTAGGTCTATGACATCAAGCGGATGGCCCGGCAGGGGGTGAGAGAACGGATCCTGCGGGTCCGAGCCCGCGATGATCTCAAGGACGAGAGCGAGGTCAGACGCGTGTGCGCCCATTGGACCGGTCGTTGAGATATCCATCATGCCGGTGCTCCGCGTGAGCGGCCAGGTGCCAGTCTCGGGCACCACCCCCGCCGTGGGCCGGAATCCCGCTGTGCCGCAAAAGTGTGCGGGGAGCCGAATCGAGCAGAACCCATCTGTCCCGAGCCCGATGGGGGCCGCATTGAGGGAGTGGAGTGCGGCCTCGCCGCCACTTGATCCCCCGGTTGATCGGCGAAGGTCGTAGGGATTATTCGTGTAGCCGTGTAGGGCGCTCGCGGTCTGCGCTGACCATGTGTACTCCGGGGTCGTGGTCTTGCACAGAGGGATGGCACCAGCGTCGCGAAGACGGCTCACCGCAATCGCGTCAACCTCCGCCACGACGTCGGCCCTGGCGAAGGATCCCGAACGCCAGGGCCAACCCTTGACCGCAATGGAATCCTTCACACTGAAGGGGACACCGAGCAATGGTGCGCCATCGCCACGCGACACCCCTTCGTCGGCGAGGGCTGCTTGCCGGAGCACGGTTTCCCGGTCGAAGTGTGCGACCGCATTCACCGTGGTTACGGTCTCGATCCGGTCGAGATACGCCCCACAGACGTCAACTGATGAAATCTCTCGTGCACGGATCATCTGCGCCAGCTCCCTAGCGGGCAGAGCGATGAGCTCAATGTTCGTCATCTGCGACAAATCCCCTCAGCACTCGGCAGAACTCCATTGACTCCTCCAGCGGGGCGCAGTGGGCGGATCGCTCGAACTCATGGACGCTGCCTCGTCTTGCGGTTTTAGCTATCCAGTGAGCGAGCTCCACGGGCCAGTACGGATCATGCCTGCTGTACGCCGCGAGCACTGGGATCTCTAAATTCGCGATGACGTCGCGGTGATCGACTGCCGCCTGTTGGCGCACTAGTTTGAGCGCAACGTCGAGGGGAGTCTGTCGGCCGACCTGCTCGAGCCAGTCAGCGAGAAACCTGTTCTCGGGCAGGAGTGAATCCTCGAAGAATTCACGCTCATGCCGGGGCCACGTCTCCTCCATACGATCGACGTAGACGGCGAGTTCACCCGGCTCAAGGGCAAATGGGAAGTCATCAGCCTTCGTCAATCGCAGGGGGCCATTCACGAGGACGACGCGGGCCACGCGCGGGTCGTGGCGCTCGGTCAACTGCAATGTGGTCGTGCAGCCCATCGACCATCCGACGAGGCACACCTCCTTGAGTTCGAATGCGTCGATGAGTTCACCGAGGTCATCGGCCATCGTCGTGAAGTCGTAGTCGCAATCAGGCTTGTCTGACTCGCCCATGCCGCGTTGGTCGAAGGTGAGCACTGTCGAGTCGCGGGCGAGTTCGTTCGTCACGCGGTCGAAGAGACGGTGCGACTGCTTCCAGCCGTGGACGAGGACGTAGGCGGGCCCTCCGGTGCCGCGCTTCGTGTAGCGGATGCGGGTCCCGTCAACAAGGGTTGTGAACGTCACGGGAGCATTCCCCGCGTCACCAGCGCTCCCGCCAGGAGGTCTCAACAGCATCGCTTGAGCCATCGAGTCGATCAAGTTCGCGGTTTGCGACCTCCATGCCGACCGAGGCGCGCGCGAAGCCCGCGTAATTCGCAACGAGCGTCATGGCGCTACGCACCTCGTCTGGGGTCGCTCCGTGATCTATCGCCCAGCGGACGTGCCCGACTAGGCGCTGTTCCACGCCGCCGAGCGACGCCAGAATCGCGATGACGATGAGGCTGCGCTCCCGCAGCGAGAGCGGGCCATCACCCCAGGCTGCCCCGCCAGTTGCCTGGAATGCCTCCTCCGCGAACACCTCACCAAAGGTCGAGACGAAGTACTCCTCGACCTCCGCCTCCGACATCCCAAGTTGGCTCGCATAGGCCCGCAGACCCTGTTCACGTCGGCTCAAGTCCTTGCTCATGACGCCGGCACGGCTGGCTGAGCGGCTGGAGTCCGCAACGATTTAGATCGCTCAGTCCGACGCCGTTGGACGAGGTCGAGGGCGATCGCGGCGATGAGAATGACACCGGTAATGATTTGCTGCCAGTAGCTCTCGACTCCTCCGACCGACAAGCCGTTCTGCAGTACTCCCAGGAAAAGCACGCCCACGACGGTGCCGCCCACCCCGCCGATTCCGCCGCTGAAACTGGTACCGCCGAGGAGCACAGCCGCTGCGGCAGCAAAGACGAGGTTGTCTCCGACCTGAGGGCTAGCGGCGCCGATCCGGGCATCCTGGAGCACCGCTGCCACCGCAGCCAGCCCGGCCGAGAGCCCGTACACGGCAATGAGGGTGCGGGAGGTCCGGATGCCCGACAGCCTCGCGGCCTCCGCGTTGCCGCCGACGGCATACACGTCGCGTCCAAAGAATGTGTACTTCTGGACGTACAGCATGATGAGAAAGGTCACGACCATCACGATGATCGGGTTCGGCACACCGAGCGTGCTCCCGAAGGCAAGTTCGTCGAGAAAGGGTGAAATCACCTGCTGGGTCTTCGTTCCCGACCACAGGTTGGTCAGGCCCCTGAAGAGGATGAGCGACCCAAGGGTCACCACGAGGAATGACAGCCCGTACTTGCCGATCGGCACTCCGTTCACGAGGGCTCCGAGCCCCGCGCCAAGGAGGATGGTGAAGATGATCGCCACGAAGAGCGGGAGGCCGGCCTCGTTCACGAACCAGCCCAGACCGATCCCGCAGAGGGCGAGCATCGAGCCGATCGATAGGTCGAACCCGCCGGCGAGCATGACGAATGTGAGGCCGAGTGACGCCACCCACAGAATCGATGAGCTCGTCATTACAGCGCTCATGTTCTCCGGAGTCAGGAATCGCTCTTGGGTCAGCGTAAAGAAAACGAGCATCACTGCGAGGAGCACCAAGACAACGAAGAACCGCTGTCGTACGAAATTCCTGAGCATTACCAATTCCTCCTCATCGCGGGTGACCCAGACTCATCACTCGTGCCCCATTGCAAGGCGGAAGATCGCCGCCTCGTCCGCCTCGTGCTTGTGCAGCATGCCCGCAACCCGGCCGGCGTGCATGACAATGATGCGATCGCACAGGGCCAGGAGTTCGGGCGCCTCAGATGAGCTGATGACGATGCTCAAGCCGGCGTCGCGCTGCGCGAGGAGGATGCGATAAATCTCGGCCTTCGCCCCGACGTCGACGCCTCGCGTCGGCTCGTCGAGGAGCAGGATGGAGGGATTGGTACCGAGCCATTTCGCGATGAGGACCTTCTGCTGGTTGCCCCCGCTCAGCCTCACGACAGGGGTGTCTAGTGATTCGGTGACGATTGAGAAATCCTCAACGCACTGCTCAACGAATGCAACCGACGATGCTGATCGCGGACGAGCCCAGCGGGCTGTCGTAGATGTCCGCGCCATCACTGCATTCTCGAGGACCGACATGTCAAGGACCAGCCCACCGATCTTTCGATCACCCGGCACGAATCCAATGCCCGCCTTGATTGCCGCTGGGGGATCACCGAGGGCGACCTGCTCCCCGTTGATGAGGACCCGACCCGCTTCACGCTGATGGAGACCAAAGAGGGTTTCAAGCACCTCCGAGTGCCCGGCCCCGACCAGACCCGCAATGCCGACGATCTCGCCCTTGCCGACGCCCAAGCTCACGTCGGTGAACTTCCCTCGGACGGACATCCCCTCGACCGTGAGAACGGCCCCCTGCGCTGTTTGGTACTCCGGGGGAGGAACGAAGGCGCTAAGTTCGCGGCCGAGCATGTCCGAGACGAGTCGGGTCGGCGAGTAGTCAGCGACCACACCGGTTGAGACCAGCCGGCCATCGCGCAGCACCGTGAGGCGGTCGCTGATCTCAAAGACCTCCTGCGTGCGATGAGAGATGAACACTGTTGCGACGCCGCGATTGCGCAGGGATCGCATGGCCCGGAAGAGCGAGTCAACTTCATGGGCCGAGAGTGAACTCGTCGGTTCGTCGAGGATGAGCACCTTGGTGTCATCGGTAATGGCCCGGGCGATTTCGACCAGTTGGGCCTGCCCGGGTGGCAGGTCTTGGACGAGGTCATCGACATCGGCGTCGCAGTTGAGGACGTCCAGGGCCTCGCGTGCCTTTTTGCGAGTGGCCCGCCAGTCGATGCCCCAGACGCTGCGTGGTTTGCGCGGCCCAAGGAGAACGTTCTCGCCGACGGAGAGCTCGTTGACGAGTGTGCGTTCCTGGGTCACCATCGCTATGCCGGCGGCCAGTGAGTCGACCGGGTTTTTCATGGCCACGGAATGGCCGTTCATCGCGAGTGATCCCGAATCGGGCGCGATCTGTGCCGAGAGGATCTTCAGCATCGTCGATTTGCCTGATCCGTTCTCCCCGCAGAGTGCGTGCACCTCGCCGCCGAAGAGCGAAAAGTCGACGCCCTTGAGTGCCTGCACGCCACCGTAGGACTTCATCACTCCGGTGGCTTGGAGAACAGGCAGTGCAGGGCCCCCTGCTTGCAATGCATTCGACACGATCATCCCTTCATCGCGTGTTCGCAAGAGGCCCTGCACCAACTCATCTGGTTCTAGCCTGCCTGCATTGCCTCGAGCTGTGCCGACCAGGGCATTGCCTCGCCGACATTGTCCGTCGTCACGAGCTTGGGATCGCCCGCCTTGACGGTCTTCGGCACATCCACACCTTGGACGATGTCATACAAGCCCCATGTCGCGAACTTGCCCATGCTTGGCGCATCGAGCTGGATCGTGTAATTGATTCGTCCACCCTTGACAGCCTCGAGCGCATCGGAGCCGCCGTTCTGTCCGCCGAAGATCAGGCCGGAGATGCCCTGAGACTTCGCCGCGGCGCTCGCGCCAATGGCCGAAGGATCGTTGTAGGCGATGATGCCCGCGATGTCCGGGTAGTTGGCAAGGAGCTCCGTGCCAGCGATCTCGCCACCCGCGATGTCATCCGTTGGGTTCGAGACATTGCCGGCGACACTCAAACCGAATGCCGTCGCCCACTTCTTGCCCATCTCAATCGAGAAGACGATCGATGGGACGGCGATCGCGAAGTCCATCGTGCCGATCGATGCACCTGGTGCCACGAGTGACGCCATCTGCTGTGCGCCAAGGAAGGCGGCTTCATCACGGCGCTGGAGGATCTGGCTGCTGTAGTCGCCGATGTCATCAGACGTGAAGTTTTCGTCGATGGACACAAGGGCGATACCCGCCGCCTTGGCCTTGGCCAGGGCCGGCTTCATCGAGTTCGGGTCGAGAGCGAACACGAACGCGCCGTCGTAGTCTTGGGCGATCACCTGCTCGAGGTGCCCGATCTGGTCGTCAACACTGCCCTTGCCATCGAATACGGTGACGGTCCCACCAAGCTTCTCGGCCTCGATCTGCATCGCTGCTCCGAGGGTGTCGAGGAACTCGTTGCCTCCGAATGGGTTGAGGTAGGCGAGCTTGAGTGAGCCGCTCCCCGGCTCCGGGTAGCCGATCGGGATGGCTGCCTCTGCCGAATCGAAGGTGATAGCGGCTGCCGCAGGTGCGGACGACGCAGGTGCGGCGGACGCGGCGGGTGCTTCGGATGGTGCGCTGGACGAGCTGGCAGTCGTTCCCCCGGATGAGCCCCCGCAAGCCGAGGCCAACAGTGCGAGGGAGGCAATACCAACCCCCAATGCGATCTTCTTCATGGATTTCCTCTCG
>CAMCSO010000078.1 GCA_945877545.1 Bifidobacterium breve | reverse complement strand
GCCTTCTTCGCGGGAGCCGCCTTCTTCGCGGGAGCCGCCTTCTTCGCGGGAGCCGCCTTCTTCGCGGGAGCCGCCTTCTTCACCGTCAGTGCGCTGCCTGAATTCTTCGCTGATGCCATTGAAGCGTCTATGCCCTTCTTACGGTTTCCCCACGACAAGAGCCCGTGTCAAGCCGGTGGGCTTGTACGGGCCGTGAGTAAAAACCTTATTGTGCCACTCGAGCGACCCTACTGTCGCGCCGGGGTATGTTCAGTCTCACGGGACGAGCACGGCCCTCGCCTGTCCGACCGACAGGATGGCGGTAGCCGTCTGCGTTACGGGCAGGGAGACTTGGAATGGGCCGAGGTCATCAATCATGTAGGTCGCGCTCCACGATGTTGTGACGCGAACCTGCATTCGTCCTGCCCGGAAGTACGTGTGCGACACCGCAAGGTCGGGGTAGGTGCTCCCGGGAACCGACGTTCGAAGGGAGGCACCATCACCGAAATCCCAGGTCCAACTCGGCCGTGGGTAGAGGGTCACGCTCACGCCATTGATGACATGGTTGCTCGGCGGCAGTTCGCTCGGCTGGGTGGAATGGAAGATCACCGGCAGGTAGGGCAGGACGCCCCGTCGAGGCTGATAGGTAAGCCCTGTCGCCGGGATCGCCCGCTCAAACTCTTCCGAGACCGACGAACCCACCTGCGAGACGGTAACCGGCCCGCCCGGTGGAATGCACACCAGGCCGAGATCACGCCAGGTCGCACCCCCATCCTCGGACAGCCACACGCGCAGCAGTTGCGCCGCACGAGCGCAACCTCGGGTCACGCTTAAGCAGGCGGCATGCGCGCCTTCGTCAGCCGAACTGGCACAGGGATCTGCAAGCCGCCAGCGACATCCGACGCAGGTTGCCACCCGCTGTCGCGTCTCGTGACCGACGGTCCCGGGGAGAACAAGGCCACCGGAGCCGACGAATCGATCACCTTCATCATCACCGACGACATCGACCGACTTCGGGGCCACAAGCCCCGGGTGAGCCTTCGGTGATGCCGCCGACGGCACCGCGAAGCACATAACCAACGCGACGAAGGCCGATATGCCGCCGACCAACATCTTGACGGTGAAGGGTCCAGTTGACGATATTGGTGTGGGTGACGAGAACGGTAGGGCCACAGGACGCATACAGGCACGCTAAGCGCTGCTACTCGTCCATGGCCAGCCGCAAGCAGGGGCTGTGGAAAACCTGCAGGGTCACGCGGAGCGAGGCGTATCCCCGACTTCGATGCCGACTCGTCTCAAGCCCAGTTCGAGGGACTCCACGACGGTCTCGACGACCTTGACTCGGGCATGGCGCTTGTCGTTCGCTTCGACCACGGTCCACGGCGCAAACGACGTGTCCGTTCGTTCGAGCATCTCTGTCACTGCCAATTCGTACTCCGGACGCTTCTCCCGATTGCGCCAGTCTTCCTCGGTGATCTTCCAACGCTTTACCGGTTCAGCCTGCCGGGCCGAGAACCTGCGCAGTTGCTCGTCGTGTGAGACGTGCATCCAGAACTTGATCAGGACCATGCCCTCGTCGGTGATCATTCGCTCGAAGGACTTGATCTCATCGTATGCACGTCGCCACTGGTCCCCGGTTGCGAAGCCCTCCACCCGTTCGACGAGTACGCGCCCGTACCAACTCCGATCAAGCACGGCCATGCCTCCCCAACCGGGCAACTGCGGCCAGAACCTCGTGAGATAGTGGTGCCGCTTCTCGTCTGCACTCGGTGCCGCGATCGAAACGACGCGGACATGGCGAGGATCAAGTGGCTCGATAACCCGCTTGATGGCGCCCCCCTTCCCTGACGCGTCCCATCCCTCAAACACGATGCAGAAGGGTGGTCCGAGGATTCCTGAGGCGTCATAGATGCCTCCAGCGAGTAGCCGCAGGTACAGGAGACGATCCTGCGCGGCCTTGAGTCGGCGAGCCTCCTCATCGCGGTTCAGCGTCTTGGTCAGATCGAAGGTATCGAGAAATCCCATGGGAGTGATACTGCACGAACACGGACGCTCAGGGGTGACGATGCCTAGGAAGTACTGGGGATCACCTCAATCGCAAGGTGGACGAAACTGCCCACTTGATCATCCTCGACCAGGAATCCGTCGTGCCCATGCAGGCTGTGCACAATGTGCAGCGCATCCGCACCTGGCGCAAGGTCGACAATCTGCTGCTGCTGGAATATTGGGAAGAGTCGGTCGGAGTCGATTACGACAACAGTAAGCGGGGCGGTGATCGTGCCCAGGGCCTGCTGGAGGCCACCACGACCCCGGCCGAGGTCGAACAGGCTCATCGCGTCGGTCAGTGCAATGTAGGTGTTCGCATCGAATCGGCGGGCAAGTTTCTCTGCGTGGTGGTCGAGATAGGAGCCAACGGCGAAGCGGCCTGCGCGCTTGCCCTGAACCCAGTCGAAAGGGTCCTCACCAAGTTGGGCAGTCCGAGCGAATCGCTCGTTCAATTCGGTCGCGCTGCGATAGGTGAGGTGGGCGATGCGCCGCGCGACACCCATACCTTCGTGCGGGCCCTGCCCATCAGGCATGCCGTAGTAATCGCCGCCGTGGAACCGCGGATCAGCGTAGATCGCCGACAACTGCGTCTCGTGGGTTCCGATCTGGTCGGCATCCACGGCCGCCGTCGTGCCGAGCACGAGCCCTGCTCTGACGCGACTCGGATGCGCCACGAGCCACTCAAGCACTCGCATTCCACCCAGCGACGGACCGAGCATGAGGGCCCACGAGTCGATACCGAGATCATCGGCGAGGAGTACCTCAATCGCCACCATGTCCCCAACAGTGATCGTTGGGAATCGACTCCCCCACGGACGGCCGTCACTATCAAGGGACGACGGTCCGGTCGTGCCTTGGCAGCCACCGAGGACGTTCGCACACACGACGAACCAGCGATCAGTGTCGATGGCCCGACCGGGTCCGACGAGGGCATCCCACCAACCACCCGTCTTGTGACCCACCCCGGCCGGACCGGAAACGTGAGAGTCACCGGTGAGCGCATGGCACACGTAGACGCCATTGGAACGCTCAGGATTCAGGGTCCCCCAGGTCTCATAGGCGACGCGCACGCCTGGGAACGTGAAGCCCGAATCGGTGGTGAACTCACCGAGGTCAAGGAACCGCCGGTCCCCTACCGGGTCTCCCTCCTGCCAAGCTGAGCTAGCAGGAGGGAGACCCTCGTAGGTTAATTCGCCGTACAAGGAGCGCACGTACTACGCCTTCGTCGCCGCGAAACCCGTCTCGAGGTCCGCGAGGATGTCGGTCATTGCCTCAAGGCCTACCGCCAAGCGGACGAGGCCCGGCGTGACGCCGGATGCCGCCTGCTCTTCGGGAGTCAACTGCGAATGAGTGGTCGAGGCCGGGTGGATGACAAGACTTCGAACGTCACCAATGTTTGCGACATGGCTGTGAAGGACAAGCCCTTCGACGAACTTCTTGCCGGCCTCGAGCCCTCCGACAATCTCGAAGGCGAGCACGCCACCGGTGCCACGAGGCGCGTACTTCTTGCCGAGTGCATGCCATGGGCTCGATGGGAGCCCTGCATAGTTGACCGAGACGACCTCGGGGCGAGCCTCGAGCCACGTCGCCACTGCGAGTGCGTTATCGACGTGGCGCTCCATCCGAAGCGAGAGGGTCTCAAGTCCTTGGGCGATGAGCCACGCATTGAACGGGGCCACTGCCGGACCGAGGTCACGCAGCAGCTGTACTCGGGCCTTCAGGATGAAGGCCAAGTTCACACCGAACGCTCCGCCCACGCCGAGGTCACGTGCGTAGACGAGGCCGTGGTAGCTCGGGTCAGGAGTGTTGTAGTTCGGGAAGCGCTCCGGGTACTGGGCGTAGTCGAATGAACCGCCGTCGACGATGACGCCAGCCACCGCTGTTCCGTGGCCACCCATGTACTTGGTCGCCGAGTGGACGACGATGTCAGCGCCCCACTCAAGGGGCCGAATGAGGAACGGCGTCGCCACGGTGTTGTCGATGATGAGCGGAACCCCGAGAGAGTGTGCTACCCCTGCAACCGCCGCGATGTCGAGGACGTCATTTTGTGGATTGGAGATCGACTCACCGTAGAAGGCTTTGGTGTTCGGTCGTGCCGCGGCCCGCCAAGACTCGGGATCGCCCGGATTTTCGACGAAGGAGACCTCGATCCCGAACTTCGGCAGGGTGTAGTGGAAGAGGTTGTACGTGCCTCCGTAGAGCGACGGGCTCGATACGACGTGATCCCCCGCTTCAGCGATGTTGAGAATCGCCAACGTCTCGGCGGCCTGGCCACTCGCGACGAGCAGGGCACCAACACCGCCCTCAAGGGACGCCACCCGGTCCTCCACCGCCGCTTGGGTCGGGTTCATGATCCGCGTGTAGATGTTGCCAAGTTCCTTCAAGGCGAAGAGATTCGCCGCATGATTCGTATCATTGAAGGTGTACGAGGTTGTCTGATAAATCGGCAGGGCCCGAGCGTTCGTGGCCGAGTCCGGGGATTGGCCAGCATGGATTTGACGCGTTTCAAATGACCAGTCTTGTGACATATTCAATGCCCTTCTCAATGCAGGGACGCCGAGGCGGCGTCAAACGGGTACACCTTCACCGGGGCCCTGCGTGCGCAGGACCCGCGCTTGCCTCCGAGGAGGCCTGGTCTTCACCCGGAGCACCCCACCGCGGTGGAGGGTTGCCGGCCAGCGAGCCGGGGCTTGTCACTGACACTCTTAACCTGACCAAAAGAGTAGTACATGCGGGTGAACCTGCAAGGGGGGGTCCGGGCCTACGCAGCGGGTGGCCCCTCCTGCTTGGCAAGGGGTCTGGCTCTGCATGCCTCGACAGTGAGCTGGCCCATCACCTCCTTCCACGCCGCGGGCGGCAGCCCCACCGATATCGACATTCCGACGAGGACTGCGAGGGAGTATTCAGGGTCATCACTGAGGGCACGGTCAATGGCGATCGATGCTCGAGCACCGTCCCCGAGCAGCCAGGCGACAAGCGCAGCACATGTCGCGATCGGTGCGACGTAGCCATTGGGAGCCAGTCGCAGCCCGATCAGGAGCCTGTCCAGGCAGCCATAACGGTCGTTCGCGCTGTTGAGGTGCCACAGCAGAGTGTCCCGAACCCGCACATCGCAAAGACCGACGAGCAAGGCGACCGTGTCAACATCCGACAGGTCTACCCCACCGCAGATCAACGACGCTAAGTGATCGACCTGCGCATCTCGCCATGCTTCGACGGCTGAGCTCCCGCCGGATCCGAGTGCATCATCAAGTTCCTGCTCTCGATCAATGATGAGGGGCTCGATCCGTGCCACGCCAATCGGATCGGGCTCAAGGACTGAAACGAGGTCTGCTCTCGACGGGAGCGCAGAAACGCCCCTCACCGCAAATGAGGCAGCCACGCTATTCGCGATGACCGGATCGACGATTCGTCCGTTCACCGGGCAGCACTCATCCACGCAGAGGAAACTGCGAAAACGGCCGCGGCTGATGTAGAGGGCGTCCCGCATAAAAACATCCATCGCCGTCACGGCAGTGGTGACCGCATCGATAAGTTCGCTCCTCGACAGCGCCCCCGCCGCTAATGCCTCGACTTCGCCAGTCACCCTCTGCTCATCATGGGGATCGCCCAAGGCTACGGCGCTGGCCGCAGGCAGGTCGTTCACATCTTCGATGACGACGAGTACCACCTCGTCCGGATCATGGTCCTTGAGCGGTCGTACTAGGACATTCGCGAATTCCGTCAGGTCGACCTGATCGTCCTTTGCCGGTAGGTCGACTCGCTGGGTGAGGAGGAGGCGCCCGCCCTTCGTCCACACTACGACCAAACTCTCAGCTGGCTGAAAGCCAAGCAGGTACGGCAGGGATGCCACGAGGTGGTCGGGGCCGCGCATATCAAGCGTTGGTTGTGTCGTCATGGACGCACCATTCCTGCCGCCACTGCAGTTCGCGTAGCGCGGTGCCGGCCCTTGTGGACGTCGGCCAGAGGAGGGTGATGCTGTGGACGAGACGCCGATCGACTGGCATCAGGACAGACAAGAGTCCGGCCGCCGAAGGCTTCCCCTCCCGCGACGACCGGACAACCAAACCCTAGGGAACGACAACCACCGGTCCCGAACGACACGCCGAAACTTCATCAATGTGATCCCGTCGTGAGATCACGAAGGCTTGGCGGGCCCTGACTTCGCAAATGCTCTCCCCGCCCGCCTGGTCCAGGCGAGCAAAGCGACGATGCCGATGAGGATCTGTGGGACATAGGACGACGCCCGCCAGACGAGATCCGCGGCTGTCGCGTCACCCTTCTCCGCACCAAGGGAGATGAGAATCGAGATCATGAGCGCATCGACGGTGCCCAGGCCCCCCGGCGTGATCGGGACCATGAGCATCACCTGGCTGATGGCAAAGGCAGCGAAGGCAGCAAGCATCGAGGTGCCCGGTGAGTCCCAACCCTGGACGCCTCGAAGCGCGACGTACAGGATGAGGAACTGAGCGGCGGACACAGCGACCTGTGCCGCCGTGATCGCAGCCCAACGGCGTTTGAGCACCTCGTACATATCGCCCCGGAACTTGCTAATGGGCGCTACTGCATCGAGGTCGTGCAAAGAGTGGACCCGATTGCGAAACGGCCCAATGGCCTTGTTGGCGAAGCGTCCGATCGAGAGCGCCAACGATTCAGACCGCATGACGAGCACGAAGATCAGCACGACCGTCACGAGAATGAGCAAGCCGACGATCCCCACCCAGGTGTACTGGTTTGACCCACCTTCGGCCGCCAGTGCCACCACTCCGAGAATCGGAAAACCGAGGCTAACAAAGGTGCTCCAAACCCCGACCGCGGTGATCGCCGCCGTAGCGGCGGTCGAGGAGATATTGAATGACGTGAGCATTCCGAACTGAACTGCGAGCCCCACTGCGCCACCCGCTGGCACCCCGTTGCTGATCGTGAATGCAGCCTGGTTCACCTGTTGAGACCGCCAGTAGTGCAGGCCAGGCGTCACCGCCATGAACGGGAGACCGTAAGCAAGCAGGTACACGACCACCATGACCACAATGAGCGCCATAGCAAGAGTCCCCATCGACTGTAGGGCCGACCATGCCTGCCCATAGTCACCGATCTGCGGGATCACCTTCCAGAAGATGAGCACCATGAAGGCAAGTCCGATGCCGCCGAGAATGAGCGACTTCTTCTTGTCCAGCGCCGGCGAGCCGTTGCCCTGCTCCTGATCTACCGTGTTCGACATGAGCGAAGCCTGCCATAGAGACTCAATGCCGGGGGTCAGTTCGACACAGGTTCGGGGGCTTGACAGTATTCAGGCCATGCGGCTTGATCACATGTCCTACGCCTGTAACTCCGGAGAGCTCGCCGACGTCGTGCAGCGGATCGGTTCCGACCTCGGCGCCACGTTTCAAGACGGTGGTCGCCACCCGCAGTTTGGGACGCGCAACTTCATCCTGCCGCTCGCCGGGGGGTGCTACGTCGAGGTGGTCTCTGCGCTCGACCACCCTGCAGCAGAGAAGGCCCCCTTCGGCCAGGCCGTTTCGCGCCGGGCATTAGACGGCGGCGGCTGGCTCTCGTGGGTGGTCGCCGTTGATGACATCTCGCCCTTAGAGTCGCGTCTTGGCCGTGAGGCTCGGGCTGGGCACCGGATACGCCCCGACGGACACGACTTGAATTGGAAGCAGATCGGCGTCCTCGATGTCATGGCCGACCCGCAACTGCCTTTTTTTGTCGAGTGGGGTTGCGACACGACCCAGCATCCATCCTCAGGAGCCGGACCAGTGTCGGTCGGTCGCATTGAAATCGCCGGCGACCCGGACACCATCAGTGCCTGGCTCGGCGAGCCGAAGGATCACCCACTCGACAACATCGAGATCGACTGGGTCGAGTCGCAGGATCCGGGAATTGTCGCCGTGTGGTTCCAAACACCGCAAGGATCGATCCGCATCGACTGAACGATCACTGATCCCGTGGCTCACTCACCGCCAGCAGCGCATCCGATCAAGTGATCGTTCACGACCCCGCAGGCCTGCATCGCCGCGTACATCGTTGTCGGCCCGAGCCACCGAAGACCGATCCCCCTCAGGTGGGCGCTCATCGCGCGGGAATCGTCGGTCGCGGCGGCGACATCCGTCATCAATGCCGGACGCCGTACGTGCAAGCCTGACCCATAGGACCAGAACAGGGCGTCAAGCGCACCGTCACCTGCGTCGTCCAAGAGGTTAACAACGGCCCGTGCGTTGCCGATCGTCGCCTCGATTTTCCTGCGGTTCCTTACGATTCCCGCATCGTCCATCAGCCGATCTACGTCGGAGGAATCGAACTCAGCAACCGCCCGCGGATCGAAGTCCGCGAACGCCACGCGGAACATCGGTCGCTTCCGCAGGATCGTCAACCAGGAAAGTCCCGATTGGAAAGCCTCAAGGCATATCCGCTCGAAGATCGCCGAATCCCCCCGAACCGGCCGACCCCACTCCTCGTCGTGATACCTGACGTAATCAGCGGAACCACTGCACCACGGGCAGCGAGCAATTCCATCGTGACCGAGGACGACCCCGTCGCCGGCTATACCTTCACACGACATTAACGGGGCTAGCCTCGACCAGACTCACGCAGGTGGATGCCGAGCGACTCGACGATGAGTTCATGATCTGCGACCTGAGGAAGGCCCGACACGCCAAACATTCCCACCACCCCGACGCCCGCGACCCTGATCGCCCAGCCACCCCCGTGGGCTGCGAATTCCGTCTCCGGCAATCCCGTCGCCACGTTGAATGAGCGGTCCTTCTCCTCGTGCGCCACGCGGATCGCGAGGGTCGACTCCTCGAATCGGGCGACCACGCGGAACTTTCGGCGCAACCATTCGTCATTGTCTGCCGTCGTCCCGGGCAAGGCCGCTCGGTAGGCCACCCGCTGGCCGACCACGATCTCGATGAGCACAGGCAGGCTCCGCGCAACCGCGAGATCGGTCGCGATCCGACCGAGGCGAAGTGCGTCCGCGAGCGAAAACCCGGCGAGTTCGAGGGAATCGGCCTCATCCCGAAGGGCCGCCGAGGTGTATCCGCCGGTTGTTGCAGCCATGTCGGGCCCTATCTCGCCGAGTAGAAGCGCAACTCGGTCGGCTCCCGCAGCAGATCTGCGACAGCCTCATTGCCCACGACCACATGAGCCGTGGCCATGTGTGCCTCCCAGTCGGCTCGCGTCGACCACTTCTCAAGCATGAGCCAGGTTTCGGGCTCGTCATCGCTCACGACCAGGTCATAGAAGTCGCACCCATTTTCTGCCCGGGTTTTCGCCATCATGACACGCAGGGCTTCGACGACCTCGTCTGCACGCTCGATCTTCGGCTTGATCACGGCCACAAGGTAAAGAGGTTCCACGATCACTCCTGCTCAATTGATTCATGGGGGCTGGGAATGGTGCGATTCTAGCGGCGCGCCAGCATCACCCGTCCGCGAATCATTAACGAACCCGGGCGTATGCCCTCGTGCCGCTACACCACTTGCACTTGAGTACCTGCGCTCGTACCCAGGTGCCAGCAGCCAGTGCCGGCCCGATCCGCGCACTGAACTCCCCTGTCCGCCCGACCGGTGGCACTGCCACATTCACCCACTCATCGGCTCCCGGCTTCCGCACTGCAATCACGAGAATTCCCCCCGCTGCGACGTCGTCGCCCTCGACGATTGCACGGCCGCTGGCAACGATCCGTGACCCGCTCCGGCTCAACGTCAATTGGGTAATCGATGTCTTGGCTTGGGTCACCATGAAGGTGATCGCGGGAACCTCCACGACATCGGACGAGTCGGATGCAATGAAGGTAACGGTGCCCGTCAGGACAAATGCCCCGGGGCCATCGGCCGGGCACACGTAGACGTAGTCGGTGTAATTTCCGGTCGTTGGCTCACTCCGAGCGAGAATGAATGAGTCGGGGTTCGAGACCGACGACCCGGTTTTGCGGACCGTCAGCTCGCCGATGATGGTGACGTCGGAGCGCCGGCTCCATGCGATGTCCAGCGGAATGAACAGGCACTTGGCCTCAATAAACTGCTGCGGCGACTCCAGGGTCATTTGGATCGAACCAAGGGGCGAGGTTACCTCCGTCTTGTGGGTGACTGCTGCGGCCGGCGACCCACCTGCGATGCAAGTCGATCCGATGCTGGCGCAGAAGAGGATGCCCAGAAAGACGAGCACGGGCTGGCGAGCAGTGAGCCGTCGCACTCGCACTTCCCTCTTCACCTCCCTCACCGGGAAACACCAGCCGTTCGTGCGCGCTTCAACCCGCGCATGGCACGCTAACCCTATGTCAGCGCGCCCCAGTCACTTGAGCATTGCCTCGTCAGGAAGCATGCTGTCCATCGCATCGAAGAACTCGTTTCTCTCAATCGGAAGCGTTGGGTCTGCGTTCTCGGTAGGGAGCATCGGATCCGTTGCATCAATCCTGTCCATCGGGTCGGCTGCGTCATTCATCTCCATCCTCTCCGCGGCCAGCACGATGTCGGTCATGGCCTGGCGCGGGCGGCGGTCTGTGAGCGGATGAAACCCAACTCAATACCTGACGTGGATCACAAGGCTTCCGGTACATGATGCCGCAGGAGTCATGGGTACCACGACTTACGGGTGGTGCCGCGCCGTTTTTGGGTGTCTGACAGACTTCTGTTCCGCGAATGCCACCGCCGCGGCCAACGAAGGACATGTCCATGGGCTCCATCGAAGATGAGCAAGTCTTCATGGACGATGCCTACGACACCCTTGAGCACCACATTGCCTACCTCGACAGTCGAGTCGCCCGCCTGAGAGCAGCCCCCTCTGTCGGCACCGTACAAGACGAGCTCGAACGGCAGGCCCAGTTCGAAAACCTCATGCACCAACTGAAGGCCGCCCGTCAGTCAGGGGCCCGCCTGTGCTTCGGA
>CAMCSO010000077.1 GCA_945877545.1 Bifidobacterium breve | reverse complement strand
TTGCGAATGTGGTCGAAAACACCGGTGTAGGTCGCGGGGTTGCTTCGTGGAGTACGCCCAATCGGGCTCTGGTCAACGTGGACGACCTTGTCGACGTGTTCGAGGCCATCAACGCGCTTGTGGCGGCCGGGGACGATGCGGGCGCCGTTGAGGTCCCGGGCGAGGACGTTGTAGAGGACGTCATTTACGAGGGTTGACTTCCCGGAACCGCTGACCCCGGTCACTGCGACGAGACATCCAAGCGGAAAAGAAACGGTGACGTCACGCAAGTTGTGCTCGCGCGCATTGTGGACCGTGATCTCGCGATTCTGGCGAGGACGCCGGATTGCCGGAATCTCGATGGACCTTCGCCCGGTGAGGTACTGGCCGGTGATGGAATCGGGGTGCTTGAGGAGATCGTCGACCGGACCGCTCACGACGATATGGCCGCCGTGCTCTCCGGCGCCGGGGCCGATGTCGACCACCCAGTCGGCGACTCGAATGGTGTCCTCGTCATGTTCGACGACGATGAGGGTGTTGCCGAGGTCGCGCAGGCGGATGAGTGTCTCGATGAGCCGGCGATTATCTCGCTGGTGCAGCCCGATGCTCGGCTCGTCGAGGACGTACAGCACGCCGACGAGCCCCGAGCCGATCTGCGTGGCGAGCCGGATCCGCTGTGCCTCCCCGCCCGCCAAGGTGGCCGATGGTCGATCGAGGGAGAGGTAATGCAGTCCGACGTCGACCAAGAACTGCAGTCGCTCGTTTACCTCCTTGAGGACCCGGCTCGCGATCGCCGCATCACGGCTCGACAAAATGAGCCCGCCGAGCAAGGCAGAGAGTTCGCCGATTGGCAGGGCCGAGATCTCGGCGATCGAGCGACCCGACATGGTGACCGCGAGGGTGAGCGGCTTGAGTCGCGTGCCCCCGCAACCTTGGCACGGCACCTCTCGCATAAAGCCCTCGAACTTCTCGCGGACCGCATCGCTCTCCGACTCCGAGTGCCGACGCTCGATGTAGGGGATGACTCCCTCGTAGGTCGTCGTATACGACCGGGTGCGACCATAGCGATTTTTGTACCGCACGAGCACCTCGGTTGGAAAGCCGAAGAGAATCGCTTTGCGAGCCTTTGCGGGCAGATCCGACCACGGAGTGTCCATATCAATCTCGAGGTCCTCGCACAATGCCTCGAGCAGCCTGCCGAAGTAGTCCGATACGTTGCCGCCCGCCCATGGCGCAATGACGCCATCGTTCAAGGTGAGATCGGGATTCGGGGTGACAAGCTCCTCGTCCACCTCGCGACGGGTCCCTAGGCCAGTGCAGACCGGGCAGGCACCGAACGGGGAGTTGAAGGAGAACGATCGCGGCTCAAGCTCCTCGAAGGAGAGCCCATCCTTGATGCATGCGAGGTGCTCGCTGAACACCCGCTCCCGGTTCGGGTCGCGCTCGTCAAGGTCAACGAAGTCCAAGACAACAAGTCCACTGCTCAACTTCAACGCCGTCTCAACCGAGTCGGTGAGACGGCGACGAGAGTCGGGCTTCACTGCGAGACGGTCAACGACAACCTCAATCGTGTGCTTCTCCTGCTTCTTCAGCGTCGGCACCTCGTCGAGGCCGACCACCGTTCCATCAACGCGGACCCGTGAGTAGCCCTGGGTCTGCAACTGGCGGAACAGCTCCCCGTACTCCCCCTTACGCTCACGCACCACTGGCGCGAGGACCTGGAATCTGGAATCAGCAGGCAGTTCGAGGACCTGGTCGACGATCTGCTGCGGGGTTTGGCGCGCGATCACCGCGCCGCACTCGGGGCAGTGGGGCACGCCTATTCGTGCATACAGGAGCCTGAGGTAGTCGTAGACCTCGGTAATTGTTCCGACGGTCGATCGCGGATTGCGTGACGTCGACTTCTGGTCGATGGAGACTGCGGGCGACAGACCCTCGATGAAGTCGACGTCGGGCTTGTCCATCTGGCCGAGGAACTGGCGTGCATAGGCGGAGAGGCTCTCGACATACCGGCGCTGGCCCTCAGCGAAGATGGTGTCGAAGGCTAAACTCGATTTCCCCGAACCAGAAAGCCCGGTGAACACGATGAGTGCATCCCGCGGCAGATCAAGTGAGACATCCTTAAGATTGTGCTCGCGGGCACCTCGTACGACGAGCCGGTCTCCCACGAGACTTCCTTCCTGATGATTCACCACGTTGAGAGGACGGTTCAATGTATACCGGCACCGTGACAGTCGCTGGACCTGCCGACGTTCGCGAACTCCCCATGCTCATCATCAGCAAGTTGGCCGTCGGGCCCCATGACAACAATGCCTATCTCCTGCGTTGCCGGGAGACGGGTGCCTCAGTGCTCATCGATGCCGCTGCAGAGCCGGAGCGGCTGCTCGTGCTCTGTGGTGAGACTCCCCCAGATCTCGTTGTGACCACGCATGCCCATGCCGATCACTGGCAGGCCCTCGCCGAGATTGTCGACGCCACCGGTGCGCGTACCGCAGCCGGTGTCAATGATGCGCGAGATATTCCGGTCCCCACCGATGTTGCCGTGAGCGATGGTGACATCATCGAATTCGGATGCATAGAGCTCACAGCGATCGAGCTGGTTGGCCACACGCCCGGATCCATTGCCCTGTTGTACAACGATCCGCAGGGACCACCGCACCTGTTCACTGGAGATTGCCTGTTTCCCGGCGGGCTCGGCAACACCAAGGGCGATGCAGATCGGTTTGCCTCACTTCTCACCGACGTCGCCGCGAAGCTTTTTGACCGACTCCCGGATGAGACCTGGGTGTACCCGGGCCACGGCCATGACACGACCCTGGGAGCCGAGCGCCCGCACCTCGAAGAGTGGCGGCTACGAGGTTGGTGAGCGCACTCAAGCAGGTCCGTCGGTATGCCCTTTGGCAAACGCCCAGAGGTCGTAATCATCGAGCGTGATCCCCCGGATTGCGTTTACTTCAAGTGCACACGCGATCTGGGTGCGGTGCTCGGTGGAGTGGTAGCACGCCTGCGACAGGATTATCGACCGGAGCGCCGATCGAGGACCGTCCTCGTCTTCGAAATGAACCTCCTCGTCGGCCTTTGACCCTTCCGCGAGCAGCACATCATCGAGCGCACGCAGGCGCTGGCGCAGCGCATCGAGGTCGGCCGAGTTCCTCGGTAGAAGCACGTCACTCCATGGCATCCCGGTAAGGCAGAAGCAAAACCAGTCAGCACTTCCGACGATGTGCTGGGCCAAGTGCGCTACCGTCCAGTTCTCCGGCCCGTAGGTAGCCTCGAGCGAGCCAGAAGGCAGTGCTGCGAGCTGCTCGAAAAGCAGATCATCAGCCCACCGCAAGTGACGAAGGGCTGTCGTCATGTCGGCCATCGCATCACCCTTGCGCCGAATCTTCATGCCCGCCCGTGAGGCGTCCTGCATGGGCAATAGCCGCCGGATCCTTGCGAACCTTCAGCCACGATGCGATGACCACGACGACAAGCACGATCGCAATCACACCGAGTGAAACCTCCGTCGAGATCTTCGGCACGCTCGGGAACTGCTCGTGGAAGAAGGTGAGAACAAGTTTGACACCGATGAAGACGAGAATGACCGCGAGTCCCGTCGAGAGATAGATGAGCTTGTCAAGTAGCCCCTTGAGGAGGAAATACAACGCCCGCAGGCCAAGCAGTGCGAATGCATTCGCGGTGAACACAAGGTACGGGTCCTGGGTGACGCCGAATGTCGCCGGAATGGAATCGAGCGCAAAGAGCAGGTCGGTGGCACCGATCGAGATCATGACAAGCAGGAGCGGGGTCGCTACCCGACGTGCGTCAACCCTGGTGAACATGCGCGTTCCGTCGTACTCGTCGCTGAAGGGGACCTTGGACCGGACTCGTCGAATGATGAAGTTGTCCATGGGATCGGGATCCTCATTGCGGTGCCGAGCAAGTTGGATGCCCGTCCAGATGAGGATCGCACCGAAGATCACGAAGGTGAAGGCGAATGCTGAAATAGCTGCCGCACCGATCGCGATGAAGATCGCACGGAAGATGAGTGCAAGCACGACACCAAAGAGCAGTACTCGCTGGTGAAGTGCGGCGGGAACTGCGAACTGCGCGAGAATGATGATGAAGACAAACAGGTTGTCGACGCTCAGCGACTTCTCGACGAGGTACGCAGCGAAGTACTCCGTTCCTACTGCACTCCCCTGCCACACAATGAGTGCAACGCCGAACGCAATGGCGACACCGACGTAGAACACCGACCAAAGTGCCGCCTCGCGGAACTTCACTTCATGAGGCTTGCGGCTCACCATCACAAAATCTAAGGCGATGAGCAGGAGGATCCCCACGACCGTTATGGCCCACAGGGTGAGTGACATTTCAGATCTCCTTCGTTGATCGTGCTGATACGTAGCTCCAGATGATGGTAACGGCGAGGACAGTGACGATCACGGCGAGGGAAATCCAGACCGGGATGACGGGTACCGGAAGTGTGGTCGTCTCGTGGATCGCTTGAAGGATGAGCTTGACCCCGATGAAGCCAAGGATGATCGCGAGTCCCTTGCCGAGGTGCTGCAGGCTGCCGAGCAGGCCCTTGAGGAGGAAGAAGAGTTGGCGCAGGCCCATGAGTGCGAAGGCGTTCGCGGTGAACACGATGTAGGCCTCGCTCGTGATTCCAAAGACCGCCGGAATACTGTCGAGGGCGAAGAGCAGATCGGTGGTCCCGATCGCAAGCATGACGAGCGCCATTGGCGTGAGCATTCGATGGCCGGCGATGATCGCGGTCAGCCTCGTCCCATTGAACTCAGTTGAGGTTGGAAACCGCCGCGCAACGAAGCGGACGAGGCCATTGCCGCCTGGGTCAGGCTCAGCATCCTCCTTGGCGAGCCATACCTTCCACGCGGTGAACAGCAGAAAGGCCCCGAATAGGTAGAAGATGCCAGAGAACCGCGCGATGAGTTCCGCACCGACGACGATGAGGATGCCGCGCAGGATGAGGGCGATGACGATGCCGACCAAGAGTACGCGATGCTGATAGGCGGCAGGGACGGCGAACGAGGTCATGATGACAAGAAAAACGAAGAGGTTGTCGACGCTCAATGAATACTCGGTGAGATAGCCGGCAATGAACTCACCCGAGTAGGCGATGCCGAAATACCAGCCGATGAACACCGCGAACAGCGCTGCGAGTCCAACGTAGAAGATGACCCAGCGGGTCGCCTCCTTGGGACCGAAGGGGTGCGGACGCCGGTCGACGATCACCAGATCGAGGAGGATCACCCCGATGATTCCGATCATCGTTACCGCCCAAAGCCATGCCGGAACGTTCAAGACCCCTGACCCTCCCTCATGCCCCGTAGTTCCCGCTTCAGGTCGCCGACCTCATCACGTAGTCGCGCAGCGAGTTCGAATTGCAGCTCGCCCGCTGCATGGTGCATCTGAGCGGTGAGGTCATCGATGAGTGTCACGAGCTCGTCCTGCGCCTTCGGCCTGCGCCGATTCGATCCGGCACCGGCCGCAGTCTCCTGAAGGAGAGCCGCCGTGTCGGCGTCCTCCCGCGCGAGGAGGTCGGTGATGTCGGCAATCTTCTTTCGAAGCGGCTGCGGATCGACCCCGTGCGCCACGTTGTAGGCAACCTGCTTGGCACGGCGCCGCGTTGTCTCGTCGATTGCCCGCTCCATCGACGGGGTGATCTTGTCGGCGTACATGTGGACCTGACCAGATACGTTACGCGCCGCGCGGCCGATCGTCTGGATGAGCGAGGTTTCCGAGCGCAGGAAGCCCTCCTTGTCGGCATCAAGGATCGCGACGAGCGACACCTCTGGGAGGTCAAGGCCCTCCCGGAGCAGGTTGATGCCGACGAGGACGTCGAACACGCCAAGACGAAGTTCTCGCAGCAGTTCCACACGCCGGAGCGTGTCGACCTCTGAATGGAGGTACTGCACCCGGATCCCATTCTCGAGGAGGTAGTCAGTGAGGTCCTCAGCCATCCGCTTCGTGAGGGTCGTGACAAGTACACGCTCGTTCCGTGAGGCCCTCCTGCTGATCTCATCCATGAGATCGTCAATCTGCCCTTTGGATGGCTTGACGATGATCTCAGGATCCACGAGACCGGTCGGTCGAATCACCTGCTCGACGAACTCGCCCCCGACCCGGCCAAGCTCATACGGACCAGGAGTCGCCGACAGGTACATCGTCTGGCCCACCCGCTCGACGAACTCATCCCAGCGCAATGGCCGGTTGTCCATCGCACTCGGAAGCCGAAAGCCGTGATCGACAAGCGTGCGCTTGCGGCTCATGTCGCCCTCGTACATCGCGCCGATTTGGGGCACCGTGACATGAGACTCGTCGATCACGAGGAGGAAGTCCTCCGGGAAGTAGTCGATGAGGCAGTTCGGGGCGCTTCCCTGCTCACGGCCGTCGATATGCCGTGAGTAGTTCTCAATACCGGCACAGGATCCCATCTGCCTCATCATCTCGATGTCGTATGTGGTTCGCATCCGAAGCCGTTGCGCCTCGAGCAGTTTGCCCTGGGTTTCGAACTCGGCAAGCCGCTGCTCGAGTTCCGCCTCGATACCTGCAACCGCGCGATCCATCCGCTCCGGGCCAGCCACATAGTGCGTCGCTGGGAAGATGTAAATCTCTTTGTCCTCGGTAAGAATCTCCCCAGTCACCGGGTGCAGAGACATCAGCCGCTCGATCTCATCACCGAACATCTCGATCCGGATCGGATGCTCCTCGTAAACCGGGAACACCTCGACGGTATCGCCGCGTACCCGGAAGGTGCCGCGCTGGAAGCTGATGTCGTTTCGGGTGTACTGGATATCAACGAACCTTCGAAGGAGTACATCACGCTCGATCGACTCTCCAATTCTGAGCCGAACCATCCGATCGACGTACTCCTGGGGCGTGCCGAGGCCGTAGATTGCAGACACGCTCGCCACCACGATGACGTCGCGTCTGGTGAGGAGACTGTTCGTCGCGGAGTGACGAAGCCGCTCCACCTCCTCGTTGATCGACGAGTCCTTCTCAATGAAGGTGTCGCTCTGCGGGATGTAAGCCTCGGGCTGGTAGTAGTCGTAGTAGGAAACGAAGTACTCGACCGCGTTATTGGGGAGCAGCTCCTTGAACTCCGAGGTCAGCTGCGCAGCAAGGGTCTTGTTCGGTGCCATGACCAGGGTTGGCCGCTGCAGCTCCTCGACAAGCCATGCGGTGGTGGCGCTCTTGCCGGTTCCGGTCGCTCCGAGCAGAACGGTGTCGCGTTCCCCGGAGCGGATGCGCTGTGCGAGGGCAGCGATGGCGGCCGGTTGGTCGCCGGACGGCTCGAAGGGAGCTTTGACCTCAAAGGGGGCGACTCGTCGCTGAAGGTCGGTCACCGGCCTCGTCATGTCATCACACTACGGCCTGAAGCTCATCCCAGATCCCACGCACCTGTCGCTCCGTGGCACGCAGGGAGCCCGAGTTGTCGATGACGAAGTCGGCCTCGGTCACCCGCAGCGAACGGGACACCTGCACCTCCATTCGCCGCCGCACATCCTCCTCATCCAAGCCGCGTCCGACAGCGCGCTTGACCTGTAGCGCCTCGGGGACGTCAACGACCACGACTACGTCGACCAACTTCACCTGATCAGTCTCCAAGAGCAGTGGCATGTCATACAGCACGACACCCGAGGACGCCGCGGCCGCCAGCCTGCGCTCGCTCTCGGCCCTGATGAGGGGGTGCATGATCGCGTTGAGCCGCTCCGTCGCGGTCCGATCCTGAAAGGCAATGTTCGCTAGCTCACTGCGTCGAAGTGAGCCGTCGGGGGCGATGATCCCGGCTCCGAACTCGTCGACGAGCGCGTGCAGCGCGGGCTGGCCCGATTCTACGAGTTCACGTGAGATCGCATCGGCGTCGATCACCACAGCGCCGAGCTTGGCGAACATTGCCGCGACCGTCGACTTACCGGAGCCAATACCACCGGTGAGCCCGATTTTCATCATCACCTCACCCTACCGACCCCGTGAACGTACGCAGGCGGCCACCGACTCAAAGCCGGCGCCCGCCTGCGTGCAGCGACTCTTAGGCGACTAGTCCCCAGCAAGCTTGTCGCGGAGTGCCTGAAGCGCCTCGTCCGAGGCCAAGGCGCCCTCGCCGTCATTGGACTCGCTCGAGTAAGACGACACGTTGTCGCCGGACTCCAGTGCGGCCGCCTGATCTGCGCTGCGTGCCTCGTCGATTTGCTTGCGATGGGCCTCCCAGCGCGAGTGAGCCTCGGAGTACTCCTTCTCCCACTGCGCACGCTGGTCCTCGAAATCGGCCTTCCACTCGCCTGTCTCCGGATCGAAGCCCTCCGGACCGACGTAGCCGCCAGCCTCATCGAATGCTGGCGCCATGCCGTAGAGGTACGGATCGAACTCCTCGACCGCCTGTGCATCGGAGGAGTCGTTCGCCTGCTTGAGCGACAGCGAGATGCGCCGGCGCTCGAGGTCAATGTCGATGACCTTGACGAAGATGTCGTCATTGACCTGGACGATCTGCTCCGGCAGCTCAATGTGACGCTCTGCGAGCTCCGAGATGTGGACGAGGCCTTCGATGCCCTCGTCGACGCGTACGAATGCGCCGAACGGCACCAGCTTGGTGACCTTGCCGGGAACGACCTGACTGATCGCGTGGGTCCTGGCGAAGTGCTGCCACGGATCCTCCTGCGTCGCCTTGAGCGACAGCGACACGCGCTCGCGGTCCATATCGACGTCGAGGACCTCGACGGTGACCTCCTGGCCCACCTCTACCACCTCGGACGGGTGATCGATGTGCTTCCACGAGAGCTCAGAAACGTGGACGAGGCCGTCAACGCCACCAAGATCGACGAAGGCGCCGAAGTTGACGATGGACGACACGACGCCCGTGCGGATCTGCCCCTTCTGAAGCTGCTTGAGGAAGGTGTTGCGCACCTCGCTCTGGGTCTGCTCGAGCCAGGCGCGACGCGAGAGCACGACGTTGTTGCGGTTCTTGTCGAGCTCAATGATCTTCGCCTCGAGCACCTTGCCTACATACGGCTGCAGGTCGCGGACCCGGCGCATCTCGACAAGGGATGCCGGGAGGAATCCGCGTAGGCCGATATCGATGATGAGACCGCCCTTGACGACCTCAATGACCATGCCTTCGACGACGCCGTCCTCGTCCTTGACCTTCTCGATCGTCCCCCACGCCCGCTCGTACTGGGCGCGCTTCTTGGACAGGATGAGCCGGCCTTCCTTGTCCTCCTTCTGGAGGACGAGGGCCTCGACGTGGTCACCCACGGAGACGACCTGGCTGGGATCGACATCATGCTTGATCGACAGTTCGCGAGAGGGGATGACACCCTCGGTCTTGTAGCCGATGTCCAGGAGGACCTCGTCGCGGTCAACCTTGACGATGATGCCTTCGACGATGTCGCCGTCATTAAAGAACTTGATGGTCGCGTCGATTGCGGCGAGGAAGTCTTCCTCTGAGCCGATGTCGTTGATGGCGACCTGAGCGGGGATTGCGCGAGTGATTACGGTCATTGAGTAGGGAATCCGATGGATAGAAGGAGTGCTCCGCGGACGCGCAGCCTTCCAAGACTACGCCTATGCCCCCCTACCGGTCATCCCGGGTGAGACGGTCCTCACGCCCACCTCTTGTTCGGCCCGCGATTGAGTGTCGCCCCTAGTGAGCAGCCTCATGCCATGACGATCCCAGACCCACCGACACATCGAGCGGGACCGTGAGCTCGCCCGCACTCGCCATCGCTGATCGCACAAGCGCCTCGAGCCGATCCGCCTCGCCTGCACCCACCTCGAGTACGAGTTCATCGTGGACTTGCAGCAGGATCCGACTGCGAAGACCGGCCGCCCTGATGCCCTCCTCGACACCGAGCATGGCGATCTTCATGATGTCCGCTGCCGTCCCTTGGATCGGCGCATTGAGTGCCATACGCTCGGCCATTTCGCGACGCTGGCGATTATCACTGTTGAGATCGGGTAGGTACCGGCGACGTCCGAACATGGTCTGCGTGTAGCCGGTTCCGCGCGCCTCGGCGACAACCTTGGCTAGGTAGTCGCGGACCCCGCCGAATCTTGTGAAGTACTCCTCCATGAGTAGCCTCGCCTCCTCCGGCGAGATACCGAGTTGCTGTGACAGGCCGTAGGCCGACAGGCCATAGGCGAGGCCATAGGACATCGCCTTGATCCGGCGGCGCATCTCGGCATCGACAGCCAATGCCGGCACACCAAAAACTTGACTTGCGACCGTCGTGTGGAGGTCCTCGCCGCTCTGGAACGCGGCGATAAGCCCGGCATCAGCCGAGGCATGCGCCATTATTCGCATTTCGATCTGACTGTAATCGGCCGTCATGAGCGACTCGAATCCCTCGCCCACGATGAAGCAGGCCCTGATGCGCCGGCCCTCGTCGGTGCGCACCGGAATGTTCTGCAGGTTCGGGTCGGCGCTCGAGAGTCGTCCGGTTGCAGCGACCGTCTGATTGAAGGTCGTATGGATTCGATGGGTCGTATCCGCGAGCGGCACGAGTCCGTCAACCGTCTGGCGCAGCTTCGATCGGTCGCGCCACAGGAGTAGCTGCTCAAGCAGCGGGTCACGGGTTTGGGCGAAGAGCGACTGGAGTGCGTCTGCATCGGTCGTGTATCCGGTCTTGATCTTCTTCGTCTTCGGCAGTCCGCGTTCGTTGAAGAGGATCTCCTGGAGTTGCTTCGGTGATCCGAGGTTGAACGGGCGCCCCACCAGCTCGTGGGCCTTCTCCTCAGCCTGCCGCATCGACTCGCCGAACTCCGATGAAAGCCCGTGGAGGCCCGCCATGTCCACGGCGATCCCGTAGTGCTCCATCTGGGCAAGAAGCCCCGTCAGCGGAATCTCCATGTCGACGAGCAGGGACCCCACGCACTCCGCATCGATGACCTCGCCAAGAGCACCGACGAGCTCACTGATCGCCAGCGCCTGCTGCGCCAACTCCTGATGCGCGACCTCGGATCCCTCGTCAAAAGTGAGCTGATCCGCTACGGCATCGACCGTCAGCGAACGGTGGAGTACCCGTTGCACGACATCGGGGAGCGCATACGAGCGTTGCTCCGGCGCGGCGAGATAGGCCGCGAGCGCGGT
>CAMCSO010000076.1 GCA_945877545.1 Bifidobacterium breve | reverse complement strand
CACGAAGGGAGCACGTTGATGATGCAAACCACGATGCGCGGAAGCCGACTCGGGTCCGTGAGCTACGAGAACGACACTCACATTTCTGTCGCCGAACGACAGATGGTGCGGTACGACTGCCCGCAGGGGCATCACACCGTCATCCCGTTCTCTATCGAGGCAGAGGACATCCCGCTCACCTGGTCCTGCCGATGCGGGCAGGAGTCCGAGGTCGTCACCCAGGTCGCGAATCTCGCAGTCCCCGATGACCGACCCGAGCGGCACATTCGCACCCACTGGGACATGCTGCTCGAGCGGCGCACGATCGCCGATCTCGAACTGCTCCTTAAGGAGCGGATCGCGCTGCTGCACGAAAGTGACCGCGAGCAGCGAAAAAGCGCCTAGCCCGACCCGACCGCACCCGATGGCCCGGCACCCGCCGGGCCATCGGTGTGTCCAGAGTGATTCGGCTGATCTGGCTGATTCGGCTCGGTGTCCGTGGTGTGGATGACCGTGCCCTTGATCACATCGGACGCGCCGAATGATGGCGGCCGCAAGCCACCGGCCGATGAGGTGAAGGCGGTCACCCGCGGACCATATCTCCTGCGAACGAGGCGCTGTATGGGTGTCAAGAGGAGAAGGAGACCTGCGAGGTCACTCCATAGGCCGGGTACCGCGATGAATGCGCCGGCGAGGAACGACAGTGCGTGAGTGCCGGCCGAGCCATCCGGGATACGACCGTCGCGCGATGCCTCGCGCATGCTGGCGAACGCGGAGCGTCCGGCCCGCGACATAACTGTGAGCCCGATGGGGATACCGGCGATGAGAATCAGGATCGTCCAGCCCCACCCGATGAGGTTGGCCACGCCGATGATCGTCAGGATCTCGAGGAGCGGATAGCCGAGGACGACAAGCCACCGACGAACCGACATTGTCAGGTCACCTTTGAGGCCGCACCGTTGCGGGCCGCCTTGCCACGAATTCGCGCGAGTTTGTCATCGACGCCCCAGCAAGTCACGCGCCACAGTGCCTCAATAACGATGCGCTGGCTCATCTTGCTCGTGCCAGCGGTCCGCTCAACGAACGTGATGGGTACTTCCGTGACACGCAGACCACGCTGGACGGCCCGCCAGGCGAGATCCACTTGGAAGCAGTACCCCTGCGAGACGACGTCCTGAAGATCGAGCGCGCGTAGCGCGTTTGCTCGAAATGCCCGATAGCCGCCCGTCGCGTCGCGCAGGGGGACACCCAACATCGTGCGGGTGTATGCATTGCCACCCCGGGAGAGGATCTCGCGGCTCTTCGGCCAGTTAACGACGCCGCCTCCCTTGACCCAACGTGAGCCAAGGACAAGGTCGGCATGTCGCAGTGCTGCGAGGAGGTCTGGCAATTGCTCCGGCTGGTGGGATCCGTCGGCGTCCATCTCGACAATAACGTCGTAACCCGCATCCAGTGTGCTGGCGAAGCCAGCGAGATAGGCCGCGCCGAGGCCCTCCTTGGCCCTTCGATGCATCACCTCGACATTGGAGTCATCGGCTGCAATGGAATCCGCGAGAGCTCCGGTGCCATCGGGTGAGTTGTCGTCGATGACGAGCACATGAGCTTCGGGGATGGCGGACCGCACGCGCGACACGATCGTGGAGAGGGTCAGGAACTCGTTGTAGGTCGGGATGATGATCACGATGCGTCCGAGATCACTGAAGGAGGCGTTGATCGACGCGTTCACACGGGCATTCTATTTCGTTTCGTCGATCGTTCACGTACGACCGCTACACCACCGGCGATAAGTGCCGCGATTGCCAGCATCGATGCGAGGGCGCTGGGCACACTGCCCAGCCGTGACGCGAGCGTGAGTTGTCCGCGAAGCGGCACGGTCGCCACCGAGGACCCGGCCTCGCCCTCCCCCATTTGGCTCATCTCGGACCCGTTGGGCCGCAGGATGGCCGAGATCCCACTCGTGGCGGCAACCGCAACCGCCCGACCAGTCTCGATGGCTCGCATCCGCTCAATGAAGAGTTGCTGCATCGGTTGGGCGGTCCCGGCGTATGTTGCGTTGTTCGTTTGGACGGTGATGATCCTCGCCCCACCGGCGATGATCCCGGCGATGACATCGTCGTAGGCGACTTCAAAGCAGATGACGTCGCCGATGAGGATGCCGCCGACATCAAGGAGGCCGGGGACATCCCCCGGGATGAAGTCTCGGGGAATGCGATCGAGGCGGTCGGTGAGTCCCTCGAGTTGGGAGCGAAACGGGATGTACTCACCGAACGGAACGGGGTGGGTCTTCACGTATCGCTCCCCCGGACCGGTACGCGGATCCCAGAGGATCCCGAGGTTCCAGACCCCATCGGGATTGTCAGGTACTTCGACGACGGCCCCAACAATGATCGGTGAACCGACCGCGTTCGCCGCAGCGGTGATCATCGCTGCCGCCTCGAGGTTGACGTAGGGATCGATGTCGGCGCTGTTCTCGGGCCACAGGACGAAGTCGGGTTGCTCGACGGTGCCAGCATCGATCTGACGACCGAGGGCGATTGTCTCGCGCACATGATTGTCAAGGACGGCCCGCCGGACGTCCATGGCTCCCATGCCCGTCTGCGGGGTGCCTCCCTGTACGACGGCCACGACGGCCGTCGAGGATCCGCCTACGGTGTCGCCCTCGAGGGTCAGGGGGATAATACCGGGCAGGATTGTGACGATCGCTGCCACGACCGACCAGATAGCGAAACGCGGACGGTGGCCGCTCCGAAAGGCGATGACTGCGGCCACCACGGCGGCCCCCGCCAGAGCCAGGCCAAACGTCACTCCAGATTGACCGAGCAATACGGCAATCTTGCCGAACGAGGTGTCGGGTTGAGCGAAGGCGAGCCGGCCCCAGGGAAATCCACCGAAGGGGATCGCCCCACGGAGCGACTCTTGCAGAACCCAAAGGCAGGCGATCCAGACCGGCCAGCCCGGCAACCGAGTGACGAGGGCGGTGCCGAGGCCGAGGAGGGCGATCCACCCGGCGCAGTAGCCAGCAAGAAGGAGCCAAGCGTCGATCCCGATCACCTGCATCCATGAGATGAGGAGGCCGAAAAAGGTCATCCCGGTGATGAACCCGGTGAGTAGAGCACGCCGTAGCGGTGCCCGGTATTGCGCCATGACGAGGAGTGCGACGGCAACGGCGGTGTAGGGACCGAACGACACAGGTGGGAACGCGAGCCACATGATCACGCCTGCAGCGATGGCGAGCAGGACGCTGATGCGAGCGGAGACGAGCGGACCGGTCATGTGCCACCAACCTCCTGCGTGTCGTGCACGACAGCGCCGGCGACCACCGTTCGTAGGGCCCGCGGGAGGGTCGCTGCCCCGCTGAGGTCGGGCGGAACGTCCCAGATCGCGTAGTGAGCCGGTGCACCGGCCGCGAGAGTTCCGGAGCGCTCGTCGCCGACCGCCAGCCATCCGGCTCGTGAGTGGGCTGCGAATGCTGCCTGCTCGCTCGACCGTTGGCCGGGCTGATGGTGGTGAACCGCCGCGTGAACGGCCTGCCAGGGACCGAGGTCGGTTACCGGGCTGTCGGATCCGAAGGCGGTCAGCACCCCGGCAGTCTGGAGATCAGCGAACCTGTTCATGCACTGTGCCCGTGCGGCACCGAGCCGCTGCTCGTACATTCCTCCGGCATATCCCCACAGCCCATCGAACATTGGCTGGACACTTGCGGTCATACCGAGACGAGACATCTCGGCGATATGAGTGCTGTCGAGCATCTCGGCATGCTCGAGGCGGTGCCTGCCGCCGCGGACCGCATTGACTCCAAGCTGGGCTGCGGCCCCCGTCATTGCCGCCATGACGACGTCGGTCGCGCGATCCCCGATGACATGGAAGCCCGCCTGGATGCCGGCGCCAATGCAGGCGGTCACGTGATCGCGAACCTGCTCCTCCGACAGGTACTGTGCGCCCGATGAATCCTGGGAGTCGAGGTAGGCGTGGCGCAGGCATGCAGTTCGCGAACCAAGAGCACCGTCGATGAACAGGTCGCCTGCAGCACCGACTGCCCCGAGCTCGATTGCCTGCTCGACGCCCCCCGATTCTGCGAGCTCCCCCCAGTATCCGTAAACGAGCGGTCCGGGCTCCTCCTCGCTCAGTCTCAGGAGGGATTGCAGGTCCTGGGCGCTCGAGATTGCCGGCCCTGCCATCTCGTGGAGCGAGACGATGCCCAAGCTCGCAGCCCGGCTGCGGGTCAGGCGATGCGCCTGCTCCTGCTGGGCTCCTCCGATGAGCCGGAGCGCCACATCGCGGTAGGCATGGTGCGCCGCGCGGGACATCACGCCGTCGGATCCGAACCCGTCAAGTTCCCGCGCTCCAGGCATCTCGGCGATGAGGGCACTGGAGATAACTGCCGAGTGGACATCGATTCGTGAAAGGTAGACGAGGCTGCCATAGCTCGCTCGATCGACTTCAGTGCTCGTCGGGGGGCGACCCTCTGGCCACCGGGTCTCATCCCACCCATGCCCAAGGAGCGGCGCGCCCCGTGCCGACCGTGCGGCGGCCTCAACGAGGGTGAGTGCCTCTGCCAGCGAATTCGCCCGCGTGAGGTCCAGCCCAGCAAGCGTGAGCCCGGTACTCGTCGCGTGTACGTGAGCATCGACGAAGCCTGGCGTGACGACTGCCCCACCTAGGGGAACATGCTCGTCGGCATCATCGAGATGCCGTTGGGCGTCTGCGTAAGACCCAATCCAGGCGATCTCGTGCCCATCGATGAACATGGCCGTCGGCACGGGGTTGGTCACGCGGTTGGTCACGGCCCGGCCCGCCGATGTGCCGTCGCACAGGATGACGCCGCCGGTGAGCAACACTCGCCGGCGGCCCCGCCAGGTTGGCGTTCGGGTCACGCCACCTCGACCATTGTCAGGCCTCGTGGGCGACTGTTGACGGACTCAAAGCCATCCTCGGTGCAGATGACGATGTCTTCGATGCGCGCTCCGAACCGTCCGGTTTCATAGAATCCCGGCTCGACGCTGAACGCCATACCTGGCTCGAGGCGCAACGTGTTGCCGGAGACGATGTAGGGATCCTCGTGGGTCTCGAGTCCAATGCCGTGCCCCGTCCGATGGATGAACAGGTCACCGAGGCCGGCATCGCGCAGGACGGCTCGCCCGGCCTCATCGATCGACTCGCAGGTGGCGCCCGGGGCGATTGCAGCACACGAGGCCTCTTGTGCGCGTTCAAGAATGTCAAACCATGCACGGTAGGGAGCTGCAGGTTCGCCCACCGAGTAGGTGCGGGTGCTGTCACTGCAGTAGCCGTCAGGCATCGATCCACCAATATCGACAACGATTGGATCACCGATCTCGATGATCCGATCGGAGACCTCATGGTGTGGGCTCGCACCATTGGGCCCACTGGCAACGATGACGAAGTCGACGCTCACGTGGCCCACCGCGAGGATGCGCTCAGCGATATCGCGGCCCACCTCGCGCTCGGTACGACCCGGGCGCAGGAGCTCAGCAACCTCGGCGTGCACGGCATCAATGGCCGCTCCCGCCTTTCGAAGCGCCGAGATTTCCGAGGGGTCCTTACGCATGCGCAGCGGATGGATGACGGGTCCGGCCGTGACCTGGTGGGCATGAGGCATCGCTGCTCGAAGGCGCAACACCTTCTCTGCCCACATGTGGTCGTCAAGGCCGATGGTGTTGGCGCTCGGGAGGAGCCCGGCGACGAGGCGCACCGGGTCGTCAGTCTCCCCCCACGAATGCAGGTCGAGTCCTAGGGCGCCGATCGGGCTCGCGGTGGCGGCAAGGACCTCAAGATTCGGTACGACCATGACAGGGTCACCCGTCGCAGGGAGGACGAGACAGGTGAGTCGCTCAAGTGGCACGGCCTCGTATCCGGTGAGGTAACGCAGATCGGGGCCAGGAGTAATGAGGACGGCGTCGATGCCGGCGCTCTCAGCCGCCGCTTGGACGGCACGCAATCTCATACGGAATATGGACTCGTCGGGGTGATGGCTCACAGTTACACCGTAAGCCATGAACGAACTTTGACATCATGACCTCATGCCTATTGGTCCTACCCTGCTCCTTGACTCCGCATCGCTGTACTACCGGTCGTTCTACGCCCTTCCCGACTCGATGACCGCGCCGGACGGACGTCCCCACAACGCGATCCGCGGGTTCCTCTCGACCATGACCCGCCTTGCCAAGCAGTACCGGCCCTCGATGATTGTCGCCTGCTGGGATGAGGATTGGCGGCCTCACTGGCGGGTGGAACTTCTCGCCTCGTACAAGACCCATCGAGTCGAGCCCGGGGTCGAGCTTGACGGGCGAGGAGGCGCCGAGCAGACACCGGATGCCCTTGGCGCTCAGGCCGAGGCTCTTGGCGAGATCATCCTCGCAATGGGGTTGCCCCGGGCGGGGTCGCCCGGATTCGAGGCCGATGACGTCATCGCGACCCTGGCTGCCCGCGAGCGGGGATCGGCCATCGTCGTGTCCGGCGATCGTGACCTCGTGCAGGTTATTCGCCCGGGAGTGCAGATGCTCCTCACCGTCAACGGTGGCATGGACAAGTGGCCGCTGCTCGACGATGCCGCAGTAATCGAGCGATTTGGCGTTGAAGCGGGGCGGTATGTCGACCTCGCGGTCCTGTGCGGCGACCCTTCGGACGGCATCCCGGGAGTGACGGGCATCGGACCCAAGACCGCGGTAGCCCTCATCACTGAGTTCGGCGGGCTCGACGAGCTCCTCGCGGCGGTCGATGTGGGTCATGTCTCGAAGCCGCTCACGCCCCGCCTCGCCGGTCTTCTCGTCGAACATCGTGATCTCATCGGCCGGATGCGCGTGGTGGCGTCCGCGCGCACCGATGTTCCCGTGAATGCCCGGTGGGAGCGGGGGCCGGTGAAATCAGAGGTGCTGGCCGACCTCGGGTCACGATGGGGGGTCACCCGATTCGTCGACGAGGCCCTCGGTGCCCTCGCCGCGGCTCAGACGGTGGATGAGTAGGAGACGACACCGCGATTGAGTCGATCCGCAGCCTCATGAGCATGGCTGCGCAAGGGCGAGCCGGCCGGCACGGCTTGCGCCACCTGCCCGAGCAGGTCGATGACCTGACGGGTCCAGCGCACAAAGTCACCGGCCGTGATCTCGCCTGTGGACAGGACCGACAGCAATGGCGCCCCTGAGGCCCACCGGTGTGTCGCCCAGACGAATCCGAGGTCGAGTGGGCGGGTGATCTCAAGTGCTCGGCGCGCTTCCGCTTCATGAACCTCCTCGCGCACCTCCCCCATCGCCGTCAGGACATCGCGGACCGGACCCTTCGGCAGGCGGGGAGCCTCGCCATCGTCATTGGAGCGCGACTCATAGACGAGTGCAGCGCACGCGGCAGCTAGGTCTGCGGCGAGCAAGCCATCCCACACCCCCTCCCGAACACACTGGGCGGCGAGCAGATCCGACTCCGTGTAGAGGCGCATAAGGGTGCGCCCGGCCTCGGTGACCTCCGCGTCATCACCCGCCGAGGTGAGGTACCCGAGATCAGACAGGACTTCGGTCACCCGGTCGAAACGGCGGGCGATGGAGTTCGTGCGCCCCTCAACCCGCTGCTCGAGATCGTGCATCTCGCGCCGGGCTCGCATGTAACGCTCAGCCCACCGCGCATGCTGCTCTCGGTCGGCGCATCCATGACACGGATGCTGGCGCAGTTGCATCCGGAGCAGGGCAATCTCGGCATCGTCCGCCGTGTCGGACTGCCGCGACCGACGTCCAACACTCGCATCGCCAACAACCTCGCGCATGGCTGAGGCGAGATCTCGACGCGATTGGGGATTGCGGGGATTGAAAGCCTTGGGGATGCGAACGTGGCCGAGCGCCGCCACCGGAGAGGTAATTTCGACCGACGAAATCCTTCGGACCTGACGGTCGATGGTGAGCACAAGTGGTCGGGGCTCGTCCTTGGGGCTGCGGCTCATATGTTCGAGGACGACGGCGGGTCCCGCCCGCCTGCCCCCGGGGATGAGGAACACATCGCCCGGTTTCAGGGCGCGCAGGGACTCTAGTGCGGCGTCGCGCCGGCGATTCGCTGAATCCCTGGTGAGGACCTTCTCCCGGCGGGAGAGCGCCTCACGAAGTTCGGCGTACTCCGGGTAGTCGCCGAGGTGGCAGGTCATGGCCTCACGGAACCCGTCCAGGGCCTCCTCGTGCTTGCGCACCTGGGTGGCGAGGCCGACGACCGAGCGATCGGCCTGGAACTGGGCAAATGAGGTCTCAAGTACCTCCCTTGCTGGGTGCCGACCAAGGCGGGAGACGAGGTTTACGGCCATGTTGTAGGAGGGCTGGAAGGAGGAGCGCAACGGGTACGTGCGAGTCGAGGCGAGGCCGGCGAGTGCCCGCGGGTCTAGGCCGGCGTGCCAGAGCACCACCCCGTGTCCTTCGACATCGATGCCACGCCGGCCGGCACGTCCGGTGAGTTGCGTGTACTCCCCCGGCGTGAGTTCGACGTGGGTCTCGCCGTTCCACTTGACCAACTTCTCCAACACGACGGATCGCGCCGGCATGTTGATGCCAAGGGCCAGGGTTTCCGTGGCGAAGACCACCTTGAGCAGGCCCGATTGAAACAGGTCTTCGACGACCTCCTTGAAGGTTGGAAGCAGCCCCGCATGATGCGAAGCGATTCCCCGCTCGAGGCCCTCCATCCATTCGTCAAAGCGCAGCGCAGCGAGGTCTTCGTGGGGCAGGCTGCGGGTGAGCTCGAGTACCCGCTGGCGAACCAACGTGCGCTCGTGGCCAGCATTGAGTCGTAGGCCGGCCGCTAGGCACTGCTCGACCGCATCGTCACATCCGGCGCGGCTGAACAGGAAGTAGATGGCGGGGAGCAATCCGTCTCGCTCAAGCCGCTCGACTACATCGCGCCGGTATGGAGTGTGCGCTGATCTCGCGCGACGGTTGCCGTTCCCCGACTTCGATTCCGGGGTGCGCGAGCGATGTTGCTCGTCGCGGGCGAGACGGACGAGATCGGGGTTGACGAGTTGTTGGTCGTCATCGATGAAGAGGTCGTACATCCGAGATCCGGCGATGACGTGCTGCCAGAGCGGAACCGGCCGATGCTCCTCGACAATGATGTCGGTGTCGCCACGCACGGTCTCAAGCCAGGCGCCGAACTCCTCAGCATTGCTCACCGTCGCCGAGAGCGCCGCCACGGTCACCGATTCAGGCAGATGAATGATGACCTCCTCCCATACGGCGCCACGGAATCTGTCGGCCAGATAGTGAACCTCGTCCATCACGACGAATCCGAGATTGTCGAGGGTCGACGACCCTGCATAGAGCATGTTGCGCAGCACCTCGGTGGTCATCACCACCACCGGGGCCTCGCCATTCACGCTGTTGTCTCCGGTGAGGAGTCCGATTCCGTCCTCGCCGTACCTCGCGACAAGATCTCGATACTTTTGGTTCGACAGCGCCTTGATCGGCGTCGTGTAGAAGCATTTGCGCCCAGTGGCGAGGGCGAGGTGAATCGCGAACTCCCCCACAATGGTTTTGCCCGAGCCGGTTGGTGCCGCGACGAGGACACCTCGGCCGGCCTCAAGGGATTCGCACGCCTGTCGCTGAAAGTCATCGAGCCCGAATGGGTATAGGTCAGCGAATGCCGTGAGCTCCGTATGACGTCGCTTTGTCCGCTCCACCGAGGCGGCATACCGTTCCGCGGGTGAGGGCATGGGCCAAGGCTATGTCCTGCGCACTCCCCCATCTGACCGCGATCACCTGTGTTAGCGATCAGATGGGCTCCGGGTCGTCGATCACCGATGCAACCTCAACAGGCGTGGTGTCAAGCTCGTCGAGGGCCGAGGTTTCATCATCATCGAACTCGGAGAAATCAGGCTCGCGTGCGGACTTGCGGGCGCGGCGCCGATCGTTGAGCACGCACACCCCGACAGCGATGACGACGAGGAGGAGTAGCGGGCCAGCGAGGAGGAGCAGGTTGATGGGGTCGCCGGTCGGTGTCGCGACCGCAGCAAAGATGAACACGGCGAAGATGATCCAGCGCCACCAGGAGATGAGACGGGCCCCGCTGAGGATCCCGGCGAAGTTGAGCAGGACGAGCATGAGCGGAAGGAGAAATCCGACCCCGAAGACGAGGATCGTGCGCAGGAAGAACGACAGGTAGCGATCCACCGAGACAATGTTCTCGACCCCAGCGGGTGTGAACCCGAAGAGGATCTGCAGCCCGTAGGGCAAGATGATGTACGCGAGCAGGACTCCCGCCCCGAAAAGTGGGGTCGCGATCGCAACGAATCCAAGGGCCCAGCGCCGCTCATTGCGGTGAAGGCCAGGGGTGACGAACCGCCACAGTTGATAAAGCCACACCGGAGCGCTGAGAACGATCCCGGCGACGGCGGCAATTTGCATCTGGAGGACGAAGGGGTCGGCGACCCCGGTGAGTGCGAGGGTGACCGTTCGCCCCTCGCCTCGGGACTCCTCAACGACGGTTTCGAAGGGTTCACTAAGCCAGGCGAACAACTGGTCGTAGTAGATCCACCCGACAACCATGCCGATCGCGATGGCCAGCCCCGACTTAACCAACCGGGAGCGCAGTTCGCGGAGGTGATCGGTGAGCGGCATGGCCGCGGCCGACTTCACCACGGTCGACCCACCTGCAATCCCTCGATGTTAGGCGTCCGAGGGCTTCTCGCCGGAGGCCGCGGGAACTGTGGTGTCATGCGCAGGTGCGGCCGGAGCGGCCGCCGACGCAGATTCGACGGCTGCAGGGGCTGATTCCGCCGATGCACTGGAATCACCTGCGAGACCCTTCGTTTCAGCCTTAAAGATGCGCATTGAGCGGCCTAGGCCGCGTGCCGCGTCGGGTAGTCGCTTCGCTCCGAAGAGCAGCAGGATGAGAGCGACGATGATGAGCCACTCCCAGCCCTTCATATTCGGTAGCATGGTGCACCCTTCGCTTGGTGGGGATGTCATTCAGGTGGTGAACACAGCGATCGCGCGGGACCCTACTTGCGAGTCCGAGTCACGCCTGCTCAGCGTACGCCCTCAGCGCGCGCTCGGCCGCATTTGCCACCGCTATCCGAAGGGTTTCGGGCGTGGTGACCTCCGCGATTCCGCCGAGCGACAGCATGGTGCGAACGAGCCATTCCGGATCATAAACGAGCACAGTGGCGGATAGTGA
>CAMCSO010000075.1 GCA_945877545.1 Bifidobacterium breve | reverse complement strand
AATTCGATCTGGGCCATCGGGTCATCCGGGGGGCCGGCCGCAGTGATCGTCAACGTGAGTTCAATGTCCACATCAGCCGCGACCGCGTGGCCGCTCACCTGCCACGGATTCGAGTCTCCCGCACCATGTCCTGAGTAGTTGAGCACCCGGGCGTCGCTGCGCCGGAGGAGGGACCGGGCTGCACCCTCGGTGAGTACGCTCCCAGTTTTCAGTTGATCAAGGGCAAGACTGAGAGAAAACCGATTGCCCGAAGCTGTGATCTGCAGTTCCCCCGCCGTGACAGGTGCCCGAACATCGACCGAAATCAGCCCAATTCGCCGGCTCCGCAGTCGGACATCGGCGCCGTCTACGTCGAAAACTGCCCATCGTCCCTCGGCTTTCACGAATGAACCCTCGCACGGCAAGGGCATCTCCGCATAGCGCCCCCGCCAGCAAGCGACGCATTCCGTTCGAAGCTAAGGTCCAAACCATGAGACCCACATTGCGAGCATCCCTCGCCCTCGCGGCCGCCCTCGCGTCCGCGCTAACCGTGAGTGGGCCTGCTCGCGCCGCAGACGCATTCACTCTCAGCAGCCCCGGCATTGGAGTCGGGAATGCGTTCCCAGCCAAGTACACCTGCGACGGTGCGGGCACCAGCCCGCCGATCACGTGGACGAACGCTCCGAAGGGTGCCAAGGGCTACGCAGTGGTCATGGATCACGTGCCGCCGGAGGGTGGGCACCATTGGTACTGGCTGATGTGGGGCATTCCTGCAAAGACGACTGCGATCGCTGCCAACTCAACGAAGGTTGGGTACCTTGGCGGAAACAGTGTGAACAAGAACATCGGCTATGCACCCCCTTGCTCAAAGGGCCCGGGAGCCAAGACTTACACGATCACCGTGTATGAACTGTCGGGGACGCCCAACCTCCCCAAGAAGTCCTCGGCATCCGTAACTAGGGATTCGCTGCTCTCATCCATATCCGGCATCACCATCTCGAAGGCGGCACTCAATGTCACGTATGCCCACTAGCGGCCCGCACGATCACGTGCACCCACATGTGCCGCATGGCCATCCAGGGCTCACCCGGCGCACCGTGCTCCAGGGCATGGCCCTCGGGTTCGGCGCCGCTGTCACCGCATCGCTCGTCACGGCCCAAGAGGCAGTCGCCGCTGGGACCAGCGTGACGCTCCCGGGGTTCAGCGCCTTCGCTTCATCGGTCAAAACCCTGAAGTCCGGTCAGTACTACCTAGTCGAGAGTAGCGGGCTGCCGCCGCACAACATGATGGTCGGCATCACGAACTGGCAGCAGCAGGTGCCGGTGCCGGTGCCGTATTCAGGCTCCAACGCCTGGAGGATCCCGGTGTCGCCGAAACTGGCTGCCAATCCCATCTCAGCCAAGACGAACCTCTTTCGCGGTGCCATTGCCCTCGCGGCCGACGGTGTCCCAATCTTCAATGCGCTCAACAACCGCGGTGAGGATTCCTACCTCATCGGCGAGCTCGATGAATGGGGCGGCCACTGCGGTCGCGCCGATGACTACCATTACCACACCGCGCCGCTCCACCTGTCGAAGACGATCGGAGCGACGAAGCCCATCGCCTACGGCCTCGATGGGTATCCCATGTACGGATCGGTCGAACCGAATGGCACGGCACTACAGCCGTTGGACGAATACAACGGCCACATGTTCAAGGGCAAGTACCACTACCACGGCACCAAGACCTACCCGTATGCAAATGGCGGGATGCGCGGGGTCGTGACCGTCAAGGATGGCCAGGTCGACCCGCAGCCCGTCGCTAACCCGTTCCGCCCCGCCGGCGAACCCCTCAGGGGTGCCACGATCACTGAATTCGCCCGGAACGGATCATCGGCGTTCGCCCTCGCCTACACCCTGAGCGGTAGTCGATACCGAATCAACTACACCGCCACCCTGCAGTCGGTATCCATGACCTTCATCGATCCGAATGGAAAAGAGTCCACCCAAACCTACGCACGGAAGACATGACATGAGCCGAAGATCGTCGCTGCGACCAGTGCAGCGTGGAAGACGTTCGTGCTGAACGAGGCGCCCTAGGGAAGGACTGATTTCCCATCCCTCCTCATCCCTCGGGTCTCACCCGGGTCAGATGCACCCCGAATCCCGATGAGTTGTGCTCTGACGAGGGACTCGTCGGGTTTCGGGGTGCGGATGCTCTTCGCGGCGTCGGTGGCGTCGGCGCAAAATCGTCGTAGTTCGCGCGCGCCGGCCGATTCTTCGCCGGCACGGCGGCAAGATCGTCCGGCACCTCAAGGCCGTCAACGTGCTTCATGGTGTCCAAAACGCCGTCACGCGAGGCGTATCGCTTCTCGTCGGACTTCTTCCAGGTCACTAGACAAACAGCCTCGTCGCGACCGTGGTTCGGCCACAGCCAGTCCCATAGTTGCGCCGGGCCTGATGCCCACGTGTCGGAGCCGGTCTGTTTGTCCTGTTGACTTCATAGGCGTCTGGGTCGTGACGCCAAAAGGGCGGCTCCCCGTATCGGGGAGCCGCCCTTTCGAGCGTTCGTAGCCGTGGACTAGAAGTCCATGCCTCCCATGCCGCCGTCGCCGCCACCCATCGGGGCGGAAGCCTTCTCGGGCTTGTCAGCCACGACAACCTCGGTGGTGAGGAAGAGGCCAGCGATCGATGCTGCGTTCTGCAGCGCCGAGCGGGTGACCTTAGCCGGATCGATGATGCCCATGGCGATCATGTCGACGTACTCGCCGTTTGAGGCATCAAGGCCGTGGCCCGCGGGGAGCTCACGAACCTTCTCCACCACGACACCGCCTTCGAGGCCAGCGTTCTCGGCGATCTGCTTCAGCGGCGCGCTGACAGCGACGCGAACGATGTTCGCCCCAACCAGCTGCTCGTCGGTGAGTCCGAGTGCATCGATCTTGCCCGCAGCCGACTTCATGGCCTGAATCAGGGCCACGCCGCCACCGGCGACGATGCCCTCTTCAACAGCGGCCTTCGCGTTGCGGACTGCATCCTCGATGCGGTGCTTGCGCTCCTTGAGCTCGACCTCGGTCGCTGCGCCAACCTTGATGACGGCAACACCGCCAGCCAGCTTGGCTAGGCGCTCCTGCAGCTTCTCGCGGTCGTAGTCGCTGTCCGACTTGTCGATCTCGGCACGGATCTGGTTCACGCGACCCTGGATCTGCTCCTGGTCGCCTGCGCCCTCGACGATGGTCGTCTCGTCCTTGGTGACGACGACCTTGCGTGCGCGGCCGAGAAGGTCGAGCGTGGTGCCGTCGAGCTTGAGGCCGACCTCCTCGGAAATGACCTGTGCGCCCGTGAGGATCGCGATGTCCTGCAGCATCGCCTTACGGCGATCGCCGAACCCGGGGGCCTTGACCGACACCGAACGGAACGTGCCGCGGATCTTGTTGACAACGAGCGTGGCCAGAGCCTCGCCCTCGACATCCTCGGCGAGGATGAGCAGCGGCTTGCCGGACTGCATGACCTTCTCGAGGATCGGCAGGACATCCTTAACGGCCGAGATCTTCGAGTTGGCGATGAGGATGTAGGGATCCTCGAGCACGGCTTCCATGCGCTCGGCATCGGTGACAAAGTAGGGCGAGATGTAGCCCTTGTCGAAGCGCATACCCTCGGTGAGCTCAAGTTCGAGTCCGAACGTGTTGCTCTCCTCGACGGTGATAACGCCTTCCTTGCCAACCTTGTCCATCGCCTCAGCAATGAGCTCGCCGACCTCTTGGTCGCCACCAGCGGAGATCGCGGCGGTCGAGGCGATCTGCTCCTTGGTCTCGACGTCCTTCGCCATCGCGAGAAGCTCGTCGCACACGATGGCGACGGCCTTGTCGATGCCCTTCTTCAGTGCCATCGGGTTCGCACCCGCGGCAACGTTGCGCAGACCCTCGCGCACAAGCGCCTGGGCGAGCACGGTCGCGGTGGTGGTGCCATCGCCTGCGACGTCATCGGTCTTCTTGGCGACCTCCTTGACGAGTTCGGCACCGATCTTCTCGTAGGGATCCTCGAGATCGATCTCCTTTGCGATGGACACGCCATCGTTAGTGATCGTGGGGGCTCCCCACTTCTTCTCGAGAACGACGTTACGGCCCTTCGGACCGAGCGTCACCTTGACTGCGTCGGCGAGCACGTTCATGCCGCGCTCAAGCGAGCGACGAGCCTCTTCGTTGAATGCAATGATCTTTGCCATGGGGCCAGTTCCTCCCGGAACATCCGAACGTGGATTATCACTCTAAGGGTGTGAGTGCTAACCCATTTTTAGCACTCTCACCCGGTGAGTGCAAATGTGGGAGCCTGCGAATCGGGCCTTCGAGCCCGTTGACCGCTCAATCCGCGTCTCAAGAAGGCGCCCGCCACCCCGCCGACTACCCCACCGAAGCGGCGACGGTCGCTTGAGCCTCCGCGAAGGATGTCTGCGCGGGTACGGCCCCCGCACCCATCGTCGAGGTCGCCCAGGCCTTTCCCAGGGGTGCCCAGATGCCACTGGCCTGTGGAATATTCGGGGTCGGCGCACCTGCGGTACCTGCCACGGCGAATGCCTGCGGCAGACGTGCCATCGTCCCGGCGATGTTTGCCGGCGCGCGTTCAGTAATGGCCGCAATCTGCGACTGAATCGGGGCCGGGGTCAATCCCTTACGCACAAGACCCTGTGCCGCAGCGAGCACACCGTGCTGGTCCGCGTACGCCGTCACCATGAAACCCTTGATCGTGAGGAATGGCGACGGTGCGATGCCCTTCTTGATCTCCGGGATCGACGATACCCGATACTGGAAGGTGAGCGTCTTGAGCTCATTTCGGTTCCAGGGTCCGGTAATCCAATAGGCCGCTCGGCCTGAGACGAACGCCGCTGTGGCCGCCTTCTCGTCTAGCGCGGAGTTAATGAGGCCGGTCGAATTCCATTTGTTGATCTTGGGCAAATTCGCCTGGAAGGTCGGATTCGTGATGCCAATGTTGTATGGATCGAGGCTGCCGGCCGCGTTCTTGCCGAACACGTACCCGCCCAGACCGGTGAAAAGTGGGTTCATGAAGTACGCATTGCCAGCAGAGCCCTGCGCCACCGCGAGGCCTACGTCGACCTTGCCTGCCGCCTTGAGCGAAAGTGCGGACTTGCTCAAGGCCGTGAACGTCTTCGGAGGAGTCGGGACGAGGGCCGCGTTCGTGATGAGTGCCACGTTCTCATACATGACGGGAACGCCGTAGTAGCTGAACCCGAACTTGAAGCCATCGAGGGTTCGTGATTCGAACTGGGCCCTCAACTTAGCCGACAGTGGAAGTTTGCGAACGAGGCCCGCAGAGGCGAGTTCCCCGGTCCAGTCGTGCTCGGCCCAAATGACATCGGGCGCATCAGCTGCGGCCACAGTCTTGAGTTCGGAGCGAATTGCCGGAAGTTCCTTCACGACAAAGGTCACCGGGTGGCCGCCATACCCACTCGCGAACGACTGCTGGAGCAGTGGCGCGCGCGTGGCATCCGTCCACACGACGATCGGGGTCGAGGCACCCTGTGATGCTGGCGCGGCGCCTAGGGCGCTTGCAAGGGCGCCGGTGAGGGCGAGGCCGGTGGTGACGAGGATTCGAAGACGCATGCGAGGCTCCCTAGATCGCGAACAGGGCCATCATGCCCCATCAATCTCCCGACGAGGAACCGGCGAAGGGAGTATCGGAAGTTTCAGCGCTGGTCTAACTCAACGCCGAGACGCCGAGCCGAGCGCGCACGCTGCCGAGTGGCACGCAGGCGGCGCAGTCGCTTGACGAGCATCGGGTCGAAGGCCAATGCCTCCGGGGTATCGATGAGGGCGTTGACAATTTGGTAATAACGAGTTGCGCTCATGTCGAAGAGATCGCGAATCGCCTGCTCCTTGGCCCCTGCATATTTCCACCACTGGCGCTCGAACTCAAGAATGCCGCGATCACGATCGGAGAGCAGGGCTCCCGCACCATGCTCGTCGAAACTCGATCGCGCGGCTTCCATGCTGGCTTCCTCCGTTGGCTCCGGTGCGGGGTCGGCTTGACTCAGCGGCGTCCGCACGACATCAGGGTCATCGTAGACACTGAATCCCATCGATGTCATTTATCCACGTCCTTCGCGTCGATTCAGTTTCCAGCATAGGGGGCCGGTCGCGGCGGCCACAGACGGTCCGGTCACCTTGCGCGACGATCCCGCGCCCTGATAAGCACCCAACTGAACGCGTAGCCGAGACCATTCGTCGCCCAGTGGAAGCCCATCGGAGCAAGGACGCTGCCCGAGAGCACGCGAAGTCCGCCGAACAGGATGCCGGCGAGCGCGGTCGTGAGAACGCTGAGGAGCACCGCGAGGATATTGCCCCGGTGTCCCTCCCCGACGACCGAACCGAGCGCGGGATTCTGCTCGTGCGTGCCGATTGACGGCAGGATGTGCCACAGACCGAACAGCAGCGCCGAACCCACGAGCGCCCAGATGAGTCCGTGCCGGCGGGCGAGCATCGCGAATAGGACCCCGCGAAATGCGATCTCCTCGAAGAGCACAGTTCCGAACGGAACCTCGATGAGCGCTTGAAACATCAGGCGGCCAGCAGACATGTCAGCCATCCGCTCGTCGTGGAACGCTGCACGGGTTCGGCGAAAGAGCGACCCGATCACGTAGACGGCAGTGATGACACCAATGGAGGCCGCCGCCCAGATGAGACCCGGCAGGAGGAAGCGCCAGCCCAGGCCCATGTCGGTCCAGGAGTTTCCGTCGAGCAGGCCTACCGCGAGGAGGAGAACCGAGCCTCCAAAGGACCACAGCAGGTAGTGCGTTTGCGGCGCCACCTTGTTGTTCACGATGTTTATGACGACGAGGAGGACGACGACTGCGAGCGGCGGCCACCAGGCCAGGCCCGCCACCTGCTCCGGCGCGATGATCGAGAACACCTTGCGAGTCTAGGTTCGCCTCGGACGTCCTCGCGAACCATCAAAGCGAATGCCCCTCGCGAGGGGCCAGTCAAGCACTAGGTTCGCCCTGTGAATCCTATGAGGGTACTCAGGAAATGAGGAGAAGATTTCCATCCTGCAAGAGGTAGCCGTCGGTGAACCAGATCCGATACGTGCCACCCACGTCTCGGGGTCAACGCTCCGTGTAGTGGCGAGTCGGGTGCTCCGCGCCGTGATCACTCTTGCGTTCGTCGTCGTCTTCAACTTCTTCCTCTTTCGCATGCTGCCCGGTGATCCAATCGGGCTCTACACCCGTGGTCGCAATCAGGATGCCGAGCAGTTGCTCGAGCTTCGGCGGGCGTTGAACAAGCCATTGCTCGAACAGTTCCTCACCTACATCCGTAATCCGTTCGACGCCACGATCGACTCGACACGATTCTCGCGTCCGGTCTGGGAAATGATCGGCGAACGAATGTGGCCGACGATTCTCCTGCTCGGCACCGCCATCGTGGTGGCGTCGTTCATCGGCATCTGGATCGGCATTCGCGCCGGCTGGAAGCCCGGCGGCAGATTTGATCGTATGTCGACGGGCGCCACGCTTATGCTCTACTCGATGCCGGAATTCTGGCTCGGCATGATGCTCCTCATCGTCTTCTCGGTCGGCGCCTTCGGTATCCCGGGGTTCTTCCCGGTCGGCGGAATGTCCACACCAGGCGTCGACACCTCGACCCCCCTTGGCTGGCTGAATGTGCTCTGGCATCTGGTGTTGCCGTGCACGACCCTTATCCTCATCTACCTCGCCGATTACGCACTCGTCATGCGAGCGTCACTCATCGACGAGCGGAAGCAGGAGTACCTCACCCTCGCTCGCGCCAAGGGCCTTCGTGACGCCGTCGTCCGGAAACGGCATGCTGTTCCTAATGCATTGCTCCCGACGATCACCCTCATCTTCCTGTCGCTGGGATTCGTCGTCACCGGTGCCATCACCGTCGAGACGGTGTTCTCCTGGCCCGGCCTCGGCCTCCTCACCTACGAAGCGCTCCGGGGCCCCGATATTCCGCTCCTTCAGGCAATTTTCCTCATGTTCTCCATTGCCGTGATCGTTGCGAACCTCATCGCTGAACTTCTCTACGTCGTCTTCGACCCAAGGGTGCGTTCATGAGCGTTGCCTCACAACGCCGACGCATGGCCTTCGCACGATTCAGCACAGGCTTTCGGCATGACCGCGCCGGCATGGCCGGTCTGGCCATTCTCGCGGTGTTCGTCGCCACCGCAATTCTCGCGCCGATCCTCATTCCCGAATCCGCCCTTGACCTCACGAAGGCCACCGGCGGGAGGCTCGAGTCACCCTCGTGGTCATACCCGCTCGGGACGGACGAGTCCGGGCGCTCGATGCTCCTACTCCTTGCCTGGGGCACTCGAATCTCACTCACAGTGGGCCTCGCTGCCACCGTCATCTCGGTCGTCATCGGCACGCTCTTTGGCATCACCGCCGGACACTTCAGGGGACTTGGTGGTCACGCTCTGGTCGGGGTGACCGACTGGTTCCTCGTCATCCCGTTCCTGCCGCTCGCGATCGTTCTTGCGACCGTGCTCGGACCGAGCACCATGAATCTCATCATCGTCATCGGCATCACCTCGTGGGCCGGCACGGCCCGACTCATCCGGGCACAGACCCTCTCCATCGAGGGACGGCCCTATCTTGAGCGATCCCGAGCCCTTGGCGCCGGCAACTGGCACCAGATGACACGGCACGTGCTGCCGAACGTCTTTCCGCTCGTTCTCGCGAACACGACGCTCACCGTCGCCATCGTCATCCTCTCGGAGACGACCTTGTCGTTCCTCGGTCTAGGTGATCCCTTGGCACCCTCCTGGGGATCACTCCTCGATCGAGCCTTCTCCTCCGGCGCGGTCAGCAGCGGCGCATGGTGGTACGTCCTGCCGCCAGGCATCTGCGTGGTGCTCGTCGTGCTCGCCTTCACGCTCGTCGGCCGCGCCACAGAACGCATTGTCGACCCCGGGCGGGCGTCATGACGCTCCTGCAATTCGACGACGTCAGCGTCAACTACGCATCCAGCGAGGGTGCCGTGCCTGCGGTCCGTGGTGTCTGTCTTTCACTCGACGCCGGACAGACCCTAGGGATCGCCGGTGAATCGGGCTGCGGCAAGACAACCCTCGCCTCGACCGTCCTGCGGCTGCTGCCACCATCTGCCGAGGTTCGCGGCGCCGTGCTTGTCAACGGCGCCGATGTCCTCACGATGAACTGGGGCGAGCTTCGCGCGGTGCGCTGGTCGCAGGCCGCCATCGTCTTCCAGGGCGCGTTGCACGCCCTCAACCCGGTGCAGCGCATCGGCGACCAGATTGCGGAGCCGATCAGACTCCATGAGCAGGTATCGCGAAAGCAGGTCGATGCCCGGGTCGCAGAACTCCTCAACCAGGTGGGACTGCCAGCGACACGCGCCAAGGCCTACCCCCACCAACTGGCCGGAGGGCAGCGCCAGCGGGTGATGATCGCCATGGCCCTCGCGTGCAAGCCGGACCTCATCATTGCGGACGAGCCCACCACTGCTCTCGACGTGATGGTGCAGGCTCAGGTCCTCGACCTTTTATCCGGGCTCGTCAAAGACCTCGGCATGGGCATGATGCTCATCAGCCATGATCTTGGCGTGCTCGGCACCACCTGCGACCGTATCGCCGTGATGTACGCGGGCCAGATCATCGAGTCAGGGCCAGCCTTGGAGATCTTCGACAATCCCAAGCATCCCTACACCCGTGCGCTCGCAGCGGCCTTTCCTCGCATCGGCGACCCATCCGCACGCTACGCCCCCGCCGGATTGCCCGGTGATCCGCCATTCCCGGACGATCTGCCAAGCGGCTGCGCCTTCCATCCTCGGTGTCCAATCGCGGTCGCCGCCTGCATCGAGAGTGCACCTGCGCTCATCGAGGTGGCCCCCGGCCGCATGGCCGCCTGCTTCAGGGTCGAGCCATGATCCTCGCGGCTCGAGGTCTATCGGTGACGTTCAATGGCGGCGTGCGCGCAGTCGACGGCGTCGATCTTGACCTTCCCGCCGGGGAGATCCTGGCCCTTGTCGGCGAGTCCGGTTGCGGTAAAACCACCCTCGCGCGCACCCTCCTCGGCCTAGAGAAGCCGAGTTCGGGGAGCGTGTCATTCGACGGGCAGCCCCTGTCCTACTCGAGTAAGGCTCTCAAGCATTTTCGGTCACAGGTGCAAATGGTGCAGCAGGACCCCCTCGGCGCCCTCAATCCCCGGCACACGGTCTATGACGCGGTTGCCGAGGGCCTTCGGGTGCAGAAGGTGCGCGGCGACGAAGCCGCGCTCGTCGCTGACGCCCTCGCCCGCGCAGGGCTCAGGCCACCTGAGCGCTTCTTCCTGCGTTACCCGCAGGAACTCTCTGGCGGGCAGCGTCAGCGTGTCGTTATTGCCGGAGCCCTTGTGCTCAACCCGCGCGTGCTCATCGCTGACGAGCCCGTGTCCAGCCTCGATGCATCGGTTCGGGGAGAGATTCTCAGCCTCCTGCTATCGCTGCGCAACGAGCTCGGGCTCACTGTCCTTGTCGTCACCCACGATCTCGGGCTCGCCTGGAACATTTCAGACCGAGTGTCGGTGATGTATCTCGGTCGCATCGTTGAGACCGGTCCCACCGCCGAGGTGCTCACCAATCCGCAGCACCCGTACACGAAGGCATTGCTCTCGGTGGTGCCGGATATCTCGCGGACCCAGCCCACCGTCCTCGCTGGCGAACCGCCCGATTCGGCACGTATCCCGAAGGGCTGCCGATTCCACCCGAGGTGCCCGGTCGTCATGGATGAGTGCCAGACCACGAGCCTTCCGATTCTCCAGCCAACGATTGGGCATGTCGCAGCGTGCCTACGCCACTCGCCCTCCGACCAGCGCTGATGCTCGCCCTGCCGCACAATCATCAGGCTGATAGCGTCCGGGCTCAAGTCGACCCGCGTAGCGGAACTGAGAAGGGGTAGCGGTGCAGTCATTTCGTGTCGTCGTCATCGGCGGGGGCATCACCGGAACGAGCATCCTTTATCATCTCGCGCTCAAGGGCTGGACTGACATCGCCCTCATCGAACGCACCGAGCTCACCGCCGGTTCAAGCTGGCATGCAGCCGGGGGGTTCCATGCCATCAACAACGACACCGTCGTCGCTGCCCTTCAGAGCTACACGATCTCGATGTACCCGAAGGTTGCTGAAGAGAGCGGCATCGACATCGGACTCAAGCTCTCGGGCGGCATCGAGCTCGCGAGCACTCCCGAGCGCATGCGCTGGCTCAAGGCCGAGGT
>CAMCSO010000074.1 GCA_945877545.1 Bifidobacterium breve | reverse complement strand
GTCGCGAGCCGGGGGAGCCCCTCGCGGACGCCGTCGGCGAGCAGACCGTTGACCACCTCGTGGATGATTCCGTCACCGCCGAGGGTCACGACGATGTCGAGGCCTTCGATGCGTGCGCGCTCGCCGATCTCGATTCCGTGGCCCTGAGGGGTGGTGACGGTGACCTCGAGATCGAGTTCGCGGGAGAGGGCCTGGACAAGGACGTCGGTCACTCGGGGCGAGGTCGTGGTGGCGTGAGGGTTCACGACGAGCAATCCGCGCATCTGACCACCTTAGTTGCGCCGTGATGGGTGATGCAGACGCAGGTCCGGCCCAGCTCTGGAGCCACGACATAGCATTGGCTTTGTGGCAGGCATGATCCCAAGAGCTCCCTTCATTGCACTGGGCGTCATCGCGGGAATCGAAGGAATCGGACTCCTTGGCTATGCGGTGTTCGACGTGATAGGGGGCATCCGGATCGGCGCAACCGGACCGGCGGCAGTCTCGAACGTGCCGGCGCTCATCTTGCAGATCGCGATTCTTGGCGCTTTCGGGGCCGGCCTCGTGCTCGTCGGGACCGGCTGGCTGCGTGCGCGGCGATGGGCACGTGCCCCGTTCGTGCTCGCCCAGCTGTTCGCCCTGGTGATCGGAGCCCCATTGGTGACGGCAACTGGCGGGGTCGAGCGCATCGCTGGCGTCAGCATCATCCTCCTCGCGTCCACCGGCGTCGTCCTCGTCTTCACCCCTGCCGTGACTCGCTCACTCGCCGAGCATTCGGACTGAGCCTCCCGCTCGACATCACATGCGCCGCGTGCCCTCCTTGCGTAACTTCTCCATGGATGAGGCGAGGAGCCGCGACACGTGGACCTGGGAGATTCCAAGTTCCTCGGCGATCTGGGACTGGGCCTGCTCCTCGTAGATCTTCGCGATGACGATGCGTCGCTCGCGCTCAGAAAGGGTGTCGAGCAGCGAATCGACGATCATTCGGTTCTCGACCTGTTCGAAGGAGGTATCAGCAAGGCCCATGGTTTCGGCGAGGCTACGCCCCTCGGAATCAACGGGGGTGTCGAGCGAGGCCGCATCGCGCGCCGTCGCTGACTCAAGTGCCGAGAGGATCTCTTCCGGCGGGACCTCGAGGTGGGCGCTGAGTTCCGCCATCGTTGGCGAACGCCCGAGCCCAGCAGACAGGTCATCCCTCGCCCGGTTGACCGAGGAGGTGAGATCGCGAAGGTGCCGGGGAACGTGTACCGTCCACGAAGCGTCGCGGAAGAACTTCCGCATTTCGCCGATGATGTGCGGGGTGGCGAAGGTGCTGAACTCATGGCCCCGGTCGAGGTCGAAGCGGTCGACTGCGTTGATGAGGCCAACAATTCCGACTTGAACGACGTCGTCGCCCGATAATCCGCGTGCCCCATATCGCTGCGCGAGGTGGTGCACGAGTCCGAGGTGCATCGTGACGAGTTCGTCGCGCACTGCTCGAAGATCTGACTTCCCCTTCGAATCGTCAACGTCGTCGCGCCGGTCGTTGGCGGCACGAAGCCTCGCGAACTCGGCGAACAGGTCGCGCTCGCGTTCACGCTGCTCCGCTGTCCAGCGTGACGTTCGTCCGCTCGCGCTCATGCGCCGGCTGGCTCCAGACCGCGCATGAGCAGGGTGAGGGTGACGAGTCCGCCGAGTTCATCTGCGTGAACCTCGTCGACAAGGGCTCTCATGACAATCCATCCGAATCCCTCTGGATCCGGAAGGGCCGCATTCAACGCATTCGAGGTCACGACCATGGTGAGCTCTGAGCCCGAGATGAGGAACGAGCAGGTGATGGTCTCGTCGCCACCGGTGATGAGTTGGGATACGGCTTCATCAATGGCGAGGCGGGCGTCCTCGACCTGATCGATCGTGAAGTCGAGGCGGGCTGCGAGCGTGGCCGCCGTGGTGCGGGCGAGCGTCACATTCACCGCGTGCGCCGGGAAACTCAAGGTGATGGGCTCGAGCATTGGGAGACCTCCTTCTCGGGTGCTACGAGCCTATCGCCGGGCGTGCCAAGAGCGCCGGAAGCCGCTCCGGGCATACGGTGGGCAAATGCGGATGATCATCGTTGGCGCAGGATTCGCGGGGCTGAGTGCGGCTTGGGTGCTCGCCGATGCTGGAGTGGATGTGACGGTTCTCGAGGCGCGCGACCGGGTAGGCGGGCGCGTCTGGTCTTGGGAGCTGGTCCCGGGCGACCCGGGGACGGTGATTGAGCGAGGCGCCGAGTTCGTCCTTGATGGGTACGAGCATCTGAACACCTGGGTTACACGGCTTGGCCTGGAGCTCGCGAACACGACGATGAGCTACTACGTTCGCGAGCCTCGGGGTGGGGTGCCGGTGACGGTTGGGGAGGTTGCCGCGACCGCGGCGATTCTTGCCGACGCAGCCGCGAGAGCGCCGAGCTCGGTCTCGGTCGCAGGCATCGCTGAGAAGGTGCTCGCGATCCAGCCGGGGTCGGCAGGCGGGGTCAGCCCGGCAGCTGTCGCAGCGATCCTCGCGAGAATCTCGATCAGCTGGGCGGCGGAGGTGACTGAGCTCTCGTGCAGGGCGCTGCAGGGGACGGCGTCGGCATTCGAGCCGAATCCCACGTATCGGGTCGCCGGTGGCAACCAGGGAATCGCCCATGGCATTGCCGCCCACCTCGGTGATCGGGTCCGCCTCGGCTGCCCGGTCCGCCGCCTTACTCACGACGATGGTTCGGCCACCGTCTGGACCGATGGTGGGGCCGAGCGGGCTGATGCGGTCATCGTCACGGTGCCGCTTGCCTGCTCGAGTGCCATGCCGGTTGAGCCGGCGTTACCTGCGTGGAAGGTCGAGGCGTGGTCGCGCACCGGACTCGGTCAGGCGGCGAAGTTGCACGTCATGCTTGCGCAGCCGGCGCCTGCGTCAGCGGTGCTGTCGGTTCCGGACGGCTACTGGACTTGGGTGGCGACCGATGCATCCGGCGTGGCGCAGCCGATCGCGCACTGCTTCGCAGGATCGATGCCAGCGCTGGACCGCCTCGGCGTGATGAGTGGTCCGGGAGACTGGCTCGCCCGCCTCGCAGACCTGCGACCGGAGCTCTCACTCGATGTTGATCGGGTGCTCCTGTCGACCTGGGCGGACGACCCATGGGCCGGCATGGCCTACTCGGCGGAGCGATCGGTTAGCCATGAAGAGGATCCCGGGCTTATGGCCGCTCCGGTTGGCCGGCTGCACTTTGCCGGGGAGCACACGGCCGGACCGTGGTCAGGCCTCATGGAAGGTGCGCTGCGTTCGGGGGAACGGGTGGCGCAGGAGGTATTGGCTACGTGGGGCCCGCGAGGGCCGCAAGGTCGATAAGTGCTTGACCGCTGACCCGCTGAACCGTCCATTCATCCATCGGCGCCGCCCCGATCGAGGCGTAGACCTTCAGGGCATCGTCGTTCCAGTCGAGGACCGACCATTCGAAGCGTCCGTAGCCCTCGTCGACGCACACCTTCGCCATCGTGGCGAGGAGGGCCTTGCCGAAGCCACGGCCACGAAATGCCGGGCGCACGAACAGGTCCTCGAGGTAGAGGCCATGGACTCCGAGCCAAGTGGAGAAGTTGAGGAAGTAGATGGCGAAGCCGGCGAGGGTTCCGGCCTCTGGGTCGTCGTCGACGACGAAGGCATAGACGGCTGGGGCTGGCCCGAAGAGCGCCACCTTGAATTGCTCGGGGGTGGCGACCGCCTGCTCTGCGAGCCGCTCATACTCGGCGAGTTCACGCACCATGGCGAGGATCTCGCCGACGTCGCCGGGGACGGCCCTGCGAATGAAGCCGGTTGGCACAGTATTGCGATCGGGAGTCGGCATGGGACCTGAGCCTAGGAGGTGGTGGGCGGGGTCTAGAACGACTACAGGACAGTGACCGCTTCGTCGTACGTGTGGCGGGGATTACGCGGATTGTTTGCCCCCTCGGCCACGTGCCCGAGATTGACGACGAGCAGGGACTGCAGCCCAGTGCCAGCGAAGAACTCCGCGTCGATACCCGCCTTGTTGAACCCGCCCATCGGACCGACATCGAGGCCGACTGCCCGCGCGGCGATGATGAAGTAGCCCGCCTGGAGGGTCGCGTTGAACAGTGCTGCCTGGGTTCGAGCAGCATCGTCGGCGAACTTGTCCTTAGCGTCCGGAACCTGAGGCAGGAGGCGATGGAGATGGTCGTGAAAGTTGGTGTCGGCGGCGAGGATGGCGACGACTGGGGCGGAGAGGGACTTGGGGCGATTGCCCTCCGCGAGCAGTGGGAGGAGTCGGGCCTTGGCCTCATCGCTGCGGATGAAGGTGATGCGCAGCGGTTGGGTGTTCATCGAGGTAGGGCCAACACGCATGAGTCCGTGGAGTGCGACGAGCACCTCGTCACTGACTGGGGCGTCGGTGAAGCCGTAGGCGGTGTGGGCATCGTGGAACAGCAGGCTCGCGGCCACCCCATCGATGGAGCGGCTGCTCGTTGCTGCGCCGGTGTTCGATTGGGCCGTGGCGGTCATCGCGTCTCCTCGCTGCCCCGCGGTGAACACCGCGGTCTGGTAATTGATTGTTCAATCAGTATACGAGGCTGCTCGGATATTGCCCGGTGGCCGAGTATGACGGTGGACGCCACACCCCGCCCATCTACCGGTTGTCAACGGTCCTCATCGCCTACGGGTAGCCGGCGGTCCGCCGGCCCGTCCAGGGTCGGCACGAATGACCTGTGGGCGACCTGAGTTATCGGTAGCTGGTGACCAGATGGGCAAGCATGGTCGACCATGGAGTCGGCTCAAGACCGAAGGCTGTCCGCGCTGCGGTGTCATCGAGAATGAACGGCGCGCTGAACTGGTAATCAGTTTCCTTGAGCTCGCGAATCCCCGGGTTTACCAGACCGAGCCCCCAGAGCATGGACGCCGGTACCTCGCCGACCTTGACCCGTGGACAGGCGGCGGCGTCTGCGATATCGCAGACGACCTCCTGCTGGGTGCGGGGGGCGTTGCTCGGAACGTGCCACGCCCTGCCCCAGGCGCGCTCATCACTGCCAACCACTGCCATGAGCCGGGCGACGTCAACCGGCGAGGTCCAGGAGTGGGGCGTGTCGAGAGCGCCCACAAGTTGTACGCCCTTGCCGGCCAAGATTCGAGGCACGACCCGGTCGCCCATGCGGCTCTGTGCGCCGGGGAACAGGTAGTCGGAGCCGCGTACCTCGGTTGCGCGAATCTCGCCAGCGTGGTGGAGGGCCAGCGCATCTGCCCACATTTGGGTTCTCACTCTTCCCTTGGTGCCTGTCGCTGCCAGCGGCAGTTCCTCAGTCAGGGGGCCGCTTTGGGGTCCGTAGCCATAGAGATTTGAGCAGGTGACGAGGACGGCGCCGGTGCGCTGTGCGTAGGTAATGAAGGCTGCCGCCAACGGTGGCCACTCCTGCGGCCACCGGTGATAGGGGGGATTCACGCAGTTGTAGATAGCGACCGATGCGGGTACTGACTCGAGGAGTGCGGTTGCATTTGACGCGTCGAGTGCAACCGTTCGGATCCCAGGCACCTGCGGGCCCGATCCGGACCGCGTAACGACCGTGACGTCAGCACCGGCTGCACTGAGCTGTGAGGCTAGGGCTGAGCCCACGGAGCCGGCGCCGACGACGAGATGGTGGTTATTCATTGAGTCCCCTTGGGTACGAGTCCAGCTCCCAAAGCGAGAGCACTGCTCTCAGAATAGAGAGCAGTGCTCTCGCTTGTCAATCAGCGTGCGTGCTGTGCCACACTCCCGACGTGGAGAAGTCTCAGCGAGAGCTCAATCGAGACGCCACGATGCGGGCCGTTCTCGACTCCGCACGACGGCATCTCGCGACCTCCGGCGCCGACTCCCTGTCGGTGCGCGCCGTAGCGCGCGATGTTGGCATCGTGTCGTCTGCGATCTATCGCTACGTGCCGAGCCGCGATGCCCTCCTGACACTTCTCGTCATCGAGGCCTACGACGACCTCGGAGGGGCGGCGGAAAGAGCTGAGCGGGCGGTGACACGCGATGACGGGGCCGGCCGATTTCTCGCCGTCTGCGGGGCGGTGCGCACATGGGCCCTTGAGCACCCCCACGAATACGCGCTCATCTTCGGAACGCCGGTCCCCGGTTACGCCGCACCGCAGGAGACGATCGGGCCGGCCAGTCGCATCCCGAGTCTCCTCCTTGGCATTTTGCGGGGCAGCCCCAGAAGTCAATCCGAACGAAGGCTAGATCGCGGCGGTACCGCTGCAAAGGCCGTTGAGCCACTGCGCGACGGTCTGGGATCGGGCCTCGCACCGGATGAGTTGGCCCGCGGGCTCAACGCCTGGACCGGCCTGCTTGGTGCCGTGTCGATGGAGACCTTCGGGCATTTCACCGGAGTGGTGGCGCAGTCACCGCGAGTGCGTAAGGCATTTTTCGCTGAGCAGATGATCGCGCTCGCCGGAGGCCTCGACCTGTTCGATTTATGAAATCCAAGCCGCGATGCTGTTGCCGCATGTTGTGATTCGCCCCATCACATGGCTGATCCCCGAGGTCCAAGGACTTCGGGGATCAGCCAATCTGACAGCGCGATCTCCGCGAGTGCGTGCGGTATTCGCTGGTATCGAGGACCTGCGAGCTACTTCTTGGTCTCCCAGAAGATCACAGCGATCTCATCGATCTTCGCAAGGAGGTTGTCGGCGACGGCGACGTCGACCGTGCCCTTCGTGCCGCCCGCACCAGCGAGCTTCGTGGCCTCGTTGAACAGGCTGTTCAACTGCGGGTACTGCTCAAAGTGCGGTGCCTTGAAATAGTCGGTCCACAGGACCCACAGGTGCTCCTTGACCATGTTCGAGCGGACTTCCTTGATCGTGATCGCTCGTCCCTTGAAATCGGCATCATCAGAGGCGTGGTACTTGACCATGCAGGCTTTGACCGACTCAGCCTCGAGGCGTGCCTGAGCGGGGTCATAGACGCCGCATGGGAGGTCGCAGTGAGCGTAAGCAGTCTGCGTGGGGGCGAAGAAACGGGTAAGCATGTTGTTCCCTTCGGTGGTCATCGGCAGCAGTGAACGAATGTGCGTCTGAGCCTAGCGCCGATCGTCGACGCGGGAGCGCGGGAGGATGGGGTCATGCTCGGATTGACCGCAGTCTGCATCGCCGGCCCTTCAATGGAGCCGGCCGTGCGCTCGGGGGACTGGTGGCTCGTTCGCACCATTGGACGAGTCCGCCCCGGCGACGTCGTGCTCGTTCGTCATCCCACCCGACCTGACCTGCTCATCGTGAAGCGCGCGGTCCGCGAGGAACCTGACGGATGGTGGGTTGAGGGTGACAATCGTGAGTGGAGTGATGACAGCCGCGGGTTCGGTGTGGTGCCCCGCGACCGCGTGATCGGCTGCCTTCTCTTCAGGTACCGGAGAGGACGGACCTGACCGTCGACGCGAAGTCGTCGATGTCGTGCTCGGTGGTGTCCCACGAGCACAGCCAGCGGACCTCGCTTGCAGCCTCATCCCACACGTAGAAGGGCGTGTGCTCCTGAAGGATCGGGACCGTATGGGCGGGCAGGGTGGCGAACACTCCGTTCGCCTCGACTGGCCGCTCGATCGTCAGCCCGGGAACATCAGCGACCGCGGCGGCTAGGCGCTGAGCCATGGCGTTGGCATGCGATGCATTCCGGCGCCACAGATCATCGGTGAGCAGTGCGATGAACTGGGCCGAGCTGAACCGCATTTTGCTTGATAGCTGCATGTACTGCTTGCGGATGAAGCCCAGATTCTTGGTGACGCTCAAGTCGCCGCCTGTGGCGAGTCGGGGGTTGAGGATGACGACGGCCTCGGCAAGGATCGTGCCGTTCTTCGTGCCACCGAACGACATCGCATCGACGCCAGCATCAGTCGTGATGGCTCGTAACTCCACTCCGAGTCCGGCGGCGGCATTCGCGATGCGTGCTCCGTCCATATAGAGGTACAAGCCGCGCCCGTGGGCGGTATCGGCAATCGCCCTGATCTCCTCTGGTGAGTAGCGGGTGCCGGACTCGGTCGACTGGGTGATCAGCACGACCTTCGGCTGGCTCTGATGGATGTCGCCGGCCCGCCACTGCACGGCCTCGATCATCGCCGGGGTGAGTTTGCCGTCGGGGGTGTCGAGGGTGATGAGCTTGGACCCGAGCAGCTTCTCAGGCGCCCCGGCCTCGTCGACATTGATGTGGGCGGACGAGGCGCAGATGACGGCCTCCCACGAGCGCATGAGCGACTGCATGCCAATGACATTCGATCCGGTGCCGTTAACCGTCATGACCACGTCGACGTGCGCGCCGAGGTGCTCTCTGAAGAGCTCAACGGCGCGCGCGGTGACCGAATCGCCGCCGTAGGCTGGCGCATGCTCGGCGTTGGATGCGGCAATCGCCTCGAGGACCTCCGGATGGGCACCGGCATAGTTGTCGCTCGCCAGGGTTCTCATGCACGGAACAGTAGCAATGGCGGCGAAAGCTGCTCGCTGAGTAAAGTCGTCACATGATCGCCTGCTATGCGCACGGAGTCAGCCGTGACGACCCGCTGTCCTGTCTCACCGTCGGCGAGATCGACGAACCGCCAACGCCCGAGGGCTGGGTGACAGTCCACGTGAAGGCGGCGAGCCTGAATCACCACGACCTGTGGTCGCTCAAGGGCCAGGCGCTAGCGGCTGAACGGGTGCCGATGATCCTCGGTTCGGACGCAGCGGGAGTCACCGACGACGGCCGGGAGGTCATCGTGCACGGAGTCGTCGGCGATGTAGGGGTGGGGCAGGGCGACGAGACGCTGGACCCGCGGCGATCGCTGCTGAGCGAGGTCTACCCAGGAACCTTCGCGGAGCGGGTGCGCGTGCCGGCACGTAATCTCATCGATAAGCCGTCCGACCTTAGCTGGGCCGAAGCTGCCTGCCTTCCCGTCGCATACCTCACCGCCTACCGGATGATCAAGACGAAGTCGGCAACATCGGAGGGTGACACGATCCTCGTCCAGGGCGCTGCCGGCGGCGTGGCCACCGCACTCATCGTTCTCGGCAAGGCTCTCGGCCGCACGGTGTGGGTGACCTCGCGAACCAACGAGAAGCGCGAATGGGCCATTTCGATCGGTGCCGACGCCGCATTTGAGAGCGGCGCGAGGCTCCCAGCAAAGGTCGATGCCGTCATGGAGACTGTGGGCGAGGCGACTTGGGACCACTCTTTGAAGTCGCTGCGACCGGGCGGGACCATCGTGATCTCGGGTGCGACCTCGGGCGCCAATCCACCGGCTGACCTCAACCGGGTCTTCTTCCTGCAGTTGAACATCGTTGGCTCAACGATGGGCACGGCTGACGAGCTGCGCGAGCTCGTGGACCTCCTCGTTCGCACGGGGGTTCGGCCGGTCATTGATCGCGAGTTGCCGATGGAGCGGGCTGCCGAGGCCTTTGAGGCTATGGCCGCAGGCGATATCCACGGGAAGGTTGTGCTCACAATCGGGTAGCCGTCGGTGCGCGTGCTACGTTGTGCGAGGGGGGATCGAGATGAGCAATAGCAAGACCGTCAGCCATCGTGAATTGCGCAACAACAGCGCCGGGATCCTGCGTGCTGTTGCAGCTGGAGAGAGTTTCATTGTTACGAATCACGCGGTTCGGCTGTGGCGGTGATTACGCCCGTGTCGGCGCCAGACTATGCCGGACTCTCCGTGCAGCGAGCAGATCGCACGAGGAGCCTTCGAGAACTTGAGCCGGCTGATGGTCGCAGCGACGAGACGACGCAGCAATCGATTGACTTCCTTCGAGGGGAATGATGATCGTCTACTTGGAAACCTCAGCGGCTGCGAAACTTCCCAAGCGATAGCCCAAGTCTGCGGCGCGTCGCCCTTCGTCAGGGCATCGAACAGGCTAAGGCGACCGAGGTTCTCGCGATGCTTGGCGTCCTTGAGCATGATCAACCGCAGTTTCGTCAGGCTGGCACTGGCGGTGCTGACGCGATGATTACGTTCGACGATCGGCTCGAGCGAGCCTGCGAGATGGTCGGCCTGCCGGTGCTCGCGGTCACCGGTTCCTAGCCCCGGCTAGTCCTCGTCGTCGATCTCATCATCAAGGCGGGCGAGCCAGGTGGCGAGCCGCTCAACCGGGATCTCGAACTCCGGATTGAGGTCGACGAACTCGCGCATTCGCTCGGCGAGCAGGTCGATGCTGATGTCTTCCTCGCCTCGGCGCTTTTGGAGTTCCTCGATGCCGCGATCGGTGAAGTACACAGTGTCTCCGTTCTAGGCGCGTGCGGCGAAGGCCTGATCGACGATGGCCTGCTGCTCGGCATCGTGGCGGTGGTGGGCACCGACCGCCGGTGATGACGAGGCGGGCCGACTGACACCTGAGATCGGGCGGCCGATGATCTCCGGCAGGTTCATCGCGATGAAGGACCACGGACCCTGGTTCGCCGGCTCCTCTTGCACCCAGCGGATATCCGCTCCCGGCATGGTGTCGAGTGCAGGCGGGAGTGTTCGGAAGGGGAGCGGGTAGAGCCGCTCGATTCGGATGATCGCGACATCGGTTCGCCCGCTGGCCTCGCGGTGGGCGAGCAGGTCGTAGTAGATCTTGCCGCTACACAGCAGCACCGTAGTGACGTTGGTGGGCTCGACCGAAGTGTCGGGGAGCGTGGGCTGGAAGTGGCCGCTCGTGAAATCCTCGCGGCGGGAGACGGCCGACTTCGCCCGGAGTAGCGACTTGGGCGTGAAGACGACGAGCGGACGGGTGAGCCTGCTGTGAACCTGCCAGCGCAGTAGATGAAAGAACGATGCGGGTGTTGAGGGCATCGCGACCGTCATGTTGTCCTGCGCGCACAGTTGCAGGAACCGTTCGACTCGCGCTGACGAGTGATCCGGTCCCTGACCCTCGTAGCCGTGGGGGAGGAGCAGGGTTACGGCGGATCGCTGGCCCCACTTTTGCTCACCGGAGGAGATGAACTCGTCGATGATCGTCTGTGCGCCATCGGCGAAATCTCCGAACTGGGCCTCCCACATAACGAGGGCATCTGGCCGGGCCACCGAGTAGCCGTACTCGAACCCCATTGCCGCAAACTCGCTAAGGAGTGAGTCGTAGACGTAGAGCTTGGCATCGCCTCGGTAGCACTGCTTGAGTGGCTTGTACTGCCACCCGGTCTCCTTGTCGACGATAACCATGTGTCGATGGCCGAAGGTCCCGCGCCGAGAGTCCTGGCCGGCCAGGCGAACGACCTTGCCCTCGAGGAGGAGCGAGCCGACCGCGAGCGCCTCGCCCATCCCCCAGTCGATTGCATCGTCGGCGACC
>CAMCSO010000073.1 GCA_945877545.1 Bifidobacterium breve | reverse complement strand
CTCATCGTTCATGCAGCCGAGAGCGCCGGCGTTCAGGTTCATCCCTTCCAGAACCGGCGCTGGGATTCTGACTTTCTCACCCTTCGGTCCCTCTCGGAACAGGGCGTGCTCGGGCGTATCCATCGCTTCGAGTCAAGGATCGGACGCCTTCGCACGCTCCCGAAGGGAAATTGGCGCGAGTCGTCCGATCCTGAGGACCTCGGCGGCGTGCTCCTGGACTTCGGCGCCCATCTCGTTGATCAGGCACTCGCCCTCATGGGTCCGGTCACCGCCGTCAACGCCTTTGCGCGCTCAGTTCGCGACCCTCAAGCCGCAAACGATGACATGCAAATGATGCTCACCCATGTTGACGGCGCCCTGAGCATCCTCACCGCCAGCCAGGCTGCTGCGTTCGGAGATCCGAGGTTCGTCCTCCTCGGCACGACCGGCGGAGTTCGGATCACCGAATCGGATTCGCAGGAGTCCGCTCTCAAGGAAGGGACCCTGCCAACTGATCCCTCCTGGGGGGTCGAGCCCAACCACGTCACCGCGCACCTGCGCATCGGCGAGACAAGCGGGGAGCTCGTCGACTCCGAGATCGAGTTGGCCGCCGGCAGATGGAACACCTTCTACCCGGCAGTTCTCGCTTCCATCGTGGCCGGTTCACCCGCCCCGGTCGCCTGCTCCGATGTCGTCGCCGACCTTCGGGTACTTGACGCCGCGAGACGGTCAGCGGACACCGGCGAGACCGTTCACCTCAGCCCCCCGGCCGCCCACGGGTGACCGGCCACTCATTCACGAGTGCTCGGGGCTGAACGTGCGCGTTATCGTCGTCAAACCCGTCCCTGGGCGTGATTTCACGACATTAACGCGCATGCAGAAGATGCAACGCCGTGATGCGGGGGCGTCACCTACACTCGCGGAGTGCCGACCCCGTCGACAGACTCGAAGATCACCGGCGAGGACTGGTACGGACGGCAACTCGGGGCCATCGCGCACAGCAGGGTCGCGTTCATCGACATCGACCTGACCGAGGCAACCACTGCTGGCGCCATGTTCACCGAGTGCTCATTCCGCGGGGTGCGCTTCAACGCCTCGCGGCATACGAACTCGGCCCTCATCAACAGCTCCTTTTATCGATGCTCGTTTTTCGACGCCGCGTTCACCGACTGCAAGCTCATGGGAAGCACGTTCGAGCGCTGTGACCTGTCCACGCTCGCGGTCACCGGAGGCGACTGGTCATTCGTCGACCTCAGCGGCGCTGACCTATCTCGCGCACGCTTCGACGGCACCCGACTGCGCGAGGCGGGGCTGGCCGGAGTGAAAGCGGCCGGGGCAACCCTGCGCCACGTCGATCTCTCGGCCGCGACGACCGACGGCGCCGACTTCACCGGCGCCGATCTGCGGGGCTCAGACCTTACCGGCATCAATCCGCTGACGGTCTCGCTTCGAGGCGCCGTGATCACCTGGGATCAAGCGGTACAGGTTGCAGAGTCGCTCGGTCTCGACGTCAGGCCTGACGACGCCTGACCGCATCGGGCCACGCAACTTCGGTCAGGCGCCAAGCACCGTGAGCCCCAGGGAGCGGGCAACCGCCGCCTGACGGACGTCGAAGGTAATGAAGGTGATGTCCACGTCAGAGATTCGGCGCGCAGACGCAACGTGAATCGAATCCAGACTGCGTAGCCCTGTTTCTTCGGCGATCGATGCAGCGTCCGCACATACCAGCGCATCGACCTCGACGATCGAAATCGACTCGAGATCGTGGGCAAAGTTCGCGCGGGTAAGCACACGTTCCACAGCGCTGGCGAGTAACCCGAGGGCGCGTCGCACTTCAACAATGGTGATTCGAGAGGTGACGAGGTCGACGTCTTCGTCGAGCAGGCTCTGGCCTAGTTTCGAATCAGGTTCGATCAGGTAGCGCTTGAGCAGCGCGCTGCTGTCGACGTAAGCGGTCACTCGGCGCCACGGTCGTCGGCGAGCAACTGTTCGATTGTCATCGATGACGCGACGCGATCGATCGGGCGCAAGGGTCGTCGGGTGCGCCCCGGAGTGATCCAGCCCTCGGCAATTCCGAGCCGCAGGCTCGCTGGCACCACGTCTGTCGAGGTTAGATCCGGCGCGACGAGGCGAGCAGCGGGCCGCCCGTGATCGGTGATCGTGATGTCGTGGCCGGCTTCAGCCCACTTCACGTAGGTAGATAGGTGTGCCTTGAACTCCCGAATCCCAACCTGCTTCGGCATACGTTCCGACATGTGACCACAATATTCGGGTTGGTGTAGTCACGCAATAGCGGCCTCGAACATGATCTCGAACGGCCCGGCGAAACGGTTTACCTCAGCCCCCCGGCTGCGCACGGATGACCTGCCACTCATTGACGAGTTCTAGGGGCTGACCGGGAACGACGATGGTCACTGGGGCGACGATGCCGTCATTGATCCCATTCGGCGGCCCGCTCTGCGGCTCGATGCAGATGTAGTCAGGCAACCCGTCGAATACGACGAACCACGGGTGCGAGCTCGACAGATCTATTCGCAGTTGACCGGGCCACTCGATCCAAGCAGACCTTCCTTCCACCAGGAAGGCGTCATCGACCACTCGACTCGATAGGTCAACGGAGGTCAATCTCCCCGACAGTCGAAAGGCCTCCAACCGCTCGGCAAGCCGGGGTTCAGGCAGGTGCCAGCGCGCCGCAGGGCCGTCGCCCAATCGACGCCTGAACCAGGGGTGCCAGCCAAGGACCCCCGGGAACGCCTCACCCTCAGTTTCGAGCGTGAGCACCGTCGTGACGCAATCGGCTCGCACCCGCCACCTGCTCGTGAGGCGACCTGCCCACGGCCAGTCAGGGCCGAGGTCGGTGACGATGCTCGCCTCCGCGCCTTCATCAGTCGACGTGCAACTGAGCAGCACGGAGGGTGCGGCGAGCACTGTGCCGTGTAACGCCCATTCACCGTAGCTCGCCGGCAACAGGTGGGTTCCCCCACCATGTCGCAGGGTGTTGTCGCGGACGCGGCCCGCCCAGGGGGCCATCGGGTACATGCCGTTCTCAACGGGCTCACTCGACTCGGCGCCGAGGATCTCACAGCCATCGACCAACCATGATGTCGCCCGACCACCCAGGGCTAGATCCAGTGCGATGGACATTCCAGGCGCAGCGAGTGTGACGAGGTCCGGCATCCCTCTCCTACGTCAGCGAGCGCCGAGCGTGATCGACCGCGCCAAGCCACCCAGAGGGTCAGGGAGAAGGGAGGCGAACACTCCCTCAGCCGCTCCGATAAGAGTCGAGTCACGTCCGAGCCCCGGTGCAACAACGGTCACCTGCTCCCGAGAGGGCCGGATCGAGTGGCCGACCCGGTCAAAGAGCACACCGCTCACCTGAGGCAGGAGATCAGCAAGATGCCCACCCAGAACGATCACCTCGGGGTTGAAGATGTTCACGAGATTGCCGATTCCGGTACCAAGCCAGTCACCCGCATCCGCGAGGGACTGCTTGGCCTGCGTATCACCGAGTTCCGCCGCCCTCACCACATCAATCACCTCGGCTGACTCCGCGGCCAATCCAGCGCCCCGAACAATGGCATCGCGTCCGATCACGGTCTCCCAGCAGCCCCGAGAGCCACATCGGCACACCTCACCGAGCGGGTTCATGACCATGTGCCCGACCTCACCACCGTAACCTCCCGCACTCGACATAAGGCGGCCGTCAAGGACGATTCCGCCGCCGACCCCGACTTCGCCGGAGAGATAGATGACGTTGCGCGACCCGGCGGCTGCACCGCGAACATGCTCAGCGACAGCGCCAAGGTCGGCATCATTGCCAATCACCGTCGCCGGAGATGAGCCAAAATCGATTCTCAGCGCCTCAGCGACCAGTTCGCCCAGCGGAGCATCGACCCATCCGAGGTTGGGAGCGAGACGAACCAGACCATTGCTCAGATCGACGATGCCGGGAACGCCAACGCCGGTCCCGATCCAGCGTGCCCCCTTCGGAACCGCCGCTACCAGCGCATGGGCCATCGAGACCAATTGCTTCACCCCGGTCGATGGCTTGAACCCGGAGCGACGGTGCACCTGCTCCTGACGAGCGAGGACCTGACCACCGAATCCGACCACCGCGCCCACGAGTCGCTCGACGCGAACATCGAAGGCGATCGCCACGGCCGACTCGGGCACGGGCGCTACGACGAGTGACGGGCGTCCGACGCTGCCCGCCGCACCAGCCTGCTCGACGACAAGTCCTGCATCGGCGAGTTCCGCCACGAGAACTCCAACCGTGCTCCTATTTAGCCCGGTGAAGGCGACGAGGTCAGAGCGGCTCGTCGGGCCACCGACGTGCAACCGGCGCAGGATCCGTGCGAGATTGTGGCGGCGGACCTCGTCCTGCGTTGCCGCTGAGAGGGCCTCCATCCGGGTGTCGCTACCTGCCTGATGCCGATGTGCGTCGGCGCGACAGCGCATCGACGCTCGCGGCAACGAGAAGAACTCCGCCGGTGACGACGTACTGGATCCCGGACTGGGAGGTGATGAGCGGCAGGCCGTTCGCGATGACCGCAACCACGAGCCCGCCAACGATCGCATCGACCACCCGGCCCCGTCCGCCGAAGAGCGAGGTGCCGCCGATGACGGCAGCACCCACCGCGAACAGCAGGGTCTGGGCTCCACCAGTTGTCGGCGAGACTGAGTTGTCGCGGGAGGCGAGGAGGACGCCCGCGACCGCAGCGAGGGTTGAGCAAATCATGAAGCAGGTGATCTTAATGCTCGAAACCTTGATGCCTGCCCGGCGCGCAGCCTCGGTGTTTCCACCAACCGCGTACACATGACGCCCGAACGAAGTGCGGCTCAGCAGGAAGGTGAGCCCAACGAGGAGCACAAGAACGACGAGCACCGCCCACGGGACCCCCTGGATGACCGGGATACACCCGACCGGCTCATTGGGTGGGCCCATGACAACGCAGGTCTGCTTGCCGGCACGGACGATCTGACGTTCGCCGTTGAGGAGGTAGACCGCGACGCCAAGCATGACCGCGATGGAGATGACCTTCGCGGTCCACACCGTCGTCGACGAGCTCGCTAGGCCAGCGGATCGTCGAGACTTGATCGCCCGCAGGGTCACCGCGGCGTAGCCAACCACCACGACGGCCGCGAGGAGCCAGCCCGTCCAAACTGGCATGTTGCGATTCATGATGGCGAGAAGGAAGTCATTTTGGATCGGGATCGTGCCACCCTCACCGATGATGAGAAGCATGACGCCCTGAAGGCCAAGGAACGCAGCGAGGGTCACGACAAAGGATGGGATGCCGAGGCGAGCGACGAGGATTCCGAGAAGGAGTCCGATGAGCGTGCCGGTCAGGAGGCCCGCACCGAGCGCTAGCGGCCAGGCCAGCCCCCACTTCGTCAAGGTCACCGCGAGGACCGCAGCCGAAGTTCCCGCGGCGAAACCGGCTGAAAGGTCGATCTCCCCGAGGAGCAGGACGAATACCAGCCCCATGGCCAAAACGATGATCGCCGTGCCCTGGTTGAGGAGGTTCGCGAAGTTGAGGGCGGTGAAGAAGGTGCTGCTCTCGAGCACGCTGAAAAGCGCAACGAGGACGATGAGGCCGAGGATTGCGGGCAGTGAGCCGACGTCGCCGCCCCGCACCCTCTTGAAGTAGTCGCCCAGCGCCCGGCCGACGCCAGCAGTGTCGCCAGCCTCAGGGACGTCGACGTCGGTGATCTGCGGCGCGCTCATGCGATGGCTCCATTCGAGAGGACCTCGGGCTGCACACCAAGATCACCGCTGCGGCCCGAGGTGATGAGTTCGACGACCTGAGCGTGGGTGACGTCCTTCTTATGGACCTGAGCCGCCATCATGCCGAGGTAGAGGCACGCAATATTGTCAGCAACCTCGAAAACGTCGTTCATATTGTGCGAGATGAGGATGACCGCAAGGCCATTGTCGGCCAGACGCCGGACCAGGTTGAGGACCTGTTCGGTCTGCGCGACGCCGAGGGCCGCGGTGGGCTCGTCGAGGATGACGAGCTTGGAGTTCCATAGAACGGCGCGGGCGATCGCAACGGTCTGCCGCTGACCACCCGAGAGGCTCGAGACCTGCTGACGGACAGACTGCAGGGTGCGGACAGACAACCCGGCGAGGGTCTCCTTCGCACGGCGCTCCATGGTGATCTCGTCGAGGACGACACCCTTCTTTTCCTCGCGCCCGAGGAACATGTTGTGTACAACGTCGAGGTTGTCGCAAAGGGCAAGATCCTGGTACACAACCTCGATACCGAGGGCGTTCGCCTGCCGCGGTTCGTGAACACTCGCGGACTTGCCCTCGAACAGGTACTCACCCGAATCGAAGGAGTGAATGCCCGCCACCCCCTTGATCAGGGTGCTCTTGCCGGCACCGTTGTCGCCTACGAGGGCCGTAACCTGGCCGGTGTAGGCATTGAGGTCAACATCGCGGAGGACATGGACCGCTCCGAAGCTCTTGTTCACCCCTCGCAGTTCGAGGATGGGCGAAGGATTCGTCATGGGGTCACTTTCTCGCAGGTACGAGTGCATCCGTGGGGAAATGCACCAAGTGCGGTGTCTTTGGATGTGCCGGAGGGGACGGGCGACGCGCACCCGTCCCCTCCGTCGATCAAATTACTTGACGCCGTACTTCTCGCAGGCGGCCTTGAGCTCATCGGTCGTGCAGAGCTTGTCAGCAGTGGTGAAGCCGTCAGCGATGACATCCTTGACCGTCTCGGCAGTGATGCCAACCGGGACGAGGAGCACGCTGGGGACATCCATGCCCGACTCGCTATCGGCGGTGACGCCGGTTGCGAGTGCATCCGCGCTGGCCTGATCGCCATTGCTGAGCGCGATCGCGAGTGCGGCAGCAGCCTCAGCCTCAGCCTTGATGGCCTTGTAGACCGTCATGCACTGGGTGCCGAGGAGCACGCGCTGCAGGCCCTCATCGGTTGCATCCTGACCGGTGACCGGGATCTTGCCGGCCTGGCCGTTGCGATCGAGGACTGCGATTGCCGCGCCACCGAGGCCATCATTCGCCGAGGCAATGCCGACGAAGTCGCCGTTCGCCTTGGTGTACATCTGCTCGAAGATGGTGCCGGCCTTCGTGTTGTCCCAGTCCGGAACAGCCTGATCATCAGCGATGGTGTAGCCAGCGTCGGTGACGACCTTCTCGTAGCCCTGCTTGAACAGCGTGGCGTTGTTGTCGGTCGGTGAGCCGTTGAGCAGCGCAACCGGGCCGTCCATGTTGCCGTTGTCCTGCATGCACTTGACAAGGCCCTCGCCGATCTTGGTGCCGACCGCCACGTTGTCGAAGGACACGTAGTAGTTGGAGCCGCCACCGAGGGTGAGACGGTCGTAGTCGATGACCGGGACGCCCTGCGCCGCTGCCTTGGCAACAACTGCGGCAGCCGACGGGCTGTCGAGGTTGACGATGAGGAGCGCCGTGACGCCGCTGGCCAGCATCTGGTCGGCGATCGTCGCGAACTTGGCCTTGTCGCCATTCGCGTTCTGGATGTCGAACTCAACGCCGGCTGCCGTGAAGGCATCACCGAGGAACTTGCGGTCTGCAGTCTCCCAGCGCGCTGACGATGCAGCGTCCGGAAGGATGACACCGATCTTTGCCGTCGCTGCAGGTGCAGCCTCCGACGCAGCGGGGGCTGCCGAGGACGCAGCGGGAGCCGCCGAGCTCTCGGTGCTGGTGCTGGATCCGCCACAGGCGGAGATGAGCAGTGTCGCTGCCGCGAGGCCCGCAACTACTCCGTAGATCTTCTTGGACATGTGTATGTCCCTTCCTCGCAAGTTCCCTTGCGCTGTTGGTGGTGTGGTGTGGTGCGGTTGGTGTGGTGTTGCCTGTCCCGATCACGCCCCGGCTAGATGCCGAGGATGCGATCGATGACGAGTTGGTCGAGCGCTTCGTTGCCGTACCCGCGATCCGCGAGCTTGGCGGGATCGAAGGACTCTTCGAGCAACCGAGCAGCGGCGTCGGCCGAGTAGGGCCCCACTGTCGGTTCCGCGAGTTCCGGGACGCTGGCTCTCGCCTGCGCTGCCGCAACCCGGGGATCTTGGTCGAACTCGCGGGCCTTTGCCGCGAGTGCGAGATAGGTGCGCATGCACCCGCGTGCGAACTCCCAGATGCCCTCGCCCTGCTCACTTCGGTAAGGGCGGGCATCAAAGTGCTTGGGGCCGTCGTAGCCACTCGACTCCAGAAGGCGGACGAGGAAGAAATCGTCCTTGATGCCCTCGGAGCCGAAGCGGAGATCCTGGTCGTATCGGCCGATCTTCTGGTCGTTCAGGTCGATGTGGAAGAGCTTTCCCTGCCACAGAGCCTGAGCGACACCCTGATAGAAGCTCAGGCCCGCCATGGTCTCGTGGGCGACCTCCGGATTGAGCCCGACCATCTCTGGGTGCTCGAGCATCTGGATGAAGGCCATTGCGTGCCCGATGGTGGGCAGGAAGGTGTCGCCGCGAGGCTCATTGGGCTTTGGCTCGATCGCGAAGCGAAGGTTGTAGCCCTTGTCCTTGGTGTAGCCGCAGAGGAAGTCGAGGGCCTCCTTGAACCGGTCGAGCGCATCGCCGGGCTCCTTGCTGGCGGCACTCTCGACGCCCTCACGCCCACCCCAGAACACATAGGTCGGTGCACCAAGTTCGGCTGCGACGTCGATATTTCGCATCGTCTTTTGGATCGCGACCCTGCGGACCGAGCGGTCGTTTGAGGTGAAGGCGCCATCCTTGAACATCGGGTGCCAGAAGAGGTTTGTGGTGGCCATCGAGCAGACGATCCCTGTCTCGTCGAGGCCCTTCTTGAATCGGTCGAGCTCGGCTCGCCGCTGCGACTCCGGTGCCCCGAAGGACATGAGGTCGTCGTCATGGAAACTGACGCCCCAGGCGCCGATCTCAGCGAGGCCGCGGATGAAGTCGACCGGGTCAATAGGCGGACGGGTCGCCTCGCCGAAGGGGTCGCGGCCAAGATTGCCGATCGTCCACAGGCCGAACGCGAACTTGTGATCGGGCTTCGGAGTGAGGTCGTCTGACACCGGGGCTTCTCCTTGACAGGCAGTGACGCGGATTCGCTCGTGATTCACAAGCGAGGAATGTTGTGTCGAACAACATATGCACTGAGTCTACGGCTGCACAAGGGACTTTCGGTCACAATTTGTAGTGTCCGATAACAATTCGGCAACGATGCCGCAACTATCCGCCGAAGAGGTCGGTGCGCGCCCGGGCGTACGCCTCGCGGATTGCCGGTACCGGGGTGGGGTTGAAGTGCGTGGGTGGGCCGTCGCGCAACTCCTGCCAAGCAGGCGGCCGTTCCCCACCGGCGAGAACCCACGCCGCCTGGCGGGCAGCACCGTCCGCCACGTACTCACCCGGTGGCGGCACCACGACCGGGACGTCGAAGAGGGTTGCAGCCACCGCGCCAACCGCCGGGTTTGCAGCGGCCCCTCCGACGAGAAGGACCCTGGTGGGGCTGACTCCGACACGGACAAGCGCGTCGACTGCATCGGCAAGGCCGCCGAACATGCCCTCGATCGCGGCCCGCGCCATGTTCTGAGCAGTGAGGTTCTCGCGCGTAATCCCGTGCAAAGACCCCCGAGCGTCGGGCAGGTTCGGGGTGCGCTCACCATCAAAGTACGGCAGAAGGGTCAGGCCACCGGACCCAGGTTTAGCCGCGAGCGCGAGCGTGGCAAGCCCGTCAAAGTCAACGCCCAGCAGCACCGCGGCCGACGTGAGCACCCGGGCCGCGTTGAGTGTGCAGACGAGTGGAAGGAAATTGCCTGTGGCATCAGCGAACCCGGCCACGAACCCCGATTCGTCCGAGGTGGGCATGCTCGAGCCCGCGAAGGCGGTGCCAGAGGTCCCAAGTGAGACGACAACATCGCCCGGCGATACGTCCAGTGCGAGTGCTGCACCCATGTTGTCGCCAGTCCCCGGCCCCAGCACGATCCCCGCACGTGTTTCGCCAATCGCCTCCGCTGGGCCCGCGACCCGCGGCAGTCGCGGCGCATGGCCGAGCGCAAGACACACGAGATCCTCGCGGTACTCACCGGTTGCGGGGGACCAATAGCCGGTGCCTGACGTCTCCCCGCGGTCGGTCGTCACGGATTCGGGCCGGCCGGCGAGCAGCCAGGTGAGGTAGTCATGCGGGAGCATGAGCGACGCAACACGACGGGCATTCTCGGGCTCACTGCGCGCGAGCCAGCGAATCTTCGAGACCGTGAAGGCCGCCACCGGCACACTGCCCACCGCCTGCGCCCACGCGACGGGGCCGCCCAACTCATTGACGAGCGCCTCGGCATCGGGAGCCGAGCGGGTGTCGTTCCACAGCAGCGCGGGTCGGATCACCTCGCCGGCTTCGTCCAGCACCACCATCCCGTGCTGCTGGCCCGCGATCGACATCGCCTCGACGCCCTCGAGCAGGCCGTCCATCGCGAGGTCTAGGGCGCTCACCCAAGCGGCTGGGTCGACCGAGGTGCCGTCCGGGTGCGAGGCTCGCGCCTCCCGGATCCACGCCCCTGTCTCGGCGTCACGAACGACAACCTTGACCGACTGCGTTGACGAATCAACTCCTGCTACAAGTGGCATGCCGAGAGGCTAGCCCCCTTGCTTGATGCGAGCCTTGGCGCCAGCACACGCGACAGTCACCCCAAAGGCGAAGGCCTCACCCCGCCTCTACCGCTCGCAGGCGAGGCCGTCACGGTCCCGGTCGATATACCAGCCGTACTCCGGATCCTGGCCGCGGGCGTAAGGCCCGTATCCAGCCGCATTCGCCGCACCACAGGTGTCGAATCTCGGATCAACCCGGCCGCTCGAGGCACCGCCACCACTCGCGGTGCTGCCTCCCGAAGATGCCAAGCCCGGGTTCTGCGCTCCCGATTGCTCGGTGCGAGAGGCCAGCGCCGGCAGGACCATGAGCGGTGGGCAACTCGCCAGGATTCGGGTGAGGGTTGACTTCTCGGCCGGATCGACCGAGAGTCGCCAACGGTATTTGACCCCGATCCAGTACTTGGCATACGAGCACCGGGCTAAGGCAGGGAGCCACTCGGTCGGGTCGCGGTCGGATTTCGAGCGGTTGGACGAAGCAGTTACGGCGATGAGCGAGTTGGCGTAGCCGAGGTCGTTCGCGTAGTCCTCGCGGGTCCCCGCCGACCAGCGCCACGCACCTGAATCCCAGGCCTCCTTGAGCGGGACCATGTGGTCGACGTCGAAACTGCTGGAGTCCGCGGTGACTTCTCCGTCATAGAGCGATCGCCATCGTCCGCCGGCAACCCGGCACCCCGACACACTTCCACTGATCCGCTCAGTGATGAGCACCTCCTCCCGCGTGTCGCACCCATCGCCGCTCGCATCGGTCCAATGCCTGAAGAGATCCCGCGAGTAGCCAGATCCAACCTCGGACGAGACCGGCAGTGACGAGAGCACCTTGACAGCAGGCTGGCGATT
>CAMCSO010000072.1 GCA_945877545.1 Bifidobacterium breve | reverse complement strand
ACCGACTTCCAGAAGGGCTTCATCAAGGCCGAGGTCGTGTCGTTCGACGACCTCGTCGACGCGGGGTCCATGGCCGAGGCCAAGGGCAAGGGCAAGGTGCGGATCGAGGGCAAGGACTACGTGATGCAGGACGGCGACGTCGTCGAGTTTCGGTTCAACGTCTGACCAAGTCGCGCCAGGAAGTTTCTAGTTGGGATCAATGCAGGGACAGGATCGAGCAGCCACAGGCTGGTGAGGACATCGCGGTAGGCGATAGAGGTGCCGCGAGCCGGCTTCACCTCCTGACCGGAAGCCTCACTTCTATCGAACAATGAGCAACAGCTCTATTGGACAGTTAGCAGCATTCCTATTGAACGTTTAGCAGCATGCGCCTTTGATGATTTCTGTGATGCGCGGCACCCATGAACTTCGCTGCCGTTATCCGCGCACCCCTGCTCCGTGACCTAGGGAAGCGCTGATTTTCCTATCCCTCCTCATCCCCTCGGGTCTCACCTGAGTCAGATGCGCCCCGAAACCCGATGAGTTGTGCTCTGACGACGGGCTCGTCGGGATTCGGGGTGCATATGGCCGAATCGGCGCTCCCTCGACTCACCACGCTTGCTCGGAAACAACCCTCGCGACATACACCCCGATGATCAGCGCTTCCCTAGTCCAAGGCGTTGGCTTGACGGCGCCTCAAAACGTGCGCACGCTTGCGTTACAGGAGGTAACCCACATGGCTGCTGAAACGATCAACATGCGTACCGACTCCGAACGTAAGCGCCGACTGCAGGTGGCGGCCAACCTCAGTGACGAAACCTTGACCGCGTTCGTCCTCGCGGCTGCAGACGACCGTGCGGCGCAGGTCCTCGCCGACCGTCGCACGAGCCCACTCCCCGCAGAGTTCTTTGACGAGTTCTTCGACGCGCTGGCTCCGGAGCCCACTCCGGCTTTGATCGACGCTGCTGCGCGACTTCGTCAATCCGTCCGCCGTGATAACTAACCCGGACTACGCGAGTTCACTTCTCGACCCGGAGGTCCACGACCTGAGGCTGTTTGATTCTGGTGAGCTTGACCTCGACACCTGGCTACAGAGCACGCAACCGCAGCAGCACGTGCGCGTGTCGCGCGCACCTTCGTTTGGGTCGACATCGTGAGCACAGCAGTCGTGGCCTATTACTCGCTCTATGCCCATGCGGTACCCCGCGAAGAGGCTCCGAACCGGATCGGTCGGGGGGTTCCCGACCCGGTGCCAGCGGCACTCATCGCGAAACTGGCGCTCGACCGATCCCTCAAGGGAATGCGGCTCGGGAGTGTTCTGCTCGCCGATGCACTGGAGCGCATCATCGCGACGGGTGAAGCCGGGCCTGCGGTGCGGGCAATTGTTGTGGATGCCTCGACGGACCGGGGACGCTCCCTGTATACGCGGTTCGGTTTCGTACCGTCCCCACGTCGGGCCGATCGCATGATCGTCAGGGCCGAGACAATTGCCAAAGGCCTACGACGGGACTGAGATGTGCGGGCACCTCGGCTGTTGCAAGCCCTGAATTAGTACTTGGGTAGCCTTCGTCCCGTTCGGCAATCATCAATGGCACGACCCAAGAACGATTATCAGAAGAGGCTCCTGTGAACATCACACTCGTCATCCTCACCACCCTGCTCGGATTGGTGACCGCATTCTCGGCCGTCGGCAAGTTCACGTTGAACCCGAAGGCTGCTGAGATGCTCCGTCACCTGGGCCTCACCGACGGCAGGATCCGCGCGCTCGGCGTCGTCGAGGTCGCCGGAGCACTCGGCCTGCTCGTTGGCATCTGGATTCCGATCCTCGGCCTGCTCGCCGCCATCGGATTCGTTTTGTACTTCCTCGGCGCGCTCATCATGCACGTGCGTGCGAAGGATCCTGTTAAGGACATGGCGCCTGCGCTCGTTCTGCTCGTGCTCTCCGTCATCGTCACGATCCTGCAGTTCGCCCGGTAAATCGCAACTGCTCTTCAAGCGAAGGAGCCACATGACCCTCGATCTGTTGTATTCAGTTGAGCGGGAGTTCGCGCACCCGATCGAGGGCATGTGGCATGCCTGGACCGATGCGGCCTCGCTTGAGGAGTGGTACCGGCCACTGGAGCTGTCGGTTGTTCCCGGGAGCGTCACCTCCGAGGTCGAGGTCGGAGGCTGGTGGACGGTCGGGGTCGACGTGCCGGACGAGGGATTCGTCGCGTATTTCTTTGGCCGCTACACCCGGCTCGAGCCGATGAGCGCCATTGAGCACACCCTGCACTTCACGTTGTCAGCCGATGAGTTCGAGGCGCGCGACGAGTCCGGCCCGAGTCACCGCATCGTCATCGACTTCGAGGATCGCGGCGCAGCGACCTGGGTGCGGTTCTCACAATTCGGCGAACTGCCCGAGGGCGAGCCGGATCGCGCGAAGGCGGGCATGGAGAGCTACTTCGATTCCCTCGGTCAATTCCTGGACGAGTGACATGCTGATTGGCCGTAAGGTGTTGCGGTGACGAGTCGAAATGGCTACATGCTGTCAGGGGGCTTGGCTGAGCGCGGCTACGACTGGTGGTGGCACTCGCTTACCGCCCATCACGAGGTCACCGGCGAGCCACGGGGCTTCTTCTTCGAGTACTTTGCCGTGAATCCGGCGCTGGGCGGCGACGAACCAGTGCTCGGTCAATTGCCAGCCAACCAGGCGAGCGGCCGGCGGCCGTCCTACGCGATGCTGAACGCCGGCGCTTGGGGCGTCCGTCCACTACAAATTCACAACTACTACGGAATCAACAAGGCCTCGTTCGACCCCGAGCGACTCAACGCGCGCATCGGCGACGCAATCGTTACCGAGACGGCGCTCTCGGGCCGGGCTGTCGCAACCGACGACGACGTTCGAGCCCATCCTGAGTGGATGTCGGACGTCGGCGACATCGAATGGGACCTCACCGCGAAGAAGATGCTCACCTACGACCTCGGGTTTGCCGCGAGCCGGCCATTCCGGTGGTCGAGGGCCTTCCAGATGTTCTGGCACGTGCAGGGGGTGAAGACGGAGTACTCCGGCACCATCACCCTCGACGGCGAGCGCTACCTCGTGACGCCGAGTACGAGCGCCGGCTACCAGGACAAGAACTGGGGCGAGGACTTCACAAACCCGTGGATTTGGCTTAACTGCGCGAATTTCACGCGCGCTGGCAGCGACGAACCACTGCCATTGACGTGCCTTGATGTCGGCGGCGGTACACCGGTCGTGTTCGGCCGCAGGCTGCACCGCAAGCTTCTCATTGGCTTCTTCCTTGAGGGCCGGCTCTTCGATTTCAACTTCTCCAAGTTCTGGACGCGACCGGGTCAGCGATTCGAATGCGCGACCGATGGCGACTCGATCACGTGGGAGATTGAGGCTTGGACCCGATCGGCACGAATCGAGATCGAGTTCAGCTGCCCGAAGAACGAGATGCTCTTCATGAACTATGAGAACCCCGATGGGGAGCACGATCACCGCGAGCTTTGGAATGGCGGTGATGCGCGCGGAACCGTCAGGATCTTTTCCCGGAAGGGGCGGCGCGAGACCCTCATCGGGGAGTTTGCCGGGACTCACGGCGGGGGAGAGTACGGGGAGTACTCGTAGGGCCTGCTCAGCGCAGGAACAGGGCCGTGAGGCGCCGCGTCGTGAGGCTCGCTCCAACGACGGAGATCGCGACGAAGTACAGGATGTTCACCGCGAGGCCGAGATCGAACTGGCCGAACCAGATCGATCGGACCATCTCGACGGCCTGGGCTAGCGGGGTGACCTCGATGACCGGCTGCAGCCAACCCGGGTAGGAACTGATCGGGAAGAACGTGCCGGAGAACAGGAACATCGGCAGCAGCCAGAAGTTCAGCCAGTTCAACTGCTGGAATGAGGTCATGTATGACGTGAAGGCCATGCCGATCGCCGAGAAGGCGAAGGCGATGAGCACGGCGGCGGGAATCGTGAGCAGGGCCCACCAGGTCGGCACAAGCCCGAAGACGGCGGTGACCGACATGAAGCCGACGGCGTAGGTCGCGCCGCGCAGCATCGCCCAGCCGATCTCGCCGAGCGCGACATCGAGTGGGCCGAGCGAGGTCGAGAGCATCCCCTGGTAGATCCGCCCGTAGTGCATCTTGAAGTAGACGTTGTAGGTTGAGTCGAAGATCGCTCCGTTCATCGCACTCGAGGCGAGGAGGGCCGGCGCGATAAAGGCCGCGTAGCTGAGGTCCTGGCCCTGCGCATCGATCCCGCCGACCAGGCCACCGAGCCCGTAGCCGAAGGCGAGAAGGAACAGCACCGGCTCGACGAATCCGGTGAGGAACGCGAGCATGTTGCTCGTCTTGAGTGCAATGAACGCTCGCTGCATGACCGCATGCGGCCGGCCCGCGTAGACGCCGGCACCGGGGTATGTGCCTCGCCGCTCCGCGATCTCGACGGCCGCCGAGGTGGCGATCAACTGAGTGATCATGAGGTGAGCCGCCGCTCGAATCTGCGCCGGGCGAGGATGAGGCCGAGCACTCCTAGGGCGATGAGGTAGGCGAGGCTGATGGCGACCTGCCAGGGCGGCATCGCCATGCCGTACGACAGCCAGCGGCCAAGCTCGGTGGCGTGCCACAGTGGAGAGATCCAGCCGATCCATTGCACCGCGATCGGCAGGGTCGAGAGCGGATAGAAGGTCCCGGAGAACAGAAACATCGGCATGATGACAATGCGCATGACGAGGGAGATGAAGCCGCTGTCATCCTTCACATTGGCGGTGGCCGCGAGCATGGCGGCACCCCAACTGATCCCGGCGAGGATCGCAACCGGGATGAGGGTCAGTGCGGAGGACCAGCCGACGGCGCCGAAGGCAAGAAGGACGAGCCAGTAGACGACCGACGTGAAAACGATGCGAGCGGACGCCGCAAGGAGCAGCCCGTCGGCGATCTGCCCTCCGCTGATCGGGGTGGCTCGCATTGCGAAGAACCCCTTGTCCCAGAGGAATCCGGCGAGGGTCGGGAACATGATCTCGTTCATGACCCCCTGCATCGCGGCGGCCGTGATGAGGGCGGGTGCCAGGAAAACGAGGTAGGGAACGCCATCGATGCCGGTCGGGCCGAGGTTCGCGTTGACGAGGGATCCGACACCGAGACCGATCGAGGTGAGGTACAGGATCGGGTTGCCGAGGCCGTCGGTGATGATCGACCTGCGCCATTTCCACATGCTGCGCAGCCGGTATTCGGCGACATACAGCGCGCCGCGCCGGGCCGCCCGGCTGTCGACTTCTGGGCTGTGCGCCGGGGCCCGGGTAACAAGGCTCATTCGTCCTCCAGCGTGCGCCCGGTGAGACGGAGGAAGACGTCCTCGAGGGACGACCGGCGCACGAGCGAGGTGACCGGCGAAAAGCCGCGGGCGACAATTGCCTGGAGGCTCTCCTCGCCGGCCTCGGTGTAGATGAGGATTCGGTCGGGCAGAATTTCAGCGCGCTCGCCGATGTCGGCGATCAGTGGTGCGATCTCGGCATTTCGATCGGAGCCGAACCGCACCTCGACCACCTCCTTCGAGGCGTACTCGCGAATGAGCGAGGCCGGCGTGCCCTCGGCCACGACGTGCCCCCGATCCATGACGACGAGCCGGTCGCACAGCTGCTCCGCTTCGTCCATGTGGTGGGTCGTCACGACGAGCGTGGCCCCGTCCTCCTTGAGCCGAAAGAGTCGATCCCAAAGGATGTGACGTGCCTGCGGATCTAGGCCGGTGGTCGGCTCGTCGAGCATGAGGATCTCGGGGTCGTTAATGAGACCGCGGGCGATTGTGAGGCGCCGCTTCATGCCACCGCTCAGGGCGTCGATCTTCGTATCGCGCTTGTCCTCGAGTTGCGCGAACGCGAGGAGCTCCTCGATGCGCGGCTTCAGGTAGGAGCGGGGCAGACCGAAATAGCGGCCGTACACATAGAGATTCTCGCGGACGGTGAGTTCGGCATCATTGTTGTCCTGCTGCGGCACTACGCCGAGGTGCGCGCGGATCGCAGGCCCCTCCCTGCTCGGGTCCTTGCCCAGGATGGTGAGATCACCGGACGTGCGCAGCAAGGTGGCGGCGATCATGCGCATCGTCGTTGATTTTCCGGCGCCATTTGGTCCGAGGATGCCGAAGGACTCACCCCGGGCGACCTCGAAGTCGATGCCGTCGACGGCAGTGAAGTCGCCGTACCGCTTGGTGAGGCCGTTCGCACTGATCACGCGGGCAACTCAACCACAGTTGTCGGAGGGGGAGACATCGACTCGATATCCATCTCGGCCCTCAGGTGCTGCGCTCGAGCGATCGGTAGACATCCTTGCGATCACCCAAAGCGAGAACCAAGATGAGGAGTCGGGCATCATCGACGGTGTAGACGATTCGAAGGTGACCAGTTCGGATTCGCAGGTAGCCGGGGTGACCAACGAGTGCCTTCACTGCTGGCGGTCGTGGATTTTCCTGCAGCACCTCGAGGGTGGTGATGGTGCGGTGCTGGGCAGTGCGATCGAGCTTGCGCAGTTGCCTCGCGGCGGCACCTGTCAGTTCGACTGTGTACGCCGGGGCCACTGCTACAGTCCGAGTTCGCGGCGGATCTCATCAAGGGTGACAGTCTGCTCGCCGTCCTGCATCGCCTGCTCCGCATGCGCGGCCATGGCTGCGTCCTCAGCGTCCTCGAGCGCCTGCAATGCGCGGTGCGCGATTTCGGCGTCAAGGAGAATGACGGATTCGCGGCCATGTTCGGTGATGCTCACTGGGCCGCGGTGCGCGTCATCAATTGTCTGCGCCCATCGCTGACGAGCTTGGGTTGCTGGAATCTGCTTCACCGCTGAATTGTACGTTATTGGGTGATCGCATTGCGCGGCGGCGGACGGAGCCCCTCGGCACGTAGTTCGAGGGCGGCGAGGGCATCGACGATCTGACGATCACCACGCCGCCAGGCGCCGGCAGGATCATCGTCGATCCGAGCAAGGATGTGCAGGGGCTGACGCGCGAGGGCTCGCAGCGCGAACAGGTCGAGGTCTGCATCGGCGTCGACGAACCTGCGCGCGGCCGTGGCCCGGCGCATGAATGCGATGCGAATCGGCAGCCAAACTGCGGCGAACGAGGTGAAGGCGAGCACGGCCAAGGTCACCGAGAGGAACAGGGCGAGAAGGGTCACGGCGTCGACCTGAGCTTGGCCCGCTGCCGCCATGACGCGGGCAGCCGCGCTCATGCCGTCGAAGGGCAGGCTGAGCCCGTCGCCGACAAGCGGCACGCCACCGATGGCATCACCCGCGGAGTCGATGCTCGTCGCGAGATCAGTGGCCCCCTGCGCGATCGCGATGCCCGGCGCGGCAAGTTTCATGATGAGCCCGTGGAGGGTGAATGCGATCCAAATCCACCCTGCGGTCCATACCACCAGCCACAGATCGCCGGCGAACTGACGAGCCCGCCGAGCGGGCAATTGCGAGTAGATCTGCATGGCTCCTCCTCCTGTTTCCCTCATAGGATTTCAGCCAGCCCCCCATGTCGCCATAGAGTCACCGGGTGGAACTTAGAAAAGACCTTCGTAATGTCGCCATCATCGCCCACGTCGACCACGGCAAGACCACCTTGGTCGATGCCATGCTCTGGCAGTCGGGCGCATTCCGTGAGAATCAGGACGTCAATGACCGCGTCATGGACTCGATGGACCTCGAGCGCGAGAAGGGCATCACGATCCTCGCGAAGAACACCTCGGTCCACTACACCGGTGATGGAGCCCCAGAGGGGGGCGTGACCTTCAACATCATCGACACCCCTGGGCACGCCGACTTCGGCGGCGAGGTCGAGCGTGGCCTCGAGATGGTCGACGGTGTTGTCCTCCTCGTCGACGCCTCAGAGGGCCCGTTGCCTCAGACCCGCTTCGTGCTGCGCAAGGCCCTGCAAAAGAATCTGCCGGTCGTCCTCGTCATCAACAAGGTTGATCGGCCAGACTCCCGCATCGAGGCCGTCGTCGACGAGACATATGAACTCTTCCTCGACCTCGACGCCACGGAGAAGCAGATCGACTTCCCGATCGTTTACACGAGTGCCAAGGCTGGCCGTGCGTCGCTCACGCGTACTGCCGACGGCGGAATGCCGGAGGAGGAGAACCTCGAGCCCCTCTTCAAGACCCTTCTCGAGACGGTGCCCGCGCCGCAGTACGACCCGGAGAAGCCCCTTCAGGCACATGTGACAAACCTCGACGCCTCGCCCTACCTCGGCCGCCTCGCGCTCTGCCGCGTCCATCAGGGCTACATCAAGAAGGGCCAGCAGGTCGCGTGGATGAAGATCGACGGCACCGTCGAGCGCGCGAAGGTCGTGGAACTGCTCATCACAAAGAACCTCAACCGCGTGCCTGCTGACAGCGCGGGCCCGGGGGACATCATCGCCGTGGCTGGAATCCCCGGAATCACCATCGGCGAGACCCTCGCTGACATCGAGAACCCGGTGGCTCTGCCCGTTATCACCGTCGACGAGCCGTCGATCTCGATGACGATCGGCATCAACACCGCACCGCTGGCGGGCAAGAGCGGCAAGAAGCTCACCGCAAGCATGGTCAAGCAACGCCTCGAGCAGGAACTCGTCGGTAACGTCTCGATCCGGATGAACAACACCGAACGCCCCGACACCTGGGAGATCCAGGGCCGCGGCGAGCTGCAGCTTGCCATCCTCGTCGAGATGATGCGGCGCGAGGATTTCGAGCTGACCGTCGGCAAGCCCCAGGTCGTCACGAAGATCATCGACGGCAAGAAGAACGAGCCGATGGAGCGGCTCTCAGTTGACATCCCGGAGGACTACCTCGGCGTTGTCACCCAGCTCATGGCCCTGCGCAAGGGCCGCATGGAGCAGATGGTGAACCACGGCACCGGCTGGGTCCGCATGGACTACATCGTTCCGGCGCGCGGGCTTATCGGCTTCCGTACTGAGTTCCTTACTGAGACTCGCGGCACCGGCCTGCTCCACCACGTGTTCGATCGGTACGAGCCGTGGCACGGCGAGCTACGGACCCGTCCGACCGGCTCACTCGTCGCCGACCGTACCGGCCCGACCACGGGCTTCGCCCTCGCGAACCTGCAGGAGCGCGGCACCATGTTTGTCGGCCCGGGCACCGAGGTCTATGAGGGAATGATCGTTGGTGAGAATTCTCGTCAGGATGACATGGACGTGAACCCGACTAAGGAGAAGAAGCTCACGAACATGCGCCAGTCCTCCGGCGACATCCTCGTGCCGCTCATCCCGCACAAGCAACTCTCCCTCGAGCAGGCCCTCGAATTCTGCCGTGAGGACGAGTGTGTCGAGATCACCCCGTCGACCGTCCGTATTCGCAAGGTCATCCTCGCCGGCGCTGAGCGGGCGAGGGCTGGGCGCAAGTCGAAGGACTAGGCAGGCGGCTTCCCAAGAGCGGGTAACGGACAGGCAACGATTTCACGTTGGCCATGAACAAATGCCTACCGTTCGGTATTATCTCGTTGCCTCAGGTTACCGACCTGGCACCGTTTTGATCCTTCGAGGAGGAATATGTCCCTGACCATCGCAGCTTCGCCCACGGGCGCGGTTGACACGGTGGTCGGGCGCAGCCTTCGGCAGATCGTCTGGGCGCGCGTCCGCCGCGACCGGGTCGCGATGGTCTGCCTCGTCATCCTCATTGGTCTGTACCTGCTCGCCATCATGGCGCCGGCCATCTGCGCCGTCATCGGCGTGGACCCCTACTCGTTCGACAGCCCGGCGATCAGCGACATGGGCGGTGGCCCGGTCGGCCCGTGGGGCGGCGTCAGCCGCGAGCACCCACTCGGAGTCGAGTGGGGGACCGGACGCGACATATTCGCTCAGTTGCTCTTCGGCCTGCGTATCTCGCTCCTCATCGCGACGAGTGCAACCATCATCACCGTCGTTATCGGCACGGTCATCGGCATCGTCTCGGGCTACTCGGGAGGCAAGACCGATGCGGTCATCGGGCGCGTCATGGACCTCACGCTTGCCTTTCCGTTCCTCCTCATCATCTTGGCTCTCTCCGGTGTGCTGACCCAGCGCCTTACCTCACTTGGCGTTCCCGAGGGGAATCCGTCGCGCATCGTCTACATGATCCTTGTGTTCAGCGTCTTCGGCTGGCCCTACCTTGCCCGCATCGTTCGAGGTCAGGTCTTCAGTCTGCGGGAGCGCGAGTTCGTCGAGGCTGCCGTGGCGATGGGGGCGAGCAAGTCTCGGATTCTCTTCGTCGAGATCCTTCCGAATCTGTGGGCGCCGATCCTCGTCTACGCCACGCTCACCCTCCCCACGTACATTGGCACGGAGGCAGCGCTGTCCTTCCTCGGGATCGGAGTGCTGCCGCCCGACACCTCGTTCGGTGCGATGCTCGCGAGCTCAGTCAGCTACTTCAGCGTCGTGCCGTCGTACCTCTTTATTCCTGGCGTACTGCTCGTCACGCTCGTTGTCACCTTCAACCTCGTCGGTGACGCTGTTCGTGATGCCCTCGACCCAAGGGCTGGTCGCCGGTGATGTGCGCATGGGGAATTGAGAATTCCGGCAGACGGGGCTACTTGCCCCGGGCCTGCCGGTTGGCACCGGGAGCCTCCCGGTGCCGTTGATAGGAGGAACAATGGGGATTGCCAAAACTGGCTCCCGCGTTGCCGTGCTCGGTGCAGTTGCTGCACTCGCGCTCGCGGCTTGCGGCGGGTCATCGAGCAGCAGCAGTAGCAGTGGAGGAGGCGGCGAGCCCCAGGCGGGCGGCACCCTGTACTACCTCACCAATGCCGAGCAGTTCGACCAGATTGACCCGCAGCGGATCTACACCGGTGAGGATCTCGCATTCTTCTCCGGCACGATCTACCGCACCCTAACGGCGTACAAGTTCTCGCCGGACGCAGCAGAGGGCACCTCGATCGTGGCGGATCTTGCAACTGACACCGGTACCGCGACAAACGGTGGCAAGACGTGGACGTTCACCCTCGTCGATGGCGCAACCTTCCAAGACGGCTCGCCGATCACCTGCGCCGACGTCGCATACGGCGTGTCGCGCACGTTCGCGACCGACGTCATCACGGGTGGTCCGACCTATGCGATCTCCATGCTCGATATCCCGAGCGATGAAGACGGCTCCTCGTCATACAAGGGTCCGTACGTCGGCACCGGCCAGGAGCTCTTCGACAAGGCCGTGACCTGCTCGGCGGACAACAAGACGATCACGTTCAACCTGAGCCGTCCCGTCCCCGACTTCAACTACACCACGACCCTCACCGCGTTCGCGCCCGTTCCGAAGGCTGCGGACACTGGCGAGAAGTACGGCGATGCACCGGTCTCGTCCGGCCCCTACATGATTGAGTCGAATCAGAACGGCAAGGGCGGCAAGATGATCATGGTCCGCAACCCGAAGTGGGATCCGGCCAGCGACACCTACCGCAAGGCCTACCCGGATACCTGGCAGGTTGACTACGGCCTTGACGTCAAGGTCATCGATCAGCGGATGATCGCGAGCTCTGGCAACGACCAGACGGCCCTTGCAAACGGCGTAGAGCCCGAGCAGTTGGCTGTCATCTACAAGAGCCCGACCGAGGTGCAGCCGCAGTTCGCTGGCCGCGCGATCAGCGAGCTGGACCCGTATGTTCGCTACTTCGCGATCAACACCAAGAAGGTGCCGAACCTGAAGATCCGTCA
>CAMCSO010000071.1 GCA_945877545.1 Bifidobacterium breve | reverse complement strand
CAGCGACTCTCGCGACCAGGCGTGGCCGAGGACGTCATCGCGAGCGGCATCGACATGGTGTCGATGTCTCGGGCGTTCCACGCGGATCCGAGTTACGCAGCGAAGCGGCGTGCGGGTGACGTCGCGGAAATCATCCCCTGTATCGCGTGTCACCACTGCGTCGACGAGCTGGAGGCGAACCGGGTGGCAGATTGCTCGGTGAATCCTCAGACGACACGCGAGTACCTAGTCAGGGCACCTTCTGAGACGTCGCGTCGCGTCGCGGCTGAGGCTGGGCGCGCGATCGTCATTGGTGGCGGCCCCGCCGGTATGCAGGCGGCTGCGCGACTAGCCGAGCAGGGCAGGGAGGTCCACCTCATTGAGGCTGCCGACCGACTTGGCGGTCAGATGAACTGGGCTGCGATCGTCCAAACGGACTTCTCCGGGTACCTCGACTTCGCAGCGAACCGGTTGCATCGCGCCGGGGTGACGGTTCATCTGGGTACGCAGGCGGATGTTCCCCTCGTTCGCTCGATGTCTGCCACCCTGGTGGTGGTCGCGACGGGCGCACGCAGCGCTCCGCTGGCACACCTGAGGCCTGGGAATCACCGAACCCAAGGGGTTCTGGGCCTATTCGAGGCATATCGATCACTTCCGGAGGCACCGGCCGTCGTGCTCGCGGGGGGTGATGCAGCTAGTTGCATCCTGGCTGTCCACCTGGCTCGAATCGGGAGGCGGGTCGTCCTCGTCGAGCCCAATGAGGCGCTGGCCCTCGACCATCCGGGCTGGGGTCGAGAACAGGTCGAGCGACTCGTCCACAGCACAACTGGGATCGAGGTTTGTCTTGAATCAACAGTTGAGGCGGCAGGCCAAGGCTGGGTTGAGATTCAGTCGCAGGGGCGAATCACTCGGCGTGATGGGATCGACTGCGTCATCGTTGGTGGTCGGCAGCCGGAGAACGCGCTTGCGGAGACCCTGCTCGCCGACTCCGAGTTTCGGGATCAGGTGCTCGTCATTGGGGATGCCGTTCGTCCGCGCGATATTCATTCAGCAACGCTGGAAGGAATGCGTGCGGCGGAAGCTGGTACCGCAGCCCGCTTGGCTTTCGTGTAGGCGCTTGAGCAGCACCACGAACCACGACTGACGCGTTGCCGTACGCGTCACGATGCTTGATCGTGCATGTCTGCTTGCGCCCACGTTGACCCTGACTGCTAGCAGGCAAGCCTCCGCCATGAGCCGGGATACGCGGTCAAAGCAGCGCAGGCGCGGTGTGTTCTTGTGGTCCTCGTCAACGAAACATAGACTTACGGAAACTGAAAACTGTTATCTATAAATGGCCCACTAGGGAGGACCGGATGTCCGTCGAGACGATTACAGACGCCCAATTGAGCGGCGCGGAGATCATCAGGCGAAACTTGGAGGTGGTGGAGGCCCACTTCCACAACGAGACACCCGACAAGATCCATGAAGCCGTGGCTCTCTACACCGACGACATCGTTTGGGAGGGGCCTGCGCGAGGTCTCGTCTTCCATAGCGCCGAGGACGCCCTAGCTGGCTATCACGACATCTTCTCGTCCCTTCGGATCCTGAGCCACACACAGTTAAGGCGCTTCGCCACCGAGGACGTTGTCTTCGATGACTGCATCTATGAGTGCGAGTACGTCGAGGATCACATGGAGAACTTCCCTTTCCCCAAGGGGACGAAGGTCCGTATGCGTCTTGCTCACATCTTCGAGATGCGCGATGGGAAGATCGCCAAGGAGATCGCCTACGAGATCATCAGACGCGTCGGTGATCCCAATGATCGGGACGACATTCCCGAGGGCTCGCCAGTCACGGTTTTCGAGTAGCGGGCCGGGCCTCAATGAAATTGATCGCTTACGTCCATGAGGGAATTGCGACAGTGGGGTCAGTCGAGTCCGGGAGGGTGGTTCCGATTGCGCCTCGGGAGGCCTTCTTCGAGGATGTCGAGAGGTGGCTGGCAAAGCCACGGGCCACTGGACTGGGGACCTCGATCCAAGATGTCGTTCACGTTCCGGCGGTGCGCACTGACTGCAACGTCGTGTGTGTTGGACTGAATTACAGTGACCATGCTCAGGAATCGGGTCTGGACGTACCTGCGAGTCCCTCCATCTTCGGGCGTTGGGTCTCTACGTTGAGCGTCGACGGTGCCCCGGTGGCCGTTCCGACGTGTGAGGCCGGCTTGGACTGGGAAGTTGAACTCGCCGTGATTATCGGGAGGCGGCTTGATCGAACTTCGGGCCGAGCGGAGCCTCGCGACATCTTCGGGTACTCCGTCTTCAACGACATAAGTGCGCGTGGCCGTCAGTTCGACACCTCCCAGTGGACACTCGGTAAGAACGCGGACTCTTCCGGGCCGCTCGGGCCGGTCGTCGTCACGTCCGACGAGTTCGCCGGGTGGCCGCAACTGAACCTTGAACTGCGCGTCAACGGGGAGATCAAGCAGACTGGCAACACGCGGGAGATGATTCATTCGATCCCGGACCTCATTGCCTATGTGACGCAGACACTCACGCTCCGCCCCGGAGACCTCATTGCGACAGGAACGCCCTCCGGAGTCGGATTCAAGTGCGACCCTGTGACCCTTCTCCACGCAGGAGATGTAGTCGAAGCAGAAATAGAGAACATCGGCATCCTGCGCACGCCGATTGTCTAATCAGCCATCGATGCCAACCTGCGAAGACTCCCGGCCCGGCGCACGGGGTCTGCGTTGAGCAGGCGCCGTTCACGATGCGCGATTACGGGAGTCGAGCATGGAGTTCGCGCACTGAATTGCTTCGCGATGACGCTGGCGTGGCCGGACTAGGCAACGGCGTTGAGGAGGCCTTGATTGCCAGTTGTTGGACGACGGCTGGCGCGGCATCGCCCCTCGACGAAGACCAGCGAAGTCCGGTGCCATTCGCTACGCGAGTCGCACTCGCTGCGGACGCTGGGTTCACGGGCTTCGGCATAACGCATGCTGACATCCTCGCCCTGAGCGAAACGATGGGGCTCGATGAATGTCGAGACATCATTCTGGACAGCGGCATCCAATTCGTCGAGCTCGAGATGCTGATGGATTGGTTCACAACTGGCTCATCGCGTGAATCTTCTGATCGAGTGCGACAGGACCTGTTGCGCGCAGCAGACACTCTTCCGGCACGGCATATCAAAGTCGGTTCCACCTATGGCTCAATCGACTGGCCGATGAGTGGTATTGCCCAGGAACTTAGACTCCTCTCGAGCCAGGCAGCCGACGTCGGTGTTCGGATCGCCCTTGAGCCGCAAGCGATGGCGAATATTCGGTCGCCCCGAGACGCGATCGAGGTCGTCGAGAGGGCAGATCACCCAGCTGCGGGGATTCTCCTCGACATCTGGCATATCGAGCGAATCCGCCTACCGATGGATGCAATCCGAGAGATCCCCGGGGAAATCATCATCGCCGCGGAGCTCAGCGACGCGCCTGCGCACGTGGAGGGGAGCCTTCTGGAGGACACGGTCAATGGTCGGCTTCTTTGCGGCGAAGGCTCGTTCCACGTTGCAGCGTTCGTCGATGCAGTTCGCGCAACCGGGTACCGGGGACCCTGGGGCGCGGAAATCTTGTCCCATGCACATCGAGCTCGCCCCATCGAAGACGCAATTCGAGCCGCCTACCAAACCACCAGGCGCGCGGTTGAGGGTCGGGCCCAACGGAACTAGACAGCACGTTCACGAGGGATTGGGAGAAACCATGAAGTTCGCACTCCATGCGGGAACCGTGCGGCATACGAATGTGGCGATTGATATTCGAACTGCGCGACGTAGCGGCTTTGACGGAATCGAACTCTTCCTACCAAAAGTGATGCGCTACTTGGATGCGGGTCTCGACGTCGCCGAACTTAGACAGTTGCTAGGACCGCTCGACGTGCCCATGATCGACTTCCTCATGCCGATCGAAAGCGCGGATCCCAAGACACGTAAGCGGATTGAGGTGGAATGCGAGCGCATGGCTCGCTTGGCGCATTCGATCAACTGTCCGGCGATTCAAGTGGTTGCGCTAAATGAGTTCCCCGGTTCCGACTGGACGAGTCAAAAAGCCATCCTTGTGTCGCGACTTCGTGAACTCTCAGCCATCGCGAATCCGTATGGTGTTCGCTTGGCGATCGAAGGTGCGATCTTCTCTCCGTTCCGGCAGATCTCCCAGGCTCTCGAGGTCATAGACGAGGTGGGGGCAGACCGCGTGGGCTTATGCCTAGACACTTGGCACTTGTGGTTGGGGGGTACCTCGTGGGAGGAGGTGGCTGCGCTGGACCCGGCGCTTATCCTCTCGGTTCAATTGGCGGACACCGCAGCGCGCTCCGGACCGGATTGGCAAGACGAGGATCGAACAGCGCTTCCAGGGGAGGGCGTTCTACCCCTCGGGGAGGCGATCGACGCAGTGCTTGCCACGGGATACTCAGGGTTTTGGACGTACGAGATGTTGAGTGCCCGTCACTGGGAGTGGGATCCAGAGGACTTCGCCACAGCCATGCTTGAACGGATGCGCGTTCTCATGACTGGGCGTATCCAAGCGCAGTGACTACAGCCGGGGATCTATCTCAAGTCCTCCGGTATCAGAGGACAAATATGCAGCTTTGATCACCTGTGCGACTTGCAGGGCATCCGCAGCCGTGACCCCAGCACCGGGGGCACCCCTGATTGCGGATATCCATTCGGCCGCCTCGCGTTCAAAAAATGTCAGGTTCCCGATTTGCGGGAGTTCGGAATAGGGAGATGGACGGCCAACGAAGGGATCTGCAAACGCACCTTCACTCCATCGGGTCCATTGGCCAGGTGTCTGCGAGTGGTCTGACGGCCCACACACTTCGACAAAGCCGGGAAGCACGCCGAAACGCAGGAGCCCATCTTCACCGTAGAGGGTCAGTGTGGAAGTCTCGTAGAAACTCATCCGGTCGTAAACAGTGAACGTAAAACTCACGAGTTTGTCCGGGTACACCAGCGTGAGCGCAGCGATATCCTCCTGCGACCGCTCAGTTGACCTCGCGGAAAGTTTGACGACGGTCGCGCGCACCCCGGTGGGAAATCCAAGCAGCTCAATGAGTAGATGGATCTGGTGACAGCCGATCACCCAGAGACCTCCACCCATGTCTGCCGGATTGTTGAGGTGTTGCGACAGTTCCTCACCGGTGATGCTTGCCCCGTGCACATGCGCCATGCTTATGCGGCCAATCGCGTTCTCCACCAACATCTTCTTGGCCTTAGCGAATGCCTCGCCATAGTGAAAGTTGTACCCCACCCGAATTGGTTGATCCGGATTCTTTGCCTCCGACTCTGCGAGCTCTCTCAGGTCGGCAAGATCTGCACCACCCGGCTTCTCCACAAGAACCGCCTTGCCTGCGTTGTGAGCCAGTGCGCCTAGGCGCGCCATGTCGACACTTCCAGAGTGAACCACCACTCCATGAATTGACGTATCTGCCAACGCCATATCGAGGGATATCGGTTTGGCGCCGACCTCCTTAGTGAATGATGCCAACGTTGCCGCCTCTGCATCCCAGGCACCGACAATTTCAACGTTCGGGATTTGTTCGAAGACCCGGTAGCGGCCCGATGAGTGGGGGTGGGAGATGCCCAGAAATGCGATTCCGATGGCGTCCATGGCTCCTCCGGTGCCTAGGCTGGAACGATTGCGAATGTCGTGCTTGGTCTGTCGATGTGATGTGAGGTTATTCAGGACTATTGCCTGAATTCTACGTCAGTGTAGACTGTCAGCAATAGTCATTAGTCGATGACTCTGAGGAGCGAACGTGAACATCGCCCTAGATCCGTACATGTTCCGCACGACACCATTGGTCGATTTGCCCGGACTCGTGGCCGACCTCGGCTATAGCTACATTGAACTCTCCCCTCGTGAGGACTTCATTCCGTTTTACAAACACCCGCGGGCGAACACGTCAGATATCCGGGCGTTCAAGGCCGCATTAAAGGCTGCCGATGTGGAGGTCGCAACAATCCTCCCGCTGTTTCGCTGGGCGGGTCCAGGAGAGGACGAGCGACTGGCGGCGGTGCGCTATTGGCGACGATCCATCGAGATCGCAGCAGAGCTCGGCGTTCCTGAGATGCTGTCGGAGTTCAACGGCGGGCCTGAGGATCCCGCAGCATGCGAGGCGCTGTTCTGGCGCTCCATGGAGGACCTGCTGCCCGATTTCGAGCGGGAGGGTATTCGACTCGTCATCGAACCCCACCCCAATGATTTCATCGAGGATGGCTTTGCGTCCGTCGACATGATTCGCGGCATCAACCACCCCCTGGTCTCATTCAGCTACTGCGCTCCCCACACCTTCTACATGGGTGGCGACATCTCGGGAATCATGGAGTACGCGGGGGATCTCCTGACACACGTTCACGTTGCTGACACCTTTGATTTCCGTGCTTCCTCCGGCCTGCGGTACATCGTCAATGCAGGGTCAGGCGGAGGTGTGCCCGCCGGAATGACGCCCCCGCGCATCCATCAGCACCTCGATATTGGTCAGGGGGACGTTGATTGGGACACGTTCTTCGGCACGCTGACTCGACTGAAGTTCGACGGCGTCATGACAGTCTGCATCTTCGCCTGGGAGGAAAGAGCTCGTGAATCCTCCATCTACAACCTAGAGGAGATTCGCCGCCGCATGGAGTAGTGCCTCCGGTAATTGAAATTCTTCCGGCCAGGCGGAGAGGAGAGCATGGCAATGGAGCAACATGGTCCAGAAGTTTGGGACTTCGAGGCTGATGTAGTGGTTGTCGGAAGTGGAGCGGGTGGACTCTGTTCGGCGTTGAGTGTGAACGCGGCTGGTCACCGTGCACTCGTGATCGAAAAGGGCTCGACCCTGGGAGGGGCCAGTGTTGTTTCTGGGGGAGTCATCTGGGTCCCGAACAACAGGCTCATGCGCGAGCACGGGATACCTGACGATGAGGAATCGGGGTACACCTACCTGCGGTCGCTCATCAAGACATCTGGCTTGGCGACGAGTGACGCCCGGATACGGGCGTTTCTCCACTGGGGGCCGGAGACCCTGGACTTCGTTGCAAGCGAGGGAGTCGCCCTTCAGCTGTGTGTGGGCTACTCCGACTACGACGATGATCAGCCTGGTGGAGTCCCGCTCGGCAGGGCGGTCGAGCCGCGGGTGATTGACGAGCGGAGCCTTGGCACGTGGAGGAACCGACTTCCCCGGCAAAAGGGAGTCATGCGGCTTGCCATCCAGGCGGCAGACGTTCCCGACCTCTCACGTGTCGGGCGTACCTGGGCCTCCCTGTGGACCGGAGCGCGAGTTCTCGCTCGCAGTGTGGGCTGGAGACTGGTCGGTCGACGACCGGTCGCCGCGGGGAGGGCACTCGTGACAGGACTCCTTTCCGCCTATCTGGCCAGAGGCGGCGAACTGTGGATGGAAACGTCCATGACGGACATCGTCATGGACGAGGGGAGAGCCGTCGGCGTGACCGTTAACAGGGAGGGACGCACGGTCAGAGTCAAGGCCCGCTTTGGCATCATCCTGGCGGCCGGAGGGTTCGCCAAGAACGCCGAACTGAGGGAGCGCTTTCAGCAGGCGCCTACCTCGATTCACTGGACCTCCGTCCCGGATGGAGATACGGGAGATGCGCTGGAGATCGTCATGCGACTCGGTGCCCTCACCGAGGTGCTCGATGACTCATGGTGGATGCCGTCGACGGTTTTGCCCGACGGCCGCCCACAGTTCCTGATCGCGGAGCGGGCCAAGCCACACTGCCTGATCGTGGACGGGAGCGGGCGTCGATACTTCAATGAAGCGCAGTCCTACGCCCGCACGGGACAGGAGATGTATCGACATCACAGGGACGTCTCCTGCATCCCCAGTTGGTTCATCATGGACGCGCAGCACCGCGCGCGCTATTCATGGGGCACACACCTCCCGCGCCAAACTCCTCGAACGTGGTTCGACAGCGGATATATGACGAAGGCCGACTCACTCGACGAGTTGGCGCGGCGTATCGGCTTGGATCCCGTGCAAGTTTGCGCGACCGTGGAGAGATTCAACTACCTCGCTGCCCGTGGCAAGGACGAGGACTACGCGAAGGGGGAGCGCGCCTACGACCGCTGGTACGGGGACCCCAGAGTTCGACCGAATCCGTGCCTGGGAACTGTGAGTAAGGCGCCGTTCTATGCGGTGAAGGTGTATCCAGGAGATGTGGGAACTGCCGGCGGCTTGGTAACCGACGATAGGGGCAGAGTCCTGACGAGCCCGGATACTGCGATTCCTGGTCTATACGCCTGTGGTACGTCGTCTGCTTCGGTCATGGGGTACACGTACCCGGGACCCGGTGCAACAATCGCCCCGGCGATGATATTTGGAAGGATCGCCGCTCTCGATGCGGTTGAAGCAGGAAGCGGAAATCCTTAGGTGGCTTAGGGCCCGCTCGTCACTACCCACAGCTTTCTCGGTTACTGAGGCGGCCGCAAAAGTGATGTGTTGAACCTGTCAGGCCCACGGTTGACCCCTGAGCCAAGCCGCGATCGATTCTTGCTGACTCAACGCGATGTGTTCGAATCTGATGCCGAAGAGGCCGTCCGGATCGGAGTATGTGGCGATGATTGCACCGTCGGTATCCCGTTGCACGGCGTCGGTACCCACGCCGAGACTGTCAAACCTGCTCAACGCCGAGAAATTCTTGTCGGCGAAACCACCAAGGTGGTGGAACTCCCCTTCTGTAGCGTGCATTGAGTAGACCCCCGATTCATGCGCCTCTATGAGTTCAACGTGCGGCGGTCCTTCAATCGACCAGGTCAGCCGAAGCCTGCTGGGGCCGTGTCGTTCGGCCTCTTCGAGGTTCACAAGTGCCTGATCCAAGATGGGGAGGAACGTTAACTGGAGAGCCTGTGACACGCGGGACATCGCTTCGTTCAGGTCTGCGACGACGAACCCTACGTGCGAAATATTTGAACCTGTCAACGCCTGTCCTACCCTTCGCTTATTCATAAATGGCGGTGCACTCCATTTGTGGCGGTTGCCTCTCGGGACTAAAGGCTCACCCCTACCGCGCTAGCACGGTCTCGAATGTGCTCTGCCGCTGCGTCGTATTCCGACTCTGAATTGAGGTGTTCCATGAGGAGCGTGACTCGATGCCCAAGTCCATCCAAGGCACGTAGGTACGCGCCGTAGTCAATCTGCCCCTGGCCTGGCTGAACTTCAGTCAGGCGCACAGTGTCACAGTTGTCCTGCATGGAGATGTCCTTGGCGTGAGCAGCCACTATGTATGGACCCAGTCGTTTGACGGTGTCTCGAATGAGATCGGCATTAAACCAATATTTGCGTGGTGAGCTGATCCAGTTGACGAGATCAACATGGACACCGAACGCAGGCCGATCGACTGCGGCGACCAATCGTTCCATGACCTCTGGGTCATCCGTGACATGCATCGCAAGTACCTCAAATGCAAACTTTGTTCGCGTCGGGCGAGCCTCATCGATGACGTGGCGCGCGGTTTCGACGGCGGCATCGAAAGCCTCGATGCCGAAGTTTCGAGGATTGTGGTGGTTGAGGCTCTCCGGTGCAAAGGACCCCACAGTATTAAGGGCACAGACAGCGGCAAGTTCGTCCGCGAGCGCTACCGCTCTGATCGTGGCGGACCTATTCTCCTTACGCACAGAATCATCGCAGTCCAAGAGGTTGTTCCAGCATTGCACCTCTGCGATGATCACACCGTGCTCCTCAAAAGCACGCCGCGCTTCGTGCACCTTGGCCGTGTCATCGACGTCGATGTGCGGTGCATAACCTGCTTTGAAGCCCTTGGCTACGTGCTGTCTCGCTAGTTCTTCAAAGTCAGTGCTGGCCGAGCCGTGAGCCTGACTCCGGCCGGCCGAGGCATCCCCGTCCAGAAAAACCGGGCCTCCGAAGAGAACTCCCACGGTGACCTCCCAATCGTCTCAACGTCTCACATGATCAAGCCTCTTTGCGAAAACTGTTTGCAAAATGGGTGGCGGGCCAACATTCTCACCGATCTATCTTCTAGTCAAGGGCCTAGAAGATCACCGACTTCGACGGTGGGCGGCTACTGTGCCCCGGGAAAGATTTACTCAAGCAGAGTTACAGCGCTCGCTGGTCAGATCCCGCAGCGATGAAGGCGAGGCTGGCTCGAAGGTCATCAGTCAAGGTTGCGCTGCTCCCGACCGAAGATGCAAAGGGCTCGAGGGACCAGTGGCCTTCGTACAGGACGCTCAGTTGACGAACTTGTTCGAGATTGTCGATGGTGTCATGTCCATCGACAAGCACGCGGTGCCTGTCCCCGAGTTGATCAAGACCTAGGTCAGAAGTGGTGACTCCAGACAGGTGAACCAGCAAGGTGTTCGCTGACACGGTGGGATCCTGAGCAATGGCATGGTGGAACGTGTCATGAACGATGCCTAGGCATGCTGGGTTTCCGCGGGCAGCAAGTTCGGCATCGACGACCGCCTTCAGTCGGATCGATGACGTGGGGAATCCAAGCGGTTCAATGAGACCTTTCACCCCGGCATCGGCGAGCATCGGTTGAAGGGCATCAAGGGCGGTTGCGAGTGCGCTCGGCAGGGCAGGGGTTCCAGCCGCGGCTACGCTCGGGCAGAGCACGATTGCGCCGATTTCAGCCTGGGCTGCGAATTCGATCATCACGCGGGCTTGCTGAGTGATCTCTCGATCCCACTGGTCGAAGCGCTGCAGAGCATTGATCGTGAGGATCTCGAGTCCGGCATCCGCGGCCATGGTCCTAAGTTCGACGGGGTCGAGCAGCAGCACATTTGCGGTGTCGGGGAACTCCCAACCGGGGGGCATGCCGTCGCGCAATTCGACCGCATCGACCCCGACGTCGCTGGCGAGGTCAAGGAAATCCACGATCGGAATCAAGGGTGCGATGCTGTGGTTCAGGGCGAAGCGCATGGCGCGTCTCACCCGACCCTGATCGGAAAACGAGCCTGCAGCGGAGCATTTACCAAACCCTGTGGTTCTCGGCCGTCCGAGACGTCGCTGAGTTGCTCGGCGATCATTGCTGTCATGCGTTCGATGGTGCGGTGCCCGAACGAGGCAATGTGCGGGGAAAACACGCAGGTGTCGAGGGACAGGAGGCGATTGTCCACCGTTGGAGGCTCGGTCGCTAGGACGTCCAACCCGGCGCCCGCGATGTGTCCGCTCTCCAGAGCATCGGCGAGTGCGGCCTCGTCGACGGTTCCGCCGCGAGCGGTGTTGATGAGGTAAGAACCACGGGGCAACCTGGCAAGCTCCTCCCGGCCAATGAGATTTTTCGTCGAGTCGAGGAGCGGCACATGGATTGAGATTGCCTGGCACTGGGGGAGGAGCTCGTCGAGATTCCGGCAGACTGTCACGTAGTCAGGCGCATCTGTGATCGGTGCTGAGTCGTATGCGAGAACCCTGGCATCAAGGGCATGCAGGATGCCGGCGAAAGCCTTGCCAATTCTGCCCATTCCGATGATACCCACCGTCATGCCCTGAACTTCTGGAAAGAATTCACCATCGCGCCACTCGAGGTTTCGGACCCTCCGGTCGTAATGCGGGATGCGATGGACGAGGGTCAAAAGTAGGGAGATGGCGTGTTCAGCGACTCCCTGGGCATTGGCTCCAGGGGTCGTGGTGACGTGGACCCCGAGTCGTGAGGCCGCGTCCGTATTGATTTGGTCGTACCCGACTCCTGATCTCGCAATGACACAGAGATCGGGAAGCTGCTCAAGTAAATCGGCGCTATAGGTTTCAGGACCAGCGATGATGGCAAAGGTCCCGCTCAATT
>CAMCSO010000070.1 GCA_945877545.1 Bifidobacterium breve | reverse complement strand
ATGGCCCGTGTGCGCGAGCCACGCGACACCGCCGATATTGAGCAGGCCATTGCAGATGTTGGTCCGCGTGGGCTGCTGGCTCGGGGTCTTGGACGCTCGTATGGCGATGCGGCTCAAAGCGGTGGTGCGACCGTGCTCGACATGACTGGCGTGTCAGCGCTCGACCTCGATGCCAACGCCGGCACTCTTACGGCGGGTGCGGGCGCCAGTATCGACGCCATTTTGCGGCGCATCGTGCCCGCCGGTTTTTTTGTGCCCGTCACGCCGGGCACGCGCATGGTGACCGTCGGCGGGACCATCGCCGCCGACGTTCACGGGAAGAACCACCACGTCGATGGCACCTTCGGGTCGCACGTTCGCAGGCTCGGGCTGGTCGGCAGCACCGGTGAGCGCCATGAACTATCTCCAACCGGGTCGAAGCGGGAACAAGAGGATTTTTGGGCCACTGTCGGTGGAATGGGGCTCACCGGAGTTATCACCGACGCAACAGTCGATCTCATCCCGATCACCAGTTCACTCATCAGTGTCGATACCGAGCGTGCCCCCGACCTTGACTCGGTGATGGCCAGCATGATCGCGGGCGACGACCGCTATCGGTATAGCGTCGCTTGGATCGACAGCGTCCATCCGAGCGGCAGGGGCGTCATCACCCGTGGCGAACACGCCGACCTCAGCCAACTCCCCCTGGATCAGCGCTCATCGGCGCTCACCTACCGCGCCAAGGTGGTCGGCACGGCCCCGCCATTCATCCCCGGTCGTTTGCTCAACAAGTTCACGGTGCGTGCCTTCAACGAAGCCTGGTACCGCAAGGCGCCCCAGCGAAGGACCGACGAACTCCAGCCGATCGCCGAGTTCTTCCATCCACTCGATTTCGTGCAGGAGTGGAATCGGGTCTATGGCTCCGGTGGCTTCGTCCAGTACCAGTTCGTTGTCCCAGACAGCGCAAGCGAGGTCGTCGGCGCCGCCCTTCGGACCCTTCAGCGTGTTGGAGCACCGAGTTTTCTCACCGTCCTCAAGCGGTTCGGAGCCGCGAACCCGGGCCCGCTGTCATTCCCCCAGCCCGGCTGGACCCTTGCAGCCGATGTTCCGGCGAGAGTCCCGGGGTTGGGCCGAGCCCTTGACCAACTCGACGAACTCGTCGCCAGCGCAGGCGGCCGCCTCTACCTGGCAAAGGACTCACGCCAGTCACCGGACATGCTCGCTCGCACCTACCCTCGCCTAGCCGAATGGCAGGCGATCCGTGACCGAATGGACCCAACGGGCCTGTTCACGTCAGACCTGGCAAGGAGACTGTCCCTGTGAACGATGCCCTCGGTGAGCCCCAGTCCGTCCTGGTTCTTGGTGGTACGAGCGAGATCGCGCTTGAGACCGTCAAGGCGCTTCCGCGTGCGCGACTCGGGCGTGTGGTCCTTGCCGGCCGGCCGTCACCGGCGCGTGACGAGGCCGTCGCTGCACTCACCGGAATCGGGATCGCCGGAGTGACTGCGGTCGACTTCGACGCCAAGGACACCGGCACGCACGCTGAACTCATCAACTCGATCTTCGATGCCGGTGACATCGACATCACGCTGCTTGCCTTCGGAATCCTCGGCAACCAGGACGATGCCGAGTCCGACCCAGATCACGCGATCGACGTCGCGACCACGAATTACACGGGCGCGGTGAGCGTCGGGCTTCGTGTGGCTCACCGGTTGAAGGCGCAGGGCCATGGCTCCCTCGTGGTCTTCTCGAGTGTTGCCGGCGACCGAGCCCGTCGATCGAACTACGTCTACGGGTCCACTAAGGCGGGCCTTGATGCCTTCGCTCAGGGACTCGGCGATGCCCTCCACGGATCCGGCGCGCACGTGCTCGTCGTGCGCCCTGGAATGGTCCGCACGAAGATGAGTGCGGGCCTCAAGGAGGCGCCTATGACAACGAATCCCGATGTCGTTGCCGGCATCGTCGTGGCCGCCCTTCGCAAGGGCAAGGAGACCGTCTACGCCCCAGGACCACTGCGGTTCGTCATGGCGGCGCTCAAGACGCTGCCACGTCCGATCTTCCGCAAATTGCCGAACTGACGACGATCTACCGCTGACTGCGGTAGGTCTCGAGGTCGAAGTAGTCACGCCACAGGCAGATTCGTCCGTCGCGCACCCGAAAGACCGCGGCTACCGGGATCTCAATCCAGCGATCACCGACGAGGAAGCGGTCGACGCGCTCATTCATGACGGTGTCGGCGTCGGCAGTTTGCGCCAGCACGCGCCACTCGATCTCGGCTGCCTCGGCCATGACCCCGCTGCTGAGGACCTTGCGCACGCCATCTGGGCCGAACACCTTGCCGATGGGCACGTTGTCGTATTCGATGTCGTCGGTTACGAGCGCGCACACCGCATCGAGGTCTCGTCGTTCGCACGCGGTGACAAGCGCGGTAACGACCTCCCCCGGGGTCATCGGCGGCGCACCCGAACGGGGAGGCCCATGAGGCCGCGCAGGCCGTAGCTCGGCCCGTACCGAAGGGCATCGCGATCGACAACCTCCAGTGCCGTGACGTTGTTCGCGAGGGCGCGAAGGGCAGAGGTCGCCTCGATCCTCGCGAGACCCGCCCCGACGCACACATGGATGCCATGACCGAAGGCGAGGTGGTCGCGCACGTTTTCGCGCATCGGATCAAAGGTGTCGGGCTCTGCGAACACCTGTTCGTCGCGGTTCGCGGAACTGAATGCGAGGAATAGCGTGCTCTCAGCCGGGATCGTGACCCCACCGAGCTCGGTGTCGCAGGTGGCCCTGCGCCATAGACCCATGACCGGTGCGGCGAGGCGGATACCCTCCTCGACGACACCGCGCCGGAACTGCTCATCATCGCGGAGCCGATCCCAGACCCCTGGAATCGCGTCGAGGTTGAGGATCATGTCAGCGAGGGCGCGGATGGTCGTCTCGTTGCCTGCGACGATGAGCTCACGGACCAGCCACACCAACTCGGCATTCGTGAGCGGAGTCTCGCCAGGCTCGGCCTGTACAAGGGTGCTGAGCAGATCGTCTCTGGGGTTCTCGCGGCGGTCATCGAGCTCGCGGCAGATGACCTGCTGGTATTCGAGGACATCGCGCTCGGTCTCAATCCATCGCTCGGCAGTGAGCTTTCCTCCGAGCGATGCATTCGACGAGTCCGACCAGCGGCGAAGGTCATCGCGATGACGGTCATCGAGGCCAAGAATGCGCATGATGGCCCAGACGGGCAAGGGAATCGTCACCGATTCCATGATGTCGACGACCTCGTCGTCGGGAAGTGCTGCGGCCAATTGATCGGCGACCTCATCGACGAGAGGCTCCATCCAAGCGAGCGACCGAACAGTGAAAGCGCGATTCACCATCTTGCGGTAGCGCGTGTGCTGCGGCGGATCGTTGGTACCGAGGGCTGGCGAATAGGGATACCCCTGAGCACGAAGTGCTTGAACCTGCGCCTCAGCCTCCGGAGGGGGAGACGTGCGCCGAGCATGGGGCATGACGTTCGAGAACCGGCCCGGATCCATGAGTGCCTCCCGAACGAGTGGCCAGGTGGTGACGAAGAAAAGCCCGGGCGTATCTGGAATCTGGTAGACGGGTGCCTCGGCTCGCAGCATCGAGTAGGTCGGGAAGGGGTCCTGATAAAAGGAGTCCTCGTGAGGGTTGACTGCGGGCATGGTTTCAGCGCTCATTCATCAAGTCTGTCATGTTCAGTCCCACCATTCGTGCGAGTAAACCGGTGACAATGCGTCTCGATACCGGGCTATCCCTGCAAAAGAGCGTCTAATTCGGTAATGCGATCGGTATACCAGGTTGAGATTTCGCTCAAGGACGTGCGGCCGCGCGTGTGGCGCTGCTTGTTGATCCCTGACGATTACACGTTGGCTCAGGTTCGCGCGACCCTTCTCACGGCGATGGGTTGGGAGGGGTTCCACCTCTACGCCTTCCGCATTGAGAACTCCATCTATGTGGAGGATTCCTACGACTGGCCGGAGGCATCCATTGACCCAGGCACTGTCCGTCTCGGTGATCTCGTGGCACTCGGGGATGAATTCGAATTCCACTATGACTTCGGTGACGGGTGGGAGCACCGGATCACCGTCACCGATCGTCTTCCGACAACTGGGCGCATTCGGCCAACATGTCTCGCGGGTCAGGGTGCCTGCCCGCCGGAGGACGTCGGGGGCCCGTGGGGATACGCGGACTTCCTCAAAGGAATGGTCGATCCGCAGCACCCTCGCCATGAGGAATTTCGTGAGTGGTGTGGCGGCACTTTTGACGCACACGCGTTTGATGCGCTGAAAGTAGATCGGGTGTTCGCGTCACTCGACAGCGCTTCTGCCTGACTGCCAAGGCACGCTGACAGGGAGTAAGAGCGGTTGCGCTTCGCGCGATGTCAAAGCAACATTGATCTATGTCAATTTCTTGCCCAAAGTGCCAAGCCGAGATGCGCACATATGAGCGCAATGGCATCCACGTGGACCAGTGCACTGAGTGCCGAGGGGTCTACCTCGACCGTGGTGAACTCGAGCACCTCATCACCGCCGAGGCCCAGTGGTCGGCGCAACAGTCACCACCCCCGGCACGCCCTGCTCCTCCCCAGCAGGCGTACGAGCAACCGTCCTACCAGCAGGGTGGCTATGCAAAGCCCTACAAGAAGCGCAAGGGCTTCCTGGAGGAACTCTTCGACTGAGCCGGATCGACTAGCGGCGCCGGTACACGTCGGCACGGTGCTCGATCACGATAATCAGCACGTCGCCACGATGCTCACGAATCGTTGTAGATGAGACGGTAATCCCCGCGGTGTCAGGCATCGCCAACGCCTCATTCCTGTCCAGTGTCACGGACATGTCCGACTCTGCGCGCGAGGCGCTCACCCGAGCCGGCAGGTCAGGATCGGGCAGGACTCCCTGGGTCTCCTCCAACGACAGCGCCTAACAACCAAACACTCGCTTTGATGACCCGAAGCGACCCCACGGTCCATGTGAAGCGGGACGCTGTGGAACTCACCTAACTTACGTAGTACCGCACATCCTCGCGATGTGGAGAGGTCGCGTTCTCGCGATAGACGAGTTCGCCATTTGCGATTCGGGCATAAATCAATTGCAGAATCGGGTACGTAAGTATTGCAAAATCGGGTGCAGAATCGTGATGATTTACCGCCTCCGGATGGCTGACCAGGCCATGGACGAGATGCTGCGGCGCTTGGTGGCGTCCTGCTCGCCGATCGCCGCGAGCGTGGCCAGTTCATCCTGTCGGGATCCTCCACGCCGCCATCGGACCCGTCGCGCCATTCAGGCGCGGGACGCATCGGCCGGATCCGGATGCGACCCTGGCTCACCTGAAGTCCGGCGAACCCTTGACCGGGAGGGGACGATTGACGTTTCGCGAGATCGCCGACGCAGCCATCACCGGAGGGTGGCCGGCATTGCTCAACGTCGCACCTCGCCAGGTCAGGGCCTTCAACCGCTCGTACTTGGATGACCTGTGCTCCAGTGCGATCCCGTCGGCGACCGGGGTCAGGCATGACCCGGTGCGGATGCGTCGTCTCATCGAGTCGGTGGCTCGAAACCTCGCCAGCGAGGCGACTTTGGCCACTCTCGCCGCCGATGTGTCAGGCGACGGTGCCGCGTTCGACCCCAAGACAGCGCGCACCTATCTTGACGCGCTCACCACCGTATTTGGCCTAGACGAGTTTCCGGCCTGGAGTGTCGCCCTGCGGTCGAAGTCGCGGCTGCGCACGAGCACGAAGCTTCATCTCGCAGACCCCGCGCTGGCCTGCGCTGCGCTGGGAGTGAGCGCCGACAGGCTCGCTCAGGATCCTGCGTTCTTCGGACAGGTCTTCGAGTCCATGGTCACTCGAGACATGCGCGCAATGGTCGAGGCGCGGTTCGGCGCCGCCTATCACTACCGTGACAACATCGGTCTCGAGATCGACCTCATCCTCGAGTATGAGGACCGTCGATGGGCTGCGATCGAGGTGAGGCTCGGCTCCTCGCGGATTCCCGAAGCGGAGAGGGCGCTCCTCACCCTCCGTGATAGTCGCGTCGACCTTCAGAGGCCAGGACATCCGGCATTCCTGGCCGTCGTGACAGGAACTGAATACGCCTACACCCTGCCGTCCGGTGTTCATGTCGTCCCGCTTTCGGCTCTTGCTACGTGATGGACGAGCTGGCTGCGGAGCCAAGCAGCGTCCGCCCAATCGTCCGCAGGGCGCGGGCCCGTCGCTGAGTACAACACTTGAGTTATATAGCCTGAAGGGTGTATCTTGACGAGTGTCTGGACGGTCGAGGTCGAACTTGTCGATGACTGGCTCGCCACCCTCGACGAGAAGTCGTACGAGCTCATCGTCGCCGCTCTGGAGGTACTCGCGGAGCAGGGGCCGAGCCTCGGGCGACCGCTCGCCGACTCGATCGTCGGGTCGACTTACAGGAACATGAAGGAACTGCGAACAGGGTCAAGCGGTCGATCGGAGGTGCGGATCTTGTTCGCCTTCGATCCTGAACGGAAGGCAATCCTGCTCGTTGCCGGCGACAAGGCAGGCAACTGGCAGAAGTGGTACCGCACGAACATCCCGCTGGCCGATGAGCGCTATCGACAGCACCTGGACCGACTGAAAGGAGAGCGCAATGCCCAAGACTCTTGATGACCTTCTCCGCGAGCGACCCGTCAGTCGGAAGGCCGTAGACGCGCACAAGAAGCGCATGCTCGAGGAAGTCCGGGCGTATCGGCTGCGCGAGCTGCGGGAGGCGTCGAACCTCACTCAGGTGGAACTTGCCGAGAGACTCGACGTGAGCCAGAACCGGGTCTCCCGCATCGAGCACGGCGATATCGAGCGCGCCCAGGTCGACACGTTGCGGAAGTACGTCGAGGCGTTGGGTGGGACCCTCCACGTCGAGGTCGAGTACGGAGACGAGCGGATCCAGATCGCATAGTGCGGCCGAGGTACTGGGGAGCGGCGCCGCGAGCTCGCCGCGTCCTCGGCCCTCGAATGGGGCGGAGGAGGCCCATTTCAGGGCTTTTCAAGGAGGTACAGGCCGGTCGCCGTGGAACAAACGTGGAACACCGTGGGTATTTCGGTGGAGCGGGTGACGGGAATCGAACCCGCACTGTCAGCTTGGGAAGCTGATGTTCTACCACTGAACTACACCCGCCAGCGTCGTGCTCCGCCAATTATGGCCCATGCCGTCCGCAGTGGAGGTCGGTAGGTTGCATCCATGGAGATGGTGATCGGCCCACGCACCGGATTGCTCAGCACCGATGATCTCGCCTGGGCATATCCGTGGCCGGCTGAGGGCCGCTGGGTGCGCGCAATGATGGTGACCACTCTCGACGGCGCGCCAGCGGGGCCCGATGGCCGCAGCGGGTCGATCTCCTCGCCGGCCGACCGTGCGGTGCTCGTCGAAGCACGCCGGCTGAGTGACGTCGTCCTCATCGGGGCCGGAACGCTGCGTGCCGAGCGCTACAACCCGATGCGAGTCAAGCCCGCCGACGCTGCGGAACGTGAACGGCTCGGCCTGGCGCCAGCGCCGGTGGTTGCGGTGGTGAGCGCATCGCTGGATCTCCCGTGGTCGGATGCCTTCTTCTCGGAGTCGGCGGTGACTCCGATCGTGGTCACGGTCGATTCGGTGGAGGACGGACGTCTCAGGGCGGCGCGGGAGCACGCCGATGTCATTGCGCTGCCCGGCTCGTCGGTCCGTCCCGATGAGCTGATTCGAGCGCTCGAGTCGAGGGGACTCACTCGAATCGTCTGCGAGGGTGGCCCGAGACTGCTTGCCGGGCTGTCGGGCGCAGGCCTCATCGACGAGGCCGATATCTCGATTTCACCACTGCTTACCTCGGGCGGTCAGGTGCTCGCGGGCCCTCCCTCCGCAACTCCGGCGGAGTTCGACCTGTTCCATGTGATCGCCGACAGCGGCTTTCTCTTTACGCGGTATCTCGCTCGTCGGGCGGACGCTGCTGTCAGCGCGCGACCCTAGACTCGTCGCGTGCTCACACTCACCGCTCTCGCGGAGCTCGCGGGGCAGTACCCCTCTGATCTTGATCGCCCGATCGAGCCGCTTGTCGTTGGAGGCCGCACCTTCGAGGTCGACGTCCGTCCGACCGTGATGGGCACGATCAATCTTTCCCGTGATTCGACCTACCGCGAGAGCATCGCGACCTCCGCCGAATCAGCGATCCGCAAGGGCCGCGTCATGGCCGCTCAAGGCGCTGATTTCGTCGATCTCGGGGCCGAGTCGAGCACGGCCAAGGCGAGCCGGGTCGGGCCGAACGAGCAGATCGCCCTCCTCGTCCCGGTCATTGAGGCCCTGACCGAGCAGGGTGTCGTCGTGTCGGCCGAGACCTATGAGCCGGCGGTCGTTCGAGCCTGCCTTGCGGCGGGGGCGCAGATCCTCAACCTCACCGGCACTGCCCACCACGACGAGATTTATGCCCTGGCGGCCGAATTCGGGGCGACGGTGGTCATGTGTTACGTGGGCGGCGCGAACGTCCGCGACATCACGAACGTCACCGTTAACGACGATCCGATCCCCGGGCTCCTCGAACACTTCGAGAGGCGACTCGCGCAAGCGAGGGCGGCCGGGGTTACGAGCCTCGTCATCGACCCGGGCATGGGGTTCTTCTACGGCAACCTGGTCGATCCGATGACTCGTGCACGGCATCAGTCGTTGGTGCTCCTCAACACCTTTCGCCTGCGGGCTCTCGGTGTGCCGATCTGCAATGCGATGCCGCACGCCTTTGACATCTTCGAAGACCAATTTCGCGCGGCGGAGGGGTTCTTCACAGTGCTCGGCCTGCTCGGCGGCACGAGCATCCTGCGCACCCATGAGGTCGCTCAGGTGTCTGCGGTCATTACGGCGATGCAGATGCTGGGCCGCTAGTCGGCTGTGCGCGGGCTCCTGCCGCTGCGGTCAGGGCGCGTAGGCCGCCGACACTTTACGGATCTGCGCCCCGAGGGCGTCGTAGCGCGCCATCTGATCGTCGAGATCACCCTTGGCCGACAGCGCCTCGAGCAGCCCGAGCTTCGACTGGAGCATCGGCTGGACCTCATCGAGGGTCGTGACCGATGACTCCTGAGCCTTGGTGAACGCAAGCTCCGCGGCCTTGGCCGATCGGTACACAGCGGCGCGCGGGGCACCGCTGCGGGCGAGACGTTCGGTGGTCGCGGTCCGCGTCTCGACGATGCCGAGCTGGCGGTCGGCATCCTTCGCGAGGAACCGCATCCGGGCCAGCTCGGCCTTGCTCAGCCGGTCGCCGTAGTCGGCGAGGTAGCGGGTGAGGAGCTTGCGGACGGCCCGGCGCAGCGTTGTTGCCGATGCGTGTGCGGCGGTGGCGTCCGCTATTCCCGATGGACTCGAGGGTTTGGCTGAGGCGACGCTGGTTGGCGGGCCTATGACGCTGGCGTTGGCCGGGACTGCTGACCCAGCCATGAGTGCCACTGCGAGCAGTGCGAGGAGAAGTGTTGATCGTGCGCGATGCATGGGGGCCTTTCGTCTGACCAGACCGCTGCGGCCGGGTTCTGGTTTGACGCAGTCCCAGAGGGGACGGTTCCAATGACAGGGGGTAGACGGGACTTCTATTCTGAAATATTCTAAAAAATCAGAAAATTGTGGAGGAAATCGATGACCGTTGTGACTGTGCGAGAGAAGAACCAGGTGACGATTCCGCGCGCCATCGCGCGGGCAGCGGGCATTGAGCCCGGCACCACCTTCGACATCCAGTACGTGAACGGAGTCATCACGATGACGCCTTCCGAGCACCGCAAGCTAGGCGATTCCCTTGAGCAATATGCCGGTGTCGGCAGGGGGTTGTGGGGGCAAACGGCGAGTGATGTCGCCGAGTCCCTCGAACGGGATCGCGCTACTTGGGAGCGGTGACCGACGTGCTCGATGCCATGACGGGCCAACGTGTCTACCTCGACGCCAATGTCTTCGTGTATTTCCTCGACCAGCACCCCGATTACTTCGAACTCGTCGAACCCCTGCTCCGGGCGGCCTACGACGGTCGAATCATCGCGGTGACAGGCGATGCCGTCGTTGCCGAGGTCATGGTGAAGCCCTACCAGCTCGCGAATCCAATCCAAATCCGCGAGATCCAGTCCTTCTTTGCAACTCGACATCTGCTGGAGATCCGATCACACTCCACGGACGACTTCGACGCTGCTGCGCGACTCCGCGCTGGCGCGCGGATGAAGTTCATCGACGCGCTGCATTACGCGACCGCGGTCAACGCCCGATGCCGATATCTCGTCACGAATGATGGCGCCTTTACGACGAGCCCCGAGATGACCGTGGTCTCGATCCAAGCCTTGCGCAGGTGATTGTCAGGTTCGGCGCTAGCGTTGCCCCATGGAAGATCGAAACATTCTCGGTGGCCCCCTCGATCCCTGCGGCCTTGACCCCGTCACCGGATTCTTCCGAGACGGGTGCTGCTCAACCGGCCCGGAGGACCTCGGCTCGCACACCGTCTGCGCAGTGGTGACGACGGAGTTCCTCGAGCACCAGCGTGAGATCGGCAACGACCTCATGACGCCCTATCCGCAGTACGGATTCCCGGGCCTCAATGCGGGCGACCGTTGGTGCGTGTGCGCCGGCCGGTGGCTGCAGTCGTACCAGGCGGGCAAGGCATCGCCGGTCGTCCTGAAGTCGACGAATGAAGCGGCCCTCACGATCGTCCCGAAGGAGGCGCTGCTCGAGTGCGCCGCAGATGCGCCGGACGACATTTCTGCTCTCATGCCCTAACTTTGGCTAGCCCTACGCTTGGACTTTCGGATTGGATACTCTCAACCCGTGCTCCTCTCCGACCGTGACATCCGCGCCGAGCTCGCTGCCGGCCGGGTCGGGCTCGACCCGTACGACGAGGAGATGATCCAGCCCTCGAGCATGGACGTCCGTCTCGATCGCATGTTCCGAATCTTCGAGAATCACCGGTACCCGCATATCGACCCGGCCGTAGAGCAGCCCGACCTCACCCGACTCATTGAGCCGGAGGGCGACGAGCCGTTCATCCTGCATCCCGGGGAGTTTGTGCTGGGATCCACCTACGAGGTGGTGTCACTTCCCGATGACATTGCCGGACGTCTTGAGGGCAAGTCGTCGCTCGGACGCCTCGGGCTCCTCACCCACTCGACCGCCGGATTCATCGACCCCGGGTTCACTGGCCACGTCACGCTCGAACTGTCGAACGTCGCGAACCTCCCGATCATGCTCTACCCGGGCATGAAGATCGGCCAGTTGTGCCTGTTCCGCCTCTCCTCGCCGGCCGAGCACCCGTACGGCTCGGAGAAGTACGGCTCGCGGTACCAGGGGCAGCGGGGCCCGACCCCGTCGCGTTCGTTCGCCAACTTCCACCGAACCCAACTTTGACCACACCCATGGCAACGAACCCGCCGCCGGAGTCGGAGCTTGAGATCCTCACGTACGAGGATTTCGGCGTCGGCATCCGATGGCTCTCGCAGCAACTGGTCGACGAGGGATGGATCCCTGACGCTGTGCTCGGCGTTGTCCGCGGAGGTCTTTTCGTTGCTGCTGGCATTGCCTACACGCTCGACCTCAAAGACGTCAGGCATGTGAACGTCGAGTACTACACCGACGTCGGCGAGACGTTGCCCGAGCCGGTGCTCGTCGGCGATGCGCCGCATCTGACCGATCTCGATGGCAAACGCGTGCTCGTGGCCGACGACGTCGCAGACAGTGGTGCGACCCTGCACTTCGTTCGACACCTGCTCCCGGTCGACGCGGACGTGCGCGTGGCAGTTCTCTACTCGAAGCCATCATCGACCTACCCGCCAGAGCTCGCCTGGCGAACGACCGACCGCTGGATCAGGTTCCCGTGGATCCAGGTGCCCCCGCTGCGAATGCAAGGACACGGTCGCTCGTCGGTGTAAGTGCCCGCTTACCCACCCCACCCACCCCTCACCTCGTGTTTGGGCGGGTAAATACGGTCGCGGCTGGAGCGACATCGTCCCGCCCAAACGGGCGTTGGTGTTGGTCGTGTGGTTAGGACTTTGCGGCTGCCAGCAGCAGGGTTGCTACGTCGACTACCTCGATGCCCTCGCCGATGCCCTC
>CAMCSO010000069.1 GCA_945877545.1 Bifidobacterium breve | reverse complement strand
AAAGGTTCCGGATTCGCTGCTCTAGGGAGCGCACGCTCGCCAGCGCTCCGGTGTAGCTCACTACCTCAGCCCCTCGTAGAGCGTCGTCCGCACATCGGTCTTCACGTGGGTCAACTCGACGAACGGGGGAAGGGAGGGCCGCGCACGTCGGGGGACCGCCACCTTGATGTGTCGCGGGTTCACGTCCGCGAGGCCGAGCAGCGCCAGCACCGACTCACCGTGGAGATAGGCCCCGGCGCCAACCCGCAAGAACTTCGCGTCAACCTCGGCCGGCTTTGGCTTCACCACCTGCAATACCCACCGGCGGATTTCACCCCGCATTCTCCGACGCGCCGGTGGTCGGCGCTGCGGATGTCTTGCCAGATCCGCAATCCGAAATGAACAGTGCTCCGGGTAGCGCGATGGACACCAGCATCATCGTGACAGTTCTCGAAGCGTGCATGGCTCTGGAAGTCTGCGCCGTGCGAGAGGAGGCGTTGCAGGTGAGAGGTCAGCTGGCGGTCCCCCCAACAGCGATGTTCTTGGGCGGTGAGGTGAGACCGGTGATGATGGCAAGGACGGCTCCGACGAGGCCTGTCACGCCGAAGATCACCGCGGCGGAGATCGCCTTGCCTTGCTCGCCAACCCAACCGTTGAATGCGGCGATGATCAGTAGGACAAGGGGAACGACCATGAGCAGGGGCGCCGCGATGGCCATGATGAGACGCACGACGGATATGCCCCGTGCGCGACCGATGCCCATGATCGACACGATGATCAGCATGATCGCTGACATCACGCCGATGATGGCGCCCATCGGAACGGTGACGAACATTAACGCAAAGGCTGCCCCGCCAGAACTGTTGTCGTCGGACTCGGCGGCGAGGGCCAAGAGGAACGGGGAGCCGGTAATGAGCACGGCAAAGAGCAGCCCGATGGCAGCGCCGATCGTGAGCCCCCTCACGGGTTCGTCCGGGTGATCGTGAGCGGGGAGATTACGTTTTTTACTGTTCGTCGGGTCGCCATCGTTGTTCGCCTTTCGTTCCTGTTTCGCAGCCGTTGCTGCGCAGTCATGTGTGGCTGCCGTCCGGGGTGAACGGCTCGCGCCAAGGTACTGGGCCACTAATGAGTGGTCCAGTAATGAGACCGTCTTCAGTCGAAATAGCGGAAAAGTGGGGGTCTAGTACCACGCGAGGGCCCCGATCACGACCATGGCGACGCTGACCAGGGGCACAAGCGAGGAGAGCACCCGCCACTTGGTGGTCCCGGCCCGCTTGCGAGTGTTGACCCAAACCGCCCACGCGATCGGTACGGTGGCGAAACAGGCCAAGGGGAACGAGATGATCCCGGCGTTGGCCAGTCCATCCCTAGACGAAGAGAAGCCAGAGTCGATGTCAAGTAGGGTATTTAGCGCCGATACGAGACCGAGAAACCCCACAGGGATCCAGATGACCGATGCGATGATGGGAACGAGAGGCCCGGCGTCGGTGGAATCCACTTCAGAATGCGTCATTCCCGCAGAGTATCCACGCAAGTTCTACCCGTCATGGGTCTCATGGCTTTCGCCGAGAAGTGGGGTACTAGTACCCCACTTCGCCCGGCATCCAACGAGTGACAAGACACGAGGGCATCCAGAGGTTCCGCTCCTCTCACGAGAACGTCGCACTCGATCGCAGACGGCAAGGTCATCGGATTGAATGCTGGCATCGACTGTCTCGAAGGCATGGCGGCGATCGTTCTCCCTGCGACAGGACATGTCTCCGCCCCCGTTCAACTCAGCGAGTCTTGACCAATCTCCCCTGACGCATGTCACCGGGCGATGAGGTGGTCGGTAAGGGTCAGCAGGGTTACTCTCCCGAATCTGCATCAGCCTCGGCGTCCGCGTCAGCCCCTGAGTCTGCGTCCGCATCTTCATCGTCGCCGCTCCGGGCATCATCGGAATCCTCGCCGCCGGCACTGTCGCCGTCATCCGACTCGTCCATATCCATCGACCCGTCGGAGGTCTCGACCGAATCCTCAGAGCCGTCGTCAGCGGACATGTCGGCAAGCCAGGCCAGGACATCCTCATCGACGTCCTCGGGCTCAGCCTCCTCCTCAGTCACGTCGAATTCGCCAGTGTCGGCATCGAATTCGGCCGTGCTGTCCATGACCATGCCATCTTCAGTTTCGTCATCGATGGCGTACTCGCCTACGACGTCTCCGTCCTCGTCGAGGAATTCCACATCTGCGACACCGTCGTCGTCCGTGATGACGGACATGTCGAGGTCGTCGTCCAACGGGAAGTCGACACTATTGAGGCCGTTGGCGATGTTGACTTCAGCATCCGTCCAGTCTCCCGAGTCAATCGTGAGATTCACGCCTGGGTTAACAACGAATTGACCTGTCGGCTCACCTGAAGACGCCACAGCATGGACGGTGGACCTTGGTGCGCCGACAGCGTCAGCAGACATCGTGAACCGTGTCGAGCCGGTAGCACCGCCGGTTGCCCTTGGCGAGGCCGAGAACGACTTCACCTTGGAACCGTCGACCGCGACGGCCGTCCCCCTACCCGACAGGACTTCACCAAGCGTTGTACGGACGAGGACACCGTCCGGAAGCGCCACGGTCGGGTTAGACGTGTCGTAGGTACGCCCATCGATCGTGAGCACGACAGACGTCTGCGCTTGCGGATCCGGCGACGTCAAGAGCAGGTGGGTCGTTGCCGAGTTACCTCGAGCGACCCCTTTCGCCGGCGCGTCATCGAAGGGTGCAATTGAGGGCAGGGCCCGGCTCGACATCGGCGTGAGCTCGATCGTGCCGATGCCTCCCTCCCAGCCACCCGTCGGCTCGTCCGGATTCGTCGATCCCACCGCATAACGCCACTGCTCCGCTACGGGATCGATCATGATCCGCTGCACCGTGCCGGGAAAGTTGTTGTCGTAGACCGAGATCGCAATTCGATTACCCTCCCGGGTGACAGCGAAGGGCGTGATCGCGTGGGCAACGGGGGGTGAATAGATCCCCATCGTGTAGCCGTCCCCACGCTGGAGTCCCGCGGCCAGCTCCGCCGCGATCTCACTCGGCCGGTATTTCTGGAAGGCCAGGTAGGCCTGCTGAACGGGTGCGAGCAGTTGCGTCGCCCACCACGTGTCAATCGCACTTTCGACGTCAGGATCCTCGAGCACGAGATCGAAGGTTGATTCAGCTGCCGGATCAAGATCCTGCGGATCGATATCGCCTCGGAACAGCCGTGCGGCCATGACCGCCATGCCCTCGCAATGACCGTGAGACATCTCCTCGTTGACCTGATCAGCCCATTCCTGCGCGGCCGGGTAAAGAACGCAGCCGCGGGACGTCACCGTCGCGCATACCTTGGACTCGCCGAACAGCGCAATGAGCCCGGTCGCACCGAGTTTGCCGGTCTCGCCCCAGTTCGCGAAGCTGAACCCATCGACCATCGGATCGAATCCGTCGTAAGAACAGGTCTTTGGATCCTGCCCCGTGCAATCAGGAAGCGGGTAGCTGTTCCCCGAAGCCGCCGCTTCGCCGGGCCCGCCGTTGGCGCCCGATAATGCCGAAGCAGCAGAGGATTCGGGCGCACCCGATCCGCAGGCCGACACGACACATGCGAGTACCACCATCGGCGCCAGCACAGTCATGAGCCGGGATCTCCGAACGAGCGCGTGAACGCCAGAACTCGTGACCGCTGTCGGTGCGTTCATGGCTCGGACCCCTCCGTCGTCTTCACGCCGCGATCGCAGCGCCACCTTGGATTCTCAGCGCTTCCCAGCTCGCCGGGCAAGCCTTGTTCGACACCTCATGAGGTCCGCCCGCGAAATGGGGTACTAGGCCCCCACTTTCGGTCAGGGGATGAGCGGGCCCGGGGGCGTCCGAACCCCTCGCCGTACCGGCTGGTCGTGATCGGCTCGTCCTCGTCCGGCGGCATCCCGCCCTAGCGACTTCCGGCAGCGTCAGAGCGAAACGACCATGGGGCCAGCGTCCAACACGGGCGCATTACCAACACCTGATGTAAGTCGACGCGCAGGAACTGAGCAGGAATCCCAAGGGCCACCGACACGGGAGGAAATGCTCAGCGACCCGAGTAAGTGGGGGTCTAGACCCCCACTTACTCGCGATTCCGGAGCAAATCTGTCCATCTTCTCGACGCACCGTTCGTTCGAGGCTAGCGTCCGGCGCATCGTCCAGGCTGAACGGCCGGCAGGCGGGTTTGAGAAGCAGTCGCCGCGAAATCCCAACGAAAGGCCAGTGTCGATGGAGACCTTGCGAACCGTCGAGAGCGCAATCGTCCAACGATCGAGAACGAGGCAGCACGCATGAGCGGCGAGGCAGATCGCAGCAACCCGATGGACCGTTCGCACGAGCACGTCGATGTGGCCGTGGTCGGATCGGGGTTCGGCGGTGCCGTGAGCGCCTACCGCCTGGCGGAGGCCGGGCACTCCGTCATCGTCATGGAGCGAGGCCGCGCCTACCCTCCCGGCAGCTTCCCCCGCAGTCCGGAGGGAGTCGCGAGGAACTTCTGGGATCCCACCAACGGACGGCATGGCATGTTCGACCTGTGGTCGTTCGATGGCATCGAGGCTGTCGTATCGGCCGGCCTCGGCGGCGGTTCGCTTATCTACGCGAACGTGCTGATCCGCAAGGACGAGAAGTGGTTCGTGCGAGAGCAGCCTGTGCCAGGTGGGGGGTATGAGAACTGGCCGGTGACCCGTGCCGACCTCGAGCCGCACTACGACCGGGTCGAGAAGATGCTCGGCGGGCGGCGCTACCCATTTGCCGATCGCACGCCCAAGACCTCCGCGCTGCGCGAGGCGTCCAAGCGGGCTGGGCTCGACTGGGACCTTCCGCTGCTCGCCATCGCGTTCGGAGCGACCCCGGACGCCCCGGCAGCCGAGGGAGTGCCACTCGACACGCCGCCATACGGCAACATTCACGGACTCCCCCGTCGTTCCTGCGTTCTGTGCGGTGAGTGCGACATCGGCTGCAACGACGGCGCGAAGAACACTCTCGACCACACCTACCTATCCGCGGCGGCCCACCACGGCGCCGATCTGCGAACCGGCCACGAGGTCCGGTCGATCGCCCCGCTTTCGGGGGGCGGGTTTGAGGTGCGTTACGTCGTCCATACCGAGGGCGAGCCGACCGACTTCGCAAACCTGCGGACGCGCACGCTCACCTGTGACCGGCTTGTCTTGGCGGCCGGCACCCTCGGCACGACCCGGCTGCTCCTGCGCAGCCGAGCGGCCTTCCCCGCTCTCAGCCCCTCCCTCGGCACTCGCTTCTCCGGAAACGGCGACCTCCTCGGGCTGCTTTTCGACGCCACGCAGCCGGACGGCCAGCCGCTCCGGCTCGCTGGCAGTTGCGGGCCCGTCATCACCTCACGGGTCAGGGTGCCGGACGCTGCCGACGCGAATGAGCCGGGCGGGTGGCCGCCGCCGCGGGGCCACTACGTCCAAGATGCCGGCTACCCGGCCCTGGCAGAGTGGCTCGTGGAGCTCGCCCGACCCGGGAGCGTCATGTCGAGAGGCACGCGGGCCTTCCTCGCCGCGCTCGTCGCCCGCCTCGGTCGGCGGAACCGGAGCGGCATCAGTGACGATCTGGCGGCGCTCCTCGGTCCTGGACGGCGCTCCGCGACGTCGCTGCCGCTGCTGGGGATGGGGCGCGACGTACCGGACGGCGTCATGCGGCTGCACGATGGTGAGCTCGCTATCGATTGGACGACGCAGACCTCTCGAGATTTCTTCGACGGTATCCGGTCCACGATGCAGAAGCTGGGTGACGAACTGGGGGCCACCTATCGGGACAACCCGCTGTGGCGGCTGCGACGGGTCGTCACGGTGCACCCCCTCGGCGGTGCCCCGATGAGCGAGCACCCCGATCTCGGGGTGTGCAATTCGTACGGGCAGGTCTTCGGCTATCCCGGACTGTACGTCGCCGACGGAGCGGTCATGCCGGGAGCGGTGGGTCCGAACCCCTCGTTGACGATCGCTGCGCTCGCCGACCGGATGTGCGACCGGATCGGGTCGGAGGGCCTGGTCAGGGCAGGCGTGGCCAGCACGACATTTGTTTCGGGCGCCGCAAAACCAATGCCCGACGAGACGTCTGCGGTCGTGCCCAAAAGCTGAGTTGCTGCACCGAGACCGACGTCGTTGGCTCGCCCGGCTTCGTCTGCCACGCCCAAGCCCCAGCGTTCCCTTTATCGAGGGCCGAGATGCCGACCGATCGCATGACCAGCGACGGGCATTGGTCTAGGGGAGCGGTACGCCCGCAGCGCTGATCGCCCGGCCAAGACTTTGAGCGTTGAATGGCTTCACGATGTAGTTGGACACACCGGCTTCCCGTGCTGCTGCGACATTCTCCGACCTAGATTCGGCAGTAACCATGATGAACGGGATTGTCTTGAGCTGGGTGTCGGCGCGTACTTCCCTGAGCAACTGCAAACCGGTCATGGGCTCCATGTTCCAGTCCGAGATTACGAGCGCGAATTGCCCGGAGCGCAACTTCAACATCGCTTCTTGGCCGTCAGCTGCCTCGGACGCATGATAATCGCAACTGAACAAGGAGGACTCGGATGATCCGTCGCATCGTTGCGTAGTCATCGACCACGAGGATGTTTTCCCCCGATCCAGAGCAGATCGGTTTCGCCGCGGGGGCCGCTGGTGCAGGGACGGACACGGGCGGTGACGCGGTAGGCGTGGGGGTGACGGACGTCGGAGCGGTTGTGGAGACCGCTGTCGCAGTCGCGACTGGTGCTGCCGAAGTGGTGGACGCGGACGGTGAGGGCGTGGCTGGCACTGCCGCGGGGGTGGACGTGCTGGCGGGGTCGACGTTCACCGCCGGTGCGGCTCCATCGGTGCTGCTCCCGCAGGCAGCGAGGACGAGCGCCGCTGCGAGGAGCGCGAATGCCTTCGCTGACGTCATTGTTCCTCCACAGGTAGCGGTGGATTGCAGCGCAGGCAGGCTGGGCGGACGAGGCCAGTCATCGGAGCGAAATTGGGTACGAGTACCACGTTTCACGATCGGCGGTGATATGGAAGCCGTCCTCGTCGCTGCCACGTGTGGTCGTGACGTCGCGCCCGTCGACTGCGGCCGACGCCTGATCCGTTCAGCGAATGCTGGAATCTTCCCGATTCCCAGCAACGAGTGAAGGGGTGCGGCATGGCAGGCACGTTGGAGGCGCACGAGGACAAGGCATGCAGGTTCAGGCTCCGGCTGAAGGCCGGCAACGGAGAGATCGTCGCCGTGGGCGAGGCCTACGACACGCCGGCGTCAGCCAAGGAGGGGTGTGCTGCTGTGCAGCGGGCCGCTGACGGCGCGACCGTCGTCGAGGCCGACAGCTAGGGAACCACTGATCATCAGGGGGTTTGCGGCGTCGGTTGCCTCCGGGCACGCGTGATGAGCTGAGGAGTCGCTGCTTTGGTCTCCGTGGTGGTGCTCTGGTGTGGTTCGGGCGGTTTTTGGGGCAGGCTTGCGCCGTGCTGTCACCCCCGTCAGGGCGACGGCACGGGCCCGCATCACCCAGTTCGCCGAGGCGAAGAGCACGTTGAGGCGGTTGAGGTTCTTGGCCATGCCCCGGATCGATGCCTTGCGTGACTCCGCCGCGCGGTCGGGGCCGGCCATCGCAGCCAGTTTCGACGTGTGGGCCGCGATCCGGAACTCCACCTGCGACAGGTGCGGGTCGGCGGCGATGTCGGGGCGCCTCTCGGCTCCCTGGCAGCCGGCGCCAGCGTTGATGCCGATGTGGGCCTTCATCCCGGGGTGCCACTGGTTGCCCTTCAACGCCAGAGCACCTCAGGATCACGGGCACCATCAGCGTTCTTCACCGGCGACGGAGCGGCGATGATCGTCGCGTCGACGATGGTTCCCCCGCGCATGATCCAGCCCTGCTCCTCGAAGATCTCCCCTGGGACTCCAGCAGCTTCCTGCCCAGCTGATGCTTCTCCAGCAGGTGCCGGAAGTGCAGCAGCGTCGTGGCGTCGGGGACCTGCTCGACCGTGAAGTCCAGTCCCAGGAACCGGCGCATCGCATACGAGTCGCAGACCGCGTCCTCGACGCCCTCGTCCGACAGCGAGAACCACGCCTGCAGCAGGTCCATGCGAAGCATCGTCCCCTGCGCCTACGGCTTCCTGCCCCGATGGCCCGAGTAGGTGAACGGCTCGATCAGCCCGACCCACCGCGACCACGGGATCGTCGCACCCATCGTGTCCACGAACTGCTCACGGCGCGACACCCGCCGGCGCTTCGAATGCTCGACATCCGTGAAGCTGATCCGGTCGCTGGGCATGACGACCTCTCCCAGAAACGACCCACGCATCAGGCATAGCGCCGCTCACACGAATGAGAAAATCAGCGCTTCCCTAGACCCCCACTTCGCCGAAAGGCGCGCCGGACGCGTGACGCCACCCCACCCACGCCACTAGCGTGACCGTGACCGCCCACGGAAAGGCGCCACGATGTTCAAGACTGCCGGAACGAGCGCCATCGCGGCAGCGCATCGTGAGCCCGCCCATGTTCCGGTGCTGAGAGCCGCGACCAACACCCGCTTGGCACGCCTGCATGCAGGCGTGAGCGCATGACACGGGGGTCGGTGTCCTCATGACGTTGGTCAATGCTTGAATCCCCGCGCAATCCGTATCGAGAGGCAACAATGAAGCGTTCGTTCCTGATGGTTCCCCTACTCGTAGTTGCGATGAGTGGGTCTTGGCTGTCGACGGCACGGGCATCGATGTCGGTGAATCCCAATGCGTATGTTCCGGTGACGTTCGCGATCGGGTCCGCGCCAAAGGGCGTCGCGATATCGGGCATGGTCGGCGTCGCCACCAACTCCGCCGACGGCACAGTTGCGCTGTTCAACACTTGCCGACCGAAATACTGCCTACCCGGCCAACCCGCCGCAGTCACCGTTGGGAACCAGCCTTCCGATGTCGCGATTTCGGCGGTATCCGGTCAACCAACGGTCGCGGCGTATGTCACGAACGCTGGTGATGGCACGATCACGATCATCCCAATTGAGGCGTGGACAGCCACAATGTCATCTTCACCGGAGACCGTCACGGTTGGCGGCGAACCCACGGGAATCGCGGCGAGTGCCGACGGACGATGGGTCTACATCAGCGACAATGCATCCAGCAGCCTGCTTGTGTTCAAGACCGAAAGCAAGACCGTTGAAGCCCGGATTCCTGTCGGCTCGAAGCCTTGGGGAGTGGCAGTCAGCCCTGACGGCTCCCGTGCCTATGTTGTGAATAACGGGGCCGGGTCGGTATCGGTGGTGAACACTGCTACGAGATCGGTGAGCGCCACGATCAACATCGGTTCCGCCCCTGGTGACATTGCCATCGATCCAGCAGGTACGACGTTGTACGCAACCAATAACGGCTCAAACTCCGTATCCATCATCGATACCTCTTCGAACAGTGTCGTGAAAACAGTCGCAGTCGGAAATCAGCCGTGGGGCGTCACGGCAACATCAGCAGCCGCGTATGTCGCGGACTACGGAAGTGGAACGATTTCGGTCATCAGCGCGAGTACGCGCACTGTTGTTGGGACGATCAGTTCAGGAGGCAATCCCTTCGGAGTCGCCGTTTCCACCAACCCAACCATTGGCACTCGAGATGTCTTCGCAAGCAATAGCAGCTCGGGTAGTTTGTCGATCATCGCTCAAACAGCGCTAACGGTGGATGTGAACTGGGCATCATCGAAAAGCTCGAAGTCAGTGACTGGCGCGGTCTCTTTCATGCCGGCGGTTGCCTACACGATCGTTGCGACAAAAGGCTCAACCACGAAAACCGGCACCTGCTCAGTGACGTCTCCCCGGGCAACCGTGACCTGCACAGCTAAACTCACCAGCGGCAGCTGGAACGTGTCAGTCAAGACTCGACTGCCATGGCAGCCGACAGCTCAAGGTCAGCAGAACAAGAGGTTCACCTTCTAGCATTGCGTACCAACAGTTTGTTGGGTCGTCTTGTGAGAGAAGACCGCTGCCGCACATTCAAGCCTAGGCGTGAGCGCCTCTTCCCGTGGGCCGTACCTCAACACTGAAAAGATTGGACTCTCGAGGCGATCACTTCTTTGGGCGATTTCACTGTCCCCGTCGCACCCTTGACTGAGCAGGGCTTGGAGACGGTGCATTCGCAATCGGCTTCAGACCCTCACCGGTGCACGTCGCCTCCTCGCCATCCTTCGCGCACGTCCACGTCGCTCGCGCCACTTCGGCAGGGAGCCCGGCTGGCGCTGAGGACGTCGTCCATCCTTATGGTGGCGGTTCTTGAAGCATGACCGCTCAGGCGGCGCTGCCCCCCGCTGCCAACCTTTCCGCCCGTGGGGTGAAGCCGGTGATGACCGCGAGGACGATTCCGACGAGGATCATCGCGGTGAGGATGAGCGCCCAGATACTCGTCACCCAAGCGTTGACGAATGCCGCGATCAGTAGGCCTGTCGGGAGGATCATGAGGATGGGAGCGACGATGGCGATGGTGAGGCGCACCGTGGATGTGCCCCGTGCCCGAACGATGCCGATGATCGACACGATGATCAGCAGCATCAGTGCGACCAGGCCCATGAAGACACCGATCGGAATGGTGACGAACAAGAAGACCCAGGCTGCTTCACCACTGTCGGAGTTGGCGGAGGTGCCGTAGAAGAGGAACGGGGAGCCGGCCATGAGCACGGCAACGAGGAGCGCGATTGCGGCGCCGATCGTCATACCCTTCATGGGATTCTCCGGTCGATGGGTCGAGGGGAGATGGTGTTCTGTGCTCTTCGCGGGATCTGCATCGGTGCTCGCCTTTCGTTCGTATTCCGCGTCCGTTGCCGCGCAGTCTTTGTGGCTACCGTCCGGCCCGAGGCCCTTTCTGTGGACTGTGCTCATGGAGTCCCCACCCGGCGCTCTCGACGACGGGAGTCTTCTTGTCCGGGCCGGTCCATCCAGTGATGACGAACAGGACAAGACCGACAAAGCCCATCAATGGGAGGAGCGCCACCAAGGAATTCTCCCGAGACAGGACTGCCCCAACGTTGGAAACACTAGTGACGACGCGCAGGACGCTAGTCGAGCGTGAAAGATGCGTCCAGAAGAAGGACTGTATTGCTCCGAAATGGCCTCTAAGTGGGGTACTAGACCCCCATTTCTTTTGGCTGCTGGGGTATTCGGGCTGCTGGCGGTGGCAGGTGACTAGTGTCAAATCACCGCTCATGGTGGGTGGCTTGGCTGGCGACACGGGGCACGTCCATGTGGTCGTTGGGCTTGAATGGAACTTTGTTGAGAAATCAAGGAGAGGAATCCATGAAGATCGATGTGCGTCACGCACCGGCCTTTGCTGTTGCGAGGATCACGATGGGTGCCGGTGAGACCGTGAAGGCGGAAACCGGCGCGATGGCTGCGATGAGTGCCGGGGTCACCATCGAGGCCAAGATGGAGGGCGGCCTGTTCAAGGCGCTCAAGCGCAGCGCCGTAGGTGGTGAGTCCTTCTTCGTGACGTCGTACTCGTCGGCATCCGAGGGCTCATGGGTTGACGTCGCTGCGAATGAGTCGAGCGTCGCGATGGACACCAAGTGGGGTGGGAAGAAGAACCTCTTCGGCGGCGAGGGCGGCTTCATCGCCCACATGACCGGCGACGGCCAGATCGTCGTGGCGTCCTACGGGGCAATCGACCTTCACCAGCTCCAGGCGGGGGAGTCCGTCACGGTCGATTCGGGTCACCTCGTGGCATACGACGACACGATTGACATGAAGGACAGAACTGCGGGTGGGTTCTCGACCGCGATGAAGTCCGGTGAGGGCATGGTCGTTGAATTGACGGGCCCGGGCCGGGTGTGGACGCAGTCCCGTAATTCGAATGGGCTGATCGGCTGGCTCACGACCGTTCTGCCGTTCACTCGCGCGTGACGCGAGCCGGTCGCCGCTGGGAGCCCGTGCTTCCCGCGGCGGCCGGACTCGAGGCTATTCATTGCTGCCCACCTGACGGTGGCACGTCTAGCGCGCCGCCTATTCGACACATTGGTACGGCGGGGCGGTATTCCTCCGGGCGAGCGCGCTGCTGCGCATTCACTTGCGGGGGGCGGTGACCTGCGCGGAGCCGGTTGCTCCTTCCCCGGCGTCGGTTGCTCCTTCCCCGGCGTCGTTCATGGGTGTCACGGTGAACGTGTAGAACGCGGGCTTCTTTGCGTTCGTTGTCGTCACTTGCTTCATGGCGATTCGGCTTGACGTCATCTCTGGACCCACCTTGATAGCCACGAC